>JALNYY010000073.1 GCA_023229605.1 Methylobacter sp.
CAGAGGGCCATGGATGACCCTTCTGGCAACCTCCGCCGAAAGCGAGGAGCGCAGGTGAGAAGCGGCAACCGGGGCGCCTTTTCTTTGGTTACTTTCTTTTGGCGACGCAAAAGAAAGTAACTCGCTTTCGGGTGCGAGAACCCGATTCAATCAAGTGTCGCGTTAGCGACTCCTTAAATTCAGTGTAAATTCGATCAACTGCGTAACATCAGTCAATAATACCGGCAATTGTCATGGCAAATAACATATCGTTAGGCATCGTTATCGGTGCGCTTTAATGAGGCCCCGGCATAAAGCCGGGGAATACGATTTAGTCCAAGCCGCATATGATTTATATGATGGTGCTTCAATGAGGCCCCGGCATAAAGCCGGGGAATACGTTTGCGGCTAAAATAAATTCTAAGTAAGGATGAATGCTTCAATGAGGCCCCGGCATAAAGCCGGGGAATACTCAAGTCGCCGATGTTTGCGGCAGCTGGAAGCGATACGCTTCAATGAGGCCCCGGCATAAAGCCGGGGAATACTTATGATTACGCTGCGGGCCTGTTGCCCTTGCAACGGCTTCAATGAGGCCCCGGCATAAAGCCGGGGAATACCGGATTCCGTAAACCAAATGGCGCTTTCTGACCTTAGCTTCAATGAGGCCCCGGCATAAAGCCGGGGAATACCATCATTAAAGGCGATGTGGGCGTTGCAGCTTCAATGCTTCAATGAGGCCCCGGCATAAAGCCGGGGAATACCGCAAATGCTTCGGTATTATTCTTAGACCAGGTGAGCTTCAATGAGGCCCCGGCATAAAGCCGGGGAATACAAGAAAGGCAAACAACAAAGCCTGACCACTGTCGTGAGCTTCAATGAGGCCCCGGCATAAAGCCGGGGAATACAACTTTACGAATGGCCCAAGCGCTCATGATCATAGAAGCTTCAATGAGGCCCCGGCATAAAGCCGGGGAATACGCACATCACCGAGCAGCTCGAACACCCACAACACTGTTGCTTCAATGAGGCCCCGGCATAAAGCCGGGGAATACTTACGCCATGTCCTATGATTATTGGGAAGAAGGCGACGCTTCAATGAGGCCCCGGCATAAAGCCGGGGAATACCGCGATTTTGGCGACTGGACAGTGACCGCCATAAAGCTTCAATGAGGCCCCGGCATAAAGCCGGGGAATACATTTAACGAAGAAAATAAAGCGTGGGAAAAAGTAATGCTTCAATGAGGCCCCGGCATAAAGCCGGGGAATACAAAGGGACAAGCCGCCGGAACGGCCTGTGTGTTTTCGCTTCAATGAGGCCCCGGCATAAAGCCGGGGAATACCGCCCCGGTCGCACTCGATGAGAACGCCATTTATTAGCTTCAATGAGGCCCCGGCATAAAGCCGGGGAATACGGAGCATTACGCGCTGTCAAGTAAGGCCGTTGCTTTGCTTCAATGAGGCCCCGGCATAAAGCCGGGGAATACGACAATAAGACAGGCTTAGACGTGGATACGCTCCTGCTTCAATGAGGCCCCGGCATAAAGCCGGGGAATACTGTTTAATATCTGTAAAGTATGACGATAGCGCTTCAGCTTCAATGAGGCCCCGGCATAAAGCCGGGGAATACATTGATACAAGTATCATACATAGCAAGGCATTGATAGCTTCAATGAGGCCCCGGCATAAAGCCGGGGAATACCCCAAAATACTAATGTTGCTATAGCATCGTACTACGTTGCTTCAATGAGGCCCCGGCATAAAGCCGGGGAATACTGCAAATGGTTTGGAATTATTCGGTACACCCACACTGCTTCAATGAGGCCCCGGCATAAAGCCGGGGAATACCACTTTAATTGACGCCTTAAAGGTACAAGCATGAACGCTTCAATGAGGCCCCGGCATAAAGCCGGGGAATACGCTGCAACGGGCGTTATCCAATTCAACATCGCTAAGCTTCAATGAGGCCCCGGCATAAAGCCGGGGAATACCCAATTTGTAGCGCCGCCTCGGACACCACACCACCAGCTTCAATGAGGCCCCGGCATAAAGCCGGGGAATACGAAGGATCGCGCGAAAAAACAAGCGGCGGAAGAGTTGCTTCAATGAGGCCCCGGCATAAAGCCGGGGAATACAACCAGTATCAGGGTGGTTGGGCTGTCGATCAAGTGGCTTCAATGAGGCCCCGGCATAAAGCCGGGGAATACTTGTATTCTTGGCAGGTCAACGCCGAGCTTGCAAATCGCTTCAATGAGGCCCCGGCATAAAGCCGGGGAATACAATTTTTGAGAAAGACAAGACATCTCACCCCACCCAGCTTCAATGAGGCCCCGGCATAAAGCCGGGGAATACGGTGCTGTGCGTTTCGTTTATGTTAGCAAAGCTACTGCTTCAATGAGGCCCCGGCATAAAGCCGGGGAATACTTTATCGGCCCCTCTATGCCGTGGATTGATCCATTGGCTTCAATGAGGCCCCGGCATAAAGCCGGGGAATACGCGATGAATTACGCAGCAAATAATGGACTACCCTTCGCTTCAATGAGGCCCCGGCATAAAGCCGGGGAATACTACGTCCCTCGCCGCCGGGTAGACGGAGCGACAAGAGCTTCAATGAGGCCCCGGCATAAAGCCGGGGAATACAGCCGCCGCTGGACGGCAGGAAAATAGCCGTTTAGCGCCGCTTATCGCGAGCGCTACTCGATCCGTGCCGAAGACATTATACAAACCATCGGACGCAGGAGAATGCATTTTTATAATGAGCTGATTTTTAAAGAGCATTTTTCATGCGAGCGCTGCCGTGTATTTTCGCATCACTGAAGCGCTCGCAGCACAGCGGCGAAAGAACCATCGACCTAAAAAATCAGTTGAACATTCCAAACAGGTGGGGCGTGAACCCCGTCCTGCTTTGACAGGTTCAGCACGAACGGATTTCACGCGCTTCAGCTGATTTTTTAGGATCACACAATCACCACTTGCTTTTCGACGGTCTCAAAATTCTTGCCCAAGCTCACCACTTGCGGCTTGACCGATTCCGCCGGGCCGATGTCCATGATCAAAATATGATCCTCGCTATGATGAATAATGCCATCCAGCAAGGCGATCAGTTCCGCATGACGTTTGCGGTTCAAGCGGCATTGGAACACCGACAGCTGCAACCAGTCGCCGTAGCCTTTCATCAACCGGAACACCCGCCGCCAGCGCTTGGTGTCGCGGATGTCGTAAGTGACGATATACAGATGCTCGTAACCGGCCATCAGCGCGTGGTGAAGTTAGGGTATTCGGGCAGTTCGCCGAGCAGGTAGCGGCCGAACAGCCGCGCCTGAATCTCGAACAAGCGGCGGTAATCGACTTTATAACCGAACAGCGGGTGGGTGATTTCCTGGCTCAAGCGCCGCTCGAACGCGGCGATGAAGCGCTTGCGGCCCGCGTCGGTCAAGGCTACGCTGCCCGCGGAGCTGATGAAGTCGCTGGATTGCACCTCGCCGTTGTTAATGGCTTGCAGCACGACCGAATCGGCTATCAACGGCCGGAACGGCTCCATCAAATCCAGCGCCAGGGCCGGGCGTCCGTATCGCGGTTGGTGATAATAGCCGCGATAGGCGTCCAGGCCCACGGCGGTGATATTCACTGTCCAGGTTCTTACCAGCAGCGCATAGGCGTAAGACAACAAGGCATTGACCGGGTCGGTCGGCGGGCGGCGGTTGCGGGTTGCAAAGTCGAAGCCCATTTTATCCGGATCGCCGGATTTCCTGATCAGTTTGTCGAATGCGCCGAAATACGCCGCGGCAGCTGCGCCTTCGAAGCCCAAAAGCTGTTGCAAGTCCCCGGCGCGCATGGCTTTATCGGCAAGGATTTTCAGCTGGTTGGCGAGTTCGTCCGGTTTGTCCTGATCCCGCCAGTTGCGCCGCAGCAGCGTCCGGCAGTTCTGGATTTTTGCCCGCACCAGGCCGCGCGCGATAGCCAGGCAGGTGTGCTGTTCGAAACTGGCGCGGTATTGCGCGGTGCGCAGTTCGACGTTTTTGTGGCCGGTGCCGACGGTGTGCCCGAAAAACCAGCCGCCGAAACTGTGCCAGCTGACCGGAATGTCGCGCTTCATTAAATCCTGCAGGCACGGCGTGGTGATGTAGACGTTGCCCATCACCACCACTTGCGAGGTATCGAGCAGGCGGGCGGTTTGCACGACGGCATCGTCGACGCTGATTTCCAGCTGTTCGGCTTTCTTGGCGATTTTGCCCTTGTAGGCCTGGACATACACCGGCAACGCTTCGTCGCGCAGCACCGCCAACGGGCGCGGCTCGATGGCCGCGTTGTGCAGGTAATTGACCTCGTCCGGCAGGCAAATGCCGACCAGCGAGCAGCGCGGACATTTCGGGCTGTCCTGCAAGGGTTGGGGAATATGCCCGCCGGCTGCAATCAGCCGCAAGCCGTTGACGGCGTTAAAGGTCAGGGCGCGCAATTCCTCGTCGAACTCGACGCGCACCCGTTCGCGGCCCGCCACAAAATACAGTATGCCCTCATCGCAGCGGTAGCCGTGTTCCTGCAGCACCATGCCCTGCACGCAAAGCTGCACCCGTTCCGGGTCGTAAGCGCCTTTGGCGATATGCGGACGCTTGCCGCGCTTGTAATCGACCGGCGTGACGACGCCATCTTCGGCTTCGATCAAATCCAGCTTGACGATCAAGCCGAAGCGGCTGGAAGACAAGGTGATGGAACGGCCATGCAGCACGTCGTCCTGTTCGATGCCGTCCGCTTCGGGAAAGGCTTTGGCAGGCAGGTCCACGCGCCGGTGCGCATGGTCGCCCTCCACGGTATCGGCGGACGCGGCCCATTCCGACTGCACCCATTCCAGGTAGGCCAGCCGAGGGCAGTATTGGTATTCGTTGACCATTCGCGCAGGCAGCAGCGGCATATCGTCGTCGCTGGTAAATTCCGGCAGCGGCATGGGCAGTTCGAATTGGGTGGGTTCGGTTTGCATAATGTATTGTTTTTTTAAAAAAGGGATGCGTAGGGTGGATAAGTGCAGCGCATCCACCATAAACGGGGTTGGTGTGCGGCTTGCGGTGGATGCGCTGCGCTTATCCACCCTACATTTTTTCCTGCATTTATTCGCAATCCATATCCCTTATATTCTCGGGTTCCATTTGCGCTCCCCAATCCGGTTGGTACCAACCTGCGGCGACGGCTTTGCGGAATGAGGAATACGGCCATTGCGCAGGCGATGTCGCCAAACCGTGCTTTACCGGATTGTAATGGATGTAATCCATATGCCGCTTCCAGTCGTTTTCATCGCGTAGCAGATGCTCCCAAGATCGCCGTTGCCAGATGTCAAATTCGCCGCGCCGGTTTCTGTTGCTGCCGATACGTTTGGAAAGGTATTTTTTGATTTCCCGCCAACGCCCGGAATAATCCGCGTCGCCTTCCGGTAATTGCCAAATGCAGTGCAGGTGCTCGGGCAACACGACGATGGCATCGATGGTAAACGGTTGTCGGGCCATGATTGTTTTAAAAGCCGTGCGTAGCAAAGCGACGTTTTCCGGCGCGGCGAACAGCGGACGGCGATGGTGGGTTACGACGGTGAAGAAATAAGCGCCGCCGGGGATGAAGATGCGTCGGTAGTTGCTCATAGAATTTCAACCTGTTGTCGGTAATGGGCATGGTGGATGCGCTGCGCTTATCCACCCTACGCACTGACTACGCTTTATTTCTCGGGTGTAAAAAGCCCCAAGCCGAAGTGACAGCCAAACCCTAGAAGCAACGGCCCGGCAACGGGTTCGGCAAAGGTGAGCTGCCAAAACGAGCCGTGGCTATCGGGCTGGGTCAAGCCGCGTTTGCTACGAAAGCGGTGGTAATCGATAGGCCTTAGCCTGCAGCCTTCGAGCGACACTGTTTCTTGTGTTTGTATCCCGACTATTTCCGGCAGGCCTCTTTCGCGGCATTCACGGCGAATTTGCGTTTCAATATCGAAATTTTTCTTGCAATGCCAGGGATGCAGGTAAGGTGTACGGGATTGCCAAATTGCCGACTGCTGCAATAGCGGTACGCTATGCGCAAAGCTTGGTTTTTCACCGATCTGTTCCAGTATCAACTGCCATTTCCGACCATCGCGGAGCCAAATTTTGTCGAGGTTCTCCAGTACGCGGCGCGTGTCGGCATCAAAGCTATCCGGGATATGAATCACGGCATGGCCAATGCGGCCTTGGTTATCGGCTTCCGGGATAAAAAATGCGTGCCGGTGGCGGTTTTCTTGGCTCAGGCCGTGACCCGACAACAAGGCGGGAATAGCGTCTTCGCCCAACTCACGTTTGGCTTTGCCCAGTACGCCATTGCGCAACCATTCACCGAATTTCAAGGTGTCCTCGATACGCACCAGCGGCTTGCCGTAAATGGCATAGCGCACCGTATCGGCAGGCGGATGAACGCGGCGGCGCGGCCGGCTGGCAACGCTGCTGCGCAAAGCCTGAATCGGACGTTGATAAAGCAGTTTTTTTGCCGACGGCGGCGAGCTCCAGCCCGCGGCTTGCAGGTCGGCGGTATCGAGACTTAACGCATCCAGCCAGTTTTGTTTTAAGGACGCATCGATTTGCTTCTGTTCTTTTTTCGATAACTGCCGGGCTTCCAATCCCTGTAAAAACTGGCTGTGGAAGGTAGCATATTCGGCAGGAGACAATGGCAAATACAAATGTACCGGTTCGCTGCTGACTTCACCGCTTGCAAAATCAATGACCGTTTCTCCGGGCCAGCAATTCAATTCGCCATGCCATTCCGGCAATCTTTTGGCCTCAATCCAGGATTCGGCCCGCCCCAAATAGCCCAAGGCGGCCAACAACTCATCAAGCAACACCGACTGACTATTCTCCAAAAACAGCTCGGGCCAGTGAACGATCAATTCATCATTAGGATTAATACGGGCAAAGGCATCGAAAATCAGCGTGGATTTTTGCCGGTTGGGCATGTAATGCCGGGTATGGGCATGAACGGCAGTCGGCAAGCGGTAATGCGGCGCTTCCCCGGCCAACGCGGACAACAACGCTTCCAGCATTTCACGCGGGTAGCGTTGGCTGTCCAGTTTTCTGTGCCAAGCGGCAATCAATGCCCGGCTTAAGCGCCAAGGGTCTGGCGGCCAAGCAACATCGGCCTCGTTGACATGCCGCCCCCAGGGGGTGGCGTGATAACGCCCGGCGAGGAAAGTAATCGATAGCGTCAGCATGGTTTAGCCTCCGTTACTTTCTGCGCCGGTTTCGGGTTTAGCCTTTTTTTCTGCGCCTTTTTCCCATTTCACCACGGTAACACGCGGTTCGGCGAAACGGTTTTCCGCTGCGACCGCAGCTATTAATCCGGGCAATGCGGCTTCCAATTGGGTACGCTCGGGCAATGTCCAGCCTTTTGGGCGGGTCACTAAAAGTCCATCCTCCTGGACTTCCAGGTCGCAAGCGGTGCGCAAGCGCAAGCCTTCGTCCAGAAAACGGCGGATTTTGTACAGCGCCAGTGCGGTCAGCAATTGTTCAACCGCTAGCCCTAAACCGAATCCGCGTATTTGGGCCAAGTCGATGTTGAAGTAGGCGGTGATTTTGGGGGCGGTGTAGTCATCACGGGAATACGGCACGTTGCCAAATCCTTTGGCGGTGTCTCCTGAAGGATTGACATGGTCGTTTTTGACACCGCCGCTTTGCGCCAGTTTCACATCCTCAGCTTCAATAAAGGCCGACACAACACGCGGCAATCGTAATCTGCCTCCCGCCAATTCACTTTTAGCCAGGAAAATCCCATGTAGCAAGGCGTTGGTATCGTATTTCAGCACCACCGCAGCCAGCTTCCGGATGTCTACCGGGCCTTCGTTCATATCCGCCAGTTCTTTTTTAAGTATGTCAAACACCGATTTATCTTTGCCTTCCAAGATATAGGGCGAGTTAAGCCGATGCGCTTCCAGTACCGTGTTGGTCAATGATGCGCCTTGTTTATCGATCACTTTAACTAATGGCAAACCTTGTAATGGCGCTGCCCAGTCATCGTTGGGCGCATCCCAACAGACAACTTCCAGGCGGTTAGCCAAGCTTTGCGCCGATTCCACCAGCAACAGGCGGTTACCGTTCGGGCCGTCGTATACCGCCGCGCCTAAGTCGGGAAATCCTGTCGGTTGAAAGCGGGCGCCTTGGAGAGGCTGTAAATCAGCTTCAATCAACAAGCGCGGTGTGGTTTGTAAGCTTGAAAAGTCAATGGTCATGTTATGTTTTCCTTAAGTGGTAGGTGTAGGGTGGATAAGCGTAGCGCATCCACCGATAGCAGATGATGGTGGATGCGCTACGCTTATCCACCCTACATAAACTGGTAAGTTTTTATGCCCCGCAGCATTTTTTCCAATTGGCCAAACTCTACAGGGATGGCCAAGGCGGCAAGTAACCGCTGTCCATCCATAGCCAATGCGGACGGCGGTTGGTTAGGGAATGTAGGTAATGCGACTCCGGCGTGCTTAAGTTTGTCCCAAGCCAGTTTGACGGCCTTGTCGGTTTGATTCGCCGCTAGACCAGCCAGTATTTCCGCACGAAACGGAAGCTTGCAATCCGGCGGCAAAAAACCGGTTTTTTTCAGCGCCTCGTCGGTGGTGAAAAATGGCTTTAATGTAACGTAAGCCCCAGGCAACACGGCTTGCCGATCTTTTTCCCCGGTCAAATTTCTGGGGATGTCCTTGAGCAAGGCTAAGCCTTGCGCCAATTCGCCGATACGCAGGTCGTCGGTGGTGGATTCAAGGAAAGAGGCGATGTCGCTACAGTCGGCACCGAAACCGAAGTTGAAAGGTTTGTCTTTGTGTTGCAGGCGTTCCGCCGCCAATAACCGAGTTCGTAACAGCGTTGTCATGTTGTTTTCAAAAGAACCTTCGCCCCAAACCGCAAGGCGGGAATGTTCGTCCCATGCCTGTTCCTTGGCTTTTACCGGTGCGAAATGGACGCGCATCGGCAAGTCTGCTGCCGATAATCCGGCCAAAGCGCAAGCCAAGCGGAATTCAGCGGTTCCATCGTCGGCATTTAGCAACCAGGCAGCGCTAAGTAACGGCACCGGCCTTCTGACGGCTTCGCGGCCTTTGGCGCTGATGCTTAACGCTCGCTGTAACTTGCCGAGCAACATTAGAATGTCCTGAGCGGTTTTAGGGTCGCTGTTGCGTGTCAGCTCAAATAAACGGTTTTCCAGTTGATGCACCAGCGATACGATGCGTCCGGGGGCTTCGGCTTTACGGGCAAAGCCGCGCAGATTTTCCAGAAACCGGGCTTTATCCAAGTCCTGGCACAATTCCGCAACGGGATTGTGACGGGTTTGGATGCGTCCCATCGGCGTGGCAAGATAGGCTTTGCCGGAGCGCATCATGAAACCGTAGCGTTGAAATTCGCCGATGCCGCGATCGACGCCCAACGCTGCGACAGCGCGGGCAAAATCCAGGCCGTCTTTGGCCGGACGGCGGCCAACGGTGGCGCGGCCTTCCTGAAACAAGGCTTTCAATTCCGCCAGCGATGCCGGGTTATGCCAGAGCGGCAGCCAGATTTCGGCACGGGCATTGGTTTCATCCGATTGTTCGCTTGAACCAGAGCCGCCACCGGTATTGCGCACCGTAAAGGGATAACTTAAAGCCCCGGCATTATCCTGCTGAAAACGCCGGGTCGCATTGGCGGCAAACAACAACGACCCTTCCAGCATCAGCACAAAATCCCATGGATTGATCAGCGAGCTGGACTCAAAACCTGCCGTAGCATTGGGGCCTCCGGCATTGCCGGGCGAAAACTGGCCGATGGCGGCATCTTTTTGCAAGTGGGAAGCAGGATACTCAAACAACGCGGACAACAGCCATGACCGGACGGCTTGATTGGCAACGCCGTCTTGCGCATCGAACAATTGCAGCTGCCGCTGCATAAAGTTGTTGGTGAAATCCAGATTGCCGTCATTGCCGCCCGTTCCCAGTAATGGCGGAAAGAAGGTTTTGTCCTGGCTTATCAGTAGCGCTGCATCCAGCCAGCCTAAAAATGTATCGGGAAAACTGTTTCTGATTAGCTGAAGTACGGTATTTTTGTCTTCATTTTTAGGCGATTCCTGAAAGCCGGATTGCGTCAACATTTGCCGGGCTTGAGCAAGCAATTGGCGATATTCGGCAAAGCGCGGCGCTTCGCTATTGAGCAAAGCCTCGACGGTGCGTGTCGCTTCGGTCGGTTGGTTGCGAATGCCGCTTTTTTGCTTTTTTCCGGTCGCAGGATCTATGGCTTTGGATTTGCTTTCCTGATAATAAAAGCCACTGCCGCCATTCCACGGCGCGATAATCGGCGTAGGCCGGTACTCTTCCAGAAAAAACTGCAATAAGGCTTCTTTGTCCAAAACGCTGTTCAAAACAAAACCTTCGTTACGCCAACAGCCTGTGGCATCAGGGTCTTTTTGTTCTGCAACCAGACGCAAAATACCCAATGCTTTCAGGTAATGCGCCAGCGGCGTAGGTGCGCAGCCGTTTAATAATATGTTTTGTGTCATCGGTTTTTTGTCCGTTATTGTTTTAGTTTGATACTACTATTCTCATAATGAATTACCGTGTTTTCATTTTGCATGAGTTACATCGTTGGTGGATGCGCGCTGCTTATCCACCCTACATGCGACATTTATTAAGGGTTGAAGTAGGGTGGATAAGTGCAACGCATCCACCGATGTATTAACTAAGAATGAAAAAGGTTACCTATTCAATTTTATATAGGCTCTTTTTGTTCCTGCCCCGACGCCCGCGAGTCGGCGATGCGTACCAGTGTTTCGTACCAGGCCAACCGAAATGGGCCGTGTTCGGTCAATAATCGTTGAGCCCGGGTGGTCCATGATGCACCCATGGCGCTTTCGCCCAATTCCATGACATCCAGTTGCAGCGTGGTTTCCGGCAATGTCATACCGTTGACTTGCAACGACTTTAGACAGTCTCCCTCGTGAACGCCGCGAGCGTAGCGTTTGCCCTGTTCTGCCGATGGTTCATCGGGCATGGCGCGTAAACTCATGCGGACTTTGCCGTGGTGGGCGGCGATCAGGTAAGCGATCAGGTCATGGGATAGCGATTTTTCACCCTGTATTAACCAAGCCAACATTGAGGCCAATTCATGTCGGAAGTAACGGCGGCTGTGCCGAGCTTGGGATGCGGATTTTGCCCAGAGTTGCCGGTCATCTAATTTGGTATTTTTGATCATGGTTTGTTGAAAAACGGGGTGAGACTTGCCGACATCGTGCCAAGCCGCAGCGGTGCCGATAGCGGCGGTGATTTCATCGTTGTCTAGCTGGAGATTTTGCATCAAGTTTTGCGCGGCTTCGGCAACATGATCAAGATGCGCCTCCAATAAGATAGGAATGGTTTTTCGACTATCGGGGTCGCCTCGATAACTATCGGCCGCATCGTTAGTGTGCTCCAGCTCTTCAACCGTCGTTTTGCTGTCGGCCATGAAACCCAGTTTGGGATCGTAGCCGCCGTTATCGCCGCGTAATAACAGCGTCATGCCGGGATAAACGCTGTATTGATCGACAGCTTTCCAGTTTTCGCCTAGACCATCCCAAACAAAGGCTTTTTGCTTGTCTTTGCCCAGATAGGCTTTGATCTGCCCGATGGAAACCGGGCATAACTCGGCATGGCCGGGCTGATTTGCTTCCGGTTTGCCGCCTTGAAAATCGCGCCAGAACACGCGGAGTTGCGGCGAACCTTCATCGCGGATAAATACCGAAATGTCGCTGTCGAAACCGGTCAAGTCGGCATCGGTGTTGAATAAATCCAGGAAATCCTTGCGCCGCAAAATATGGCTGATGGGCTGTTCGGATTCGACCGGCGGCAGTCCGGCGGACGCGGCATTATCCAGGTTGCGCAAAATGTCGCGGCTTTGTTCCATTTCCTGATAGGCATAAGGCGGTGCCGATTTGTCGTCGTTAATATCCAGCCAGAAAATATCCGCGCCTTCGGCATATTTTCCATAGCGGTTGCAACGGCCGAAGCGTTGCACCAGCGATGCCCAAGGCGCCAGCTCGGTAAATAAAGTCCGGGAGGAAATATCGACGCCGGCTTCCACCGCCTGGGTGGCGACAATAATCCGCCCCTCCGAACCGGGCTCACTCTGAATGGCGAGATTGAGCTGCCGGCGTTCCGCTGCGCGAAAGCGGGCATGAACCAACAGCAGTTCAATAGCCGTCTTTTGTTTTTGCAGCAATTGCATTAAGTCTTGTGCGCGTTCGACGCTGTTAAGGATGACCAGTGTGTTGGTCTGCGGCTGATGCGTTTCAAGAATTTGTTTGGCTAAAGCGTCAAGATAGGCTTTGCAATTGCTTTTTTTGTTTTCCGCATTTAATACGGCATTGCCTTGTTGCAGTCTTTTAATGGCATGAAAGCGTTTTTGCACAGCGGGCAGTTGTTTTTCCAGGTCGGCAAGTTGCAAGGTATCGGCGTTGGCAAGGTGTTCGGCAAAATCGACGGTATTGAGCCATTGCCGGTTAAGCGTGGCGGAAACCCATAATGTTCGTGCGTTGCCGTGGGTTTTAAATTGGCGGCGAAACGCTTCAAGCTGCGCCGATGTACCGAGACCGGCTCCCATCAGCTGCACTTCATCGAATACCCATAATGCATCGTTATGCAGCAACGCGAAATGCACGGGCCATTGGTAGCGGCTCATGCCGTAGCCGCGCATCAATGCCCTGGATAGCAGCATGTCTTGGGTTCCGATCAAAATAGCGTTTTGTTCCGGATGTAAAGTCCATGGTTTCAAATCTTTCTCTGATTTCAAATCTTGCTCTCCACCCATCAATAGACGCACCGGGATATTTGCCGTATCGCCGCCCAGATTTTTCAACCATTTGTGAATTTCACTCACTGTCTGTTCAACTAATACCCGCATCGGCAGGCAATAAACCAGACGGCGCGGCGTGTTCGAGTCCTGCAAAACGGTGCGCTTGTATAGCCAAGCCAGCACTACCGCAGCTGTTTTCCCCAAACCGGTCGGGATTTCCAGAAAGTCCGGCCATGGATGGCATCCCAGCTTTTCCTGATAGGGATAGGTCGCGTCGAGCTTGGTCGCCTGTTTGAAAAAGTCGTTGTAATCCATCGTATGTTCCGTAGTTTCATTTATTGTTGAGATGTTTTAACACACCCTCTGTTGCAAACCGTGAGCGCGAAATAAAAAATTATCCATCCCGGTACATTTTTCTCATCGCCTCGACTTGCTCGACAATCGCTTCAACCAGGAAATCCGGCGCTTGCACTTCGACATCCGCGCCGTATTTGAGAATATCCATCAGCAGCTCGCTGTGGTTGTTAAAGGGAATCTTGAGTTCGAACCGGCCATCGTCGAGCCGGCGGGTTTGCTGCTCGGAATGCCAGTATTCGTCGGCGATCCAACGGGCTCGTTCGGCGGAAAATACCAGCACGGCGGTGTGTTTTGCGGTGCCGGGGAAGATGCCGTAGGAGGAGGCAAAATAGTGGTGGAGTTGTTCTTTCGGAAGTATGAGCGCTTCTGCATCCAGCACTTTGGATGCGGCGATTTTGTCTACGGCGAAAATGCGCAGCTCGTTGCGGAAATGGCACCATGCGTCCAGATACCAGTTATCGCGGTAGAAAATGAGATTTTGCGGCGAGATTTCCCGGCGGGTCTGCTGGTCGCTGCTGCGGGCGTGATAGGCGATTTGCAGGCGTTTACCGCTGAATAAAGCGGTGGCGGCCCGCAGATAATGGCTGTCGTCTTTTAACTGCCTGCTGCCGACGGTGAGGATTTTGATGTTGTCGAGTTTGGGTTTGGCGGCATCCGGGTGCTGGGAAAGCAGTTGCTCGATACGGCTTTGCAGGTGTTTGATTTGTTCGTGCAGTATGCCCGGCCCGATATTGTCCAGCAGATGTTGGCAAATCAGCAGGCCGCGCAATTCTTCGGCGCTGAACCATAAGCCGGGAAGTTCGTAAGGATGTTCGCTGTTTTCAGGGTCGTAACAGTAACCGTTGCGGTTTCTGTCGTAATCGATCGGCGCGCCGAGATAATCCCGCATGGCGTCGACGCTTCTGGCGACAGTCGCCCTGGAACATTGCAGTTTGTCCTTTAAGTCTGTCGTAGAGATAGGCGTTTTGCGTTGCACAAGAATGTTGTGCAGTTTGAAAATTCTGTCGAAGAGGTGCATTTACATTTATCCTGAGTGGACTTGTGCTGCAACTATAACAGATGTCGGGACGCTGGATTTAATCTATAGATTATCTGTGTTGGTGGGGAAGAAAGCTATTTGAATCAGGATAAAAACAGTATTGGAATTGAAAGCTACGAAAATACGGTTACGTTAGGTATTTTGTATAGATGACTTTGTTTATAGCAAAACAAAAATTTGAAAAGCGTATTGATGCCGGATAATTTATAAATCCAGCGCCCAAAGATGGGGCAAGCAGGCATAAAAAAACCGATTGTCTTTTAAAAACAATCGGTTTTTTGTATATATGGCGGAGAAGCAGGGATTCGAACCCTGGGAGGGTATCACCCCTCAACGGTTTTCAAGACCGCCGCTTTCGGCCGCTCAGCCACCTCTCCGTACTCTGCGTATTATATAGGGTGTTACATTTATTGCAATCTTAAATTTAAGTCGGATGGCGAACCCGAGGCCTGCGTAGCGGACGTATTCCGAACGTTTACAGAATTAGGCTGGTTATCGGTTGCCGTAATTAATATCAACGACTGTATACCGGGTCTCTTTAAGTTCGTTTCGAATGACGGCTTCATCGTCAAATGTTTTTTTCAGCAGCGCTTTTGCCAGCGGCGAATCAAGGCTGATGTATTGTTTTTTGGGATCAAGCTCATCGGCCCCGACTATGCGGTAGGTTACTTCCTCGCCCGCTTCATTTTCCAGGGTTACCCAGGCGCTAAAAAATATCCTGTCCTGATCGTCAGGCGGCTGGGATACGATATTAAGGGCGGGCAGTCGTTTTTGCAGGTAATGGATGCGCCGGTCTATGCCGCGTAATTCTTTTTTACGATAGATGTACTCGGCGTTTTCCGAGCGATCGCCTTCCGCAGCCGCAGCCGTTAAAGCCTGGGTAACCTCTTTGCGTTTGGTCCACAGTTCTCCTAGTTCAATTTCCAGCGCCTGATACCCTTCTTGCGTGATGTAAGGGGATGACTTGGGGCTAGGCGGTCTCCAGCGCGACATGGTTTATTTCCTGTAGATGTATGATGGTTGAAATATTTTTTCAGACAAAAGAGCCGCAAATCTTTATGATAGTCGGCTTTTAAATTACGAAAAAGGTTTTATCATGCAAGTAGCTGACAATATGGCTGTTTCAATTCACTATACTTTGACTAATGATGACGGCGAAGTACTGGACAGTTCAATAGGTGATGAGGCTTTGGCTTATTTGCACGGCACAGGAAACATCATTCCCGGTCTGGAAGATGCGCTGCACGGCAAAGCCGTCGGCGACAAATTCAATGTGCGCGTTGCGGCCAAAGACGCTTATGGCGAGAAAAATGACGGAATGATCCAGGTCATCCCGCGGGCCATGTTTGAAGGTATAGACGAGATTGAAGTCGGAATGATGTTCCATGCCGATGTCAGTTCCGGTTCCGGCGAGGTTACTATTATTCATATCGACGGCGACGATATTACCATCGACGGAAACCACCCGCTGGCAGGGATGGCCTTAACTTTCGATGTGGAAGTTGTGGAGGTTAGGCCGGCGACTAAAGAGGAAGCGGAACACGGGCATATCCATGGAGCCGGTTGCCATCATTAAGCGTTACCGATATTTTTTGTAAGCTTCCTACATCCTTGCGGCCTCAATCTAGCCTACAAAAGCTTTGAGCAATTCAGCGGTATTCGCCATGCCTTTATGGAGGTGCCGCTCGATTTCATCCATGGTGATTTCACCCTCCGACTTTCCCGCCGCCCAGTTGGCGACTACGCTGATTGCGGCATAATCCATATCGAGTTCCTTGGCCAGGGCGGCTTCCGGCATGCCGGTCATGCCGACCAGATCGCAGCCGTCTCTTTCCATGCGCCGGATTTCTGCGGCGGTTTCCAAACGCGGCCCCTGGGTGCAGCCATAGGTGCCTAACGGACTGATTTTTATGTTGGCCTGAGCTGCGGCGCTGATTAAGCGGGAACGCAGTTTTTGATTGTACGGATAGGTAAAGTCTATGTGGGTGACAGTCTCATCTTCAAAAAAAGTATGCTTGCGGCCGTAGCTGTAATCGATAATCTGGTCGGGGATGGCGATATGCGCAGGCGCCATGTCGCCGGTAATGCCGCCTACTGCGGCGACGGCGACGATCTGTTCAACGCCGAGCTGTTTAAGTCCCCAGATATTGGCGCGGTAATTTATTTGGTGCGGGGCTATTGTGTGCGGATTGCCGTGTCTGGCCAGGAATATGATCCAGCTGCCGTTCAACTCGCCGGTGACAAATTCGGCGGAAGGCTGGCCGTAAGGCGTGTCCAGCTGTTCGCGCTTGATGATGTTTAAGTCGCTGAGTTGGGTCAGGCCGGTGCCGCCGATGATCGCAAGTGTGGTCATGATGTTTATTCCTTGCAGGCATAAATGCCCGCTACGTTGCGTAAATAGCCCTTGTAATCCATGCCGTAGCCGAACAAATAACGGTTTTCCACTTTCAATCCGATAAAGTCTGCGGTTACCGGTTTTTGATGATCGAGGATTTTATCCGCCAATACGGCGCTGTAGACGGCTGCCGCGCCGTGTTCCCGGCAATACTGACAGATGGCTGCCAGTGTAATGCCCTCGTCAAGGATGTCATCGACGATCAGTACGGTGCGGCCTTTAAGCGGTGTTTCCGGTTGAACCAGCCATTTGATGCTGCCGCCCGAGGTCTGGTTTTGGTAACGGCTGGCATGGATGGAGTCAATGGTTAACGGGATGGTTAACCGGGTCAGTAATTTGCCGGCGGCGACGATGCCGCCGTTTATAACGCAGAGCAACAGCGGGTTGCGATCGGCAAGCGCGATGTTGATTTCCCAGGCCATTTTGTCGATGGCGGCTTCAACTTCCTGTTCGCTGTGCAGCAAATCGGCGGTTGCCCGGACGCGGTTGATTTCTTCAAGCATGGTTATAGGTGTGGTTGATGAGGGTTGATAGTTGCTGCCATTTTTCGGAGTGCATCAGCTGCTCGCGGTTCATCTGCGGCTTGCCTTTCATGCGCTCCAGCCTTTGCTCTCTGACAGGGTCCCGGTTTATCGGCAAGGCGTCAAGCACCTGCCCGGCTGCGGCCGGGTTGTTGCAAACCAGGATCATATCGCAGCCTGCATGTTGCGCAAGGCGGGCGCGTTCGGGGAAATCGCCGACCGATGCCGCGCCTTCCATGCTTAAGTCGTCGCTGAATACCGTGCCGTTAAAGTTTAATTCCCGGCGTAAAATCTGTTGTATCCAGAACGGCGAGAAACCGGCCGGATTCGGGTCGATTTTCGGATAGACCACATGCGCAGGCATAATGCCTTCCAGGCCTTCCGCGATAAGCTGTTTAAAGGGCTGCAAGTCTTTAGCCCTGATAGCATCCAGGTCTCTTTCGTCTACCGGCAAGGTCAGATGCGAATCCAAAGCCACTGCGCCGTGCCCGGGGAAATGCTTGCCGGTTGCGGCCATGCCGGCTTCATTCATGCCTTTCCTGAATAAGCTTGAAAGACGTGTCGCAAGTTCATGGTCGGTTGAAAATGAGCGGTTGCCGATGATTTCGCTGACGCCGCAATCAATATCCAGAACCGGCGCAAAGCTGAAATCGACGCCGACTGCCAGTAATTCTGCGGCCATCAGCCAGCCTGCCGGTTGCGTCAGCTCCGGCGTCCCTGCATAGCCGGCCGCAGGCGGCAAGCGGGTGAAGCCCTGTTGAAAGCGTTGAACTCTGCCGCCCTCCTGATCGACGGCAATCAGTATGTCGCCATTACGCGCCGCACGAATGCTGTCAATCAGCTCGGTAACTTGTTCGGGATTTTGATAATTGCGCGAAAACAGGATGACCGCCCCGGTATTGGGATGGTTTAGCTTTTCTTTTTCGTCTTGAGCCAGGGTTAAGCCCGCAACATCCAGCATTATCGGGCCGATAGGGAGATTAGTTGTCATTACCTTGTTATGATTAGGTGTCGTTTTAAAATTGAAGAGGTTGGCTTTATACTAGGCCGCTATTTCCTAAGTTACATGGAGTCTGTTATGCGTTTATTGGTTGTGGTGTTAAGTCTGCTGTTCATGTCTGTTGCAGCTGCGAATGAGGGGGCGAAAGAATCAGAAGCAGAAGCGGGTGTAAAATATATAGAAATGACTCCTAAGTTTACCGTTAATCTGGCGGAACCAAAAAAGTTTTTGCTGATCGATGTGCAATTATTGGTTGAGGGTGCGGGAGCTATTGCGGCGGTAAAAAAACATATGCCGGCATTAAGGCATGCATTGATTATGTTATACAGCGGCAGGCCGTCCGACGAATTGCAGACCATGGAACAGCGGGAGGCGCTACGGAAAGAAACGACTGCCGCTATTCGTCAAACGCTGGAAAGGATGGAAGGCGGCAAAGAACATCATGCATCAGCCGAGGAGGGGGGGGAGCATTCCGGGGGATTTAAAGATGCATATTTTACTGAATTTCTGATTGATTAAAGCTAAAGCGGGCAATGTGCCTATTTGACCTTACCCTGTTTTACAGCTTTAACCGATCTTTAATGCGGTCCAAATGGTCTGCAATCTGCCGGTCCGTGTAAGGCACGGCAGCGAACTTTCCCCAGACCGGTGCAGGCCATGCCTTATCGGTTTGGTAGCGGACTATATGGTGGATATGCAGTTGCGGAACCAAATTGCCTATCGCCGCAATATTCATTTTGTCCGCTTTATAAAGCGCCGCCATGTTTTCGGCAAGATAGCTGGATTCTTCGGTCAGCAATTCGCGCTCCGCTTTGCTCAGCTGGTAGATTTCCTGCAAGTCCGCCCGTTCCGGCACCAGTATGAACCAGGGATACCGGCTGTCGTTCATCATCAATAACCGGCATAATTCAAAACGGCCAATGGTTATGCAATCCTGCTCCAGGCGTGGGTGTAGCTGAAATATCATGCGTATTTATATCCTAAAAAACAAAAAACAATGCTTGAAAATAGCCGATTAATCAGTTTAACTTAATTTTTTGAATGAAAATATAATAATAACAGGAGGATATTAAATGTCTGCCCAAACCATTTCAGTTCAAGATATTCCTAATGATAATCAGCTGGCCGTTTCGTTCCGGTTATTGTTGGGGCTGTATGCAATCATTCCCTTGTGTTTATTGCTGCAGTTGTTTGATGGTTGGTTTTGGCACGGGTTTTTACAACAGAATTTACCAAGCAGTCCCAAGCAGTTTTTATTGTTTCAAATCATTTTTGGAACCCCGCATATAGTCGCAAGCTCCATCCTGTTGGCGAGCAACACCGAATACCTGAAATTTTATAAGCTGAAAATCATTTTGATGACGCTCGCAATTACAATGATTTTTGGCGTGGGCAGTCTGTTTATACCCTATAAAGCGCTTTACGTGACGGTAGCGGCCTGGACCGTATACCACGTACTTAAACAGCAGTTGGGCGTGGGGCGCGGCTTGTATCGTCTGCCCGATTGGGCTTTTTATCTGCTGTTGTGGCTGAGTGTTACGGCGGGTATTTTTGTTTACATCGGCATATTCCTGAAAAACAGCCTGGATGCGCAACAGCTGGAGTTGATAAAGCTTGTCGCGGGCAGTTTATGTGCAGGGCTGATTTGCGGCGCGCTGCTGTGCCAGCGCTATGTGACCACGCAATCGGGCAAGTGGTTTTTGTGGTCCAATGTTTTATTGGTATTAAGCAGTTTTTATCTTTTTGTTCAGCAGTATTATTTCCTCGCGATTTTAGTGCCTAGACTGGTGCATGACGCGACGGCCTATATTTTCTATGTGGTGCATGATTACAACAAACACCACAGCCATCCGCGGAATCTTATGTATCGCTATGCGGCGCGTTGCCATGTGCCGATTTTTATCGTGTTGCCGCTGTGTTCGTTTTTGCTGGCGTTCGTGTTGCAGTCATACGGGGACAACGCGGTCAATGCGTTAACCGAGTTCTTTTTCGGCGTGGAGATTCGCAAAGCGGTTACCCTGGGTTTGCTGGGGTATCTGGCGTTGATGCATTATTACACCGAGGCGTTTACCTGGAAGCAGGGTTCGCCTTACCGGCGGTTTATTGCGTTTTCGAAATAGGAAAAAAGACGAAAGATAAAAGGCAAAGGGCGAAAAAAGCTTGCATTTAAGTTTAAGGGGTATTCCAATTTTTAGCCTTTAGCCTTTAGCCTTTAGCCTTTAGCCTTTAGCCTTTAGCCTTTAGCCTTTAGCCTTTAGCCTTTAGCCTTTAGCCTTTAGCCTTTAGCCTTTAGCCTTTAGATCAGCTCCCTAACCGCATCTTC
>JALNYY010000074.1 GCA_023229605.1 Methylobacter sp.
GCCGAACAGGTCGAAATCCAGGCCAAATATGCCGGTTATATCGACAGGCAGCAAACCGAGATAGACAAGGCCTTGCGTTACGATCACCTGCGCCTGCCTGAAGCCATTGATTACAGCGGCGTACCCGGCCTGTCCAATGAAGTCAGTGAAAAACTAAAAAAACAGCGTCCGGAAACCTTGGGCCAGGCATCGCGCATCCCCGGCATCACGCCGGCCGCTGTTTCTCTGTTATTGGTTTATCTAAAGAAGAAAAGCGCTTGATGGAAGCATGTCGAGAAATTCTGGTCTCCGGGGCAGCAGCATTAAACTTACACGTAACTGATGAACAAGTTGATCAGTTGCTCGATTTTATAAAGCTGATTGAAAAATGGAATAAAGCCTATAATCTGACCGCGATACGGGACAGGGAGGAAATGGCGCGGCTGCATATATTGGACAGTTTGGCGATTGTTCCGCATATCGAAGGCAGGAGGGTCATCGATATTGGCACCGGCGCCGGTTTGCCGGGCATTCCGCTGGCGATATGCCTGCCCGAAATAAGCTTTACCTTGCTGGATAGCAATGCCAAAAAGACCCGGTTTGTGCAGCAGGTCGTGCTGGAATTAAAGCTTAAAAACGTGGAAGTCCTGCACAGCCGTGTGGAAAATTATCATCCTGAAAAAGCCTATGATGCCGTCCTTACCAGGGCGTTTGCCGGTTTGCCTGACATAGTGAGGCTGACTGCGCATTTGTTGGGCAAGGGCGGTGTGTTGCTGGCAATGAAAGGGCAGAATCTGGATGCGGAACTGGCGGAAATTACAGCAACAAACTCTGTCATACCGCTCAGTGTTCCGGGAGCTGATGTTGAAAGATGTCTGGTACGAATACAATCGCCTGAACGGGCCGACGAGGTGAGCGAGTGGGAAAAGTAATTGCCGTAACCAATCAAAAAGGCGGTGTAGGGAAAACAACCACCAGCGTAAACCTGGCGGCCTCGCTGGCTGCGGCTAACCGGCGCGTGTTGCTGGTGGATCTTGATCCGCAAGGCAATGCGGCGATGGGCTGCGGCATCGATAAGCAGGAAGTCAAATATTCCAGCTACGATTTGTTGATGGAAGAAGTGCCGGCATCGGAAACAGTCATTAAACTTCCCGAGATCGGTTTTTCGGTGATTCCCGGTAATTCCGATTTGACTGCGGCTGAAGTCGAATTGATGCATGCCGATCATAAGGAGCGGCGGCTGGCCGATGCCTTGATCCCGATAAAAGCGGAGTATGATTTTATTTTGATCGATTGTCCGCCCTCTTTGAATATGCTGACCTTGAATGCGATGGTCGCGGCCAACAGCCTGTTGATACCGATGCAATGCGAGTATTATGCGCTGGAAGGGTTATCCGCGTTAATGAGCACTTTGAAAAATATTCAGGACAGCGTTAACCCGGAACTGCATCTCGAAGGTATCCTGCGCACCATGTATGATGACAGGAACCGCTTGACCAAGGATGTATCGGAGCAGTTGATTAGATATTTCGGTGATAAGGTATTCAGAACCTGTATTCCAAGAAATATCCGTTTGGCGGAAGCGCCGAGCCATGGTTTGCCGGTGTTGAGCTACGATAGAGCTTCGCGAGGCTCTGTGGCATATATTGCATTGGCGGGTGAAATGATCAGAAAAGAAAAACGCAACAGCGCATGACTTTAAGAAAACGTGGTTTAGGTCGGGGGCTTGAAGCCTTGTTGGCGGATGATTCCGGTCAAGAGGAAAACCATCAGCCGGTTAGAGATATGCCTCAGGGAGAAGCGCAGCCTGCGGCTGTTGCGGAACTGGATAAGCAAACGGCAATGGTCGTTGCGTTTTTTAAAGGCATTCAAAAAGAACACCAAACTTTGCTGGAAGAAGCAGAGAATTTAAGGCAATTGATCGAAGATTTTGAATCGATAATCCGCGCCGATTTGTCGAAATCAGCGTTAAGTGAATAAAGCATAGAACAAGGATGATGCGGATTGGACGGTTCATCCCCGATTTAAAGCGCATAATTCTACTTTTAGTTGATTTGCTAAGCCTACTTTGAAGCAACTAGAGCTTGCGGTGGCTGAGAACAATGGTGCCCGCGACATTTTGTGGTATCGACTGAAATTTTTGTCCGTACTGATCGCTAGCATGGCCCGCTCCTACAAGGTTTACAGCAGGTACATATAAAATTAGCATCTATTAAATAGTTACCATCAAAGAGAAAAGTTAAACGTTATGGCTGTGAAAAAACGCGGATTAAATCGAGGGCTGGACGCTTTGCTAGGCAATGTTGCCGATAAAGACGATCAAGCAGCAGGGGAAGGTCATCATTTGCAAACCCTTCCGATTGAGCATATGCAGCGGGGCAAGTATCAGCCAAGAAAAGATATGAACCCCGAAAAATTGCAGGAACTGGCTGATTCCATCAAGGCGCAAGGGATAATACAACCGGTTGTGGTGCGGAAGATCGCGCTGGAAAAATACGAAATTATTGCCGGGGAGCGTCGCTGGCGGGCCGCCCAATTGGCCGGATTGCAACAGGTGCCGGTAGTTATTAAAGATATAGACGATCGCACGGCAATGGCGATAGCGCTGATCGAAAATATTCAAAGAGAAGACCTGAACCCTTTGGAAGAAGCGGAAGCATTGAGAAGGTTATTGGAAGAGTTTGAAATGACCCATCAACAAGTTGCAGATGCGGTTGGGAAGTCACGCGCGACGGTTACCAATTTATTGAGATTGATAGATTTGCATCCGGAAGTGAAAAAATTACTGATCAATAGACAGCTGGAAATGGGGCATGCAAGAGCATTGTTGTCTCTGGATGGCCCAAAACAGGTGGCTGCGGCTAGCAAAATTGTCAAAGACGGTCTAACGGTAAGGGCTGCAGAGCGTTTAGTTAAAGACAGCCAGGCGGAGCCTAAAATACTTAAAATAAAGGAAACAGACAAAGACACCTTGCGTTTGCAGGAAGAGTTGACGGCAAAGCTGGGGGCAAAAGTATTGATTGAGCATAAGGAAAATGGCGCCGGCAAGCTGGTTATCGCGTACTCCAGTCTAGAAGAGCTGGATGGAATTCTCGGGCAAATTAAATAATGTGTCGGTAGATGAGGGTTAATAACAATAAAAAAAGTAAGTTAAATTCGATCTTCCTTCTTGATTTAATGGGGGTCGCTAGCTATAATTCCCGAGCTGTTTGGTATGGAGTCGATTGTGGCGGATAGCAAAGACTCTACAGTCAGTAAGATTATAAGTTATCAAATTTTGATGATAATAATAATGACGTCGGGCTTCGCTTTGACGGGAGGGCGTTCTGCAGTCCTGTCAGCTGTTTTAGGCGGAGCGGCGGCATTTATTCCAAATCTGTATTTTGCCTTGCGGGTACATAGAACTGCAGGGCAGGAAGCAAGGAAGATTGTAAGATCTTTTTATGCCGGGGAATCAGGCAAGTTATTGTTAACAGCTGCGCTGTTCTTCATGATTTTTCAGTTTCCAAACATAGAAATATTACCGCTGCTGTCAGTATACATAGCGGCATTGTCGGTTTTTTGGTTTGCGCTTTTAATGCGCTGACATTCACATATTTAGAGAGGAACGATGGCTACCGAAGCTCATGCCGAAGGTGCAACCGGTTATATTATCCACCATTTGACTTCGCTATCTGTGGGCGAAGGCTTCTGGACGTTGCATTTAGATACGTTATTTTTCTCGACCGTTCTGGGTGGTTTGTTTATCTGGTTTTTTAAGATGGCTGCTGAAAAAGCGACATCGGGCGTCCCTGGGTTGGTGCAAAATTTCGCCGAAATGATGATCGAATTTGTCGATACCCAGGTTAAGGACAGTTTTCATGGTCACAGTAAATTAATCGCTCCTCTGGCGCTGACCATTTTTTGCTGGGTATTCCTATGGAATTTTATGGACTTGTTCCCAGTTGATATTTTACCGTTAATCGGTTCGTTAATGGGCATTGAATATCTGCGCGTCGTTCCAAGTACGGATTTAAATGCAACGTTTGCAATGTCCATCTCCGTGTTCTGTTTGATTATTTTCTACAGCATCAAAGTAAAAGGCCCTTGGGGCTTTGCTAAAGAACTGATGTTTCAGCCATTCGGCCCTTGGCTGTTACCCTTCAATCTGCTGTTAAAGTTGGTCGAAGAAATTGCAAAGCCCATTTCATTGGCGCTTCGTTTATTCGGAAACCTGTATGCGGGTGAGTTGATCTTTATTTTGATTGCTTTATTGCCTTGGTATCTTCAGCCGGTGTTGAGTTTCCCCTGGGCGATCTTTCATATTTTAATTATCACGCTTCAAGCATTTATATTCATGGTATTAACTATTGTTTACCTGAGTATGGCGCATGAAGATCATTAATGATTTTTTAACTTTTTTATAATTTAACTATAGGTTTGGAGGTTTCATGGAAATTGCAAAATTAATTGCTGATGTACAAGGCATGACTGCTATTGCAGTGGGTCTGGTTCTAGGTATGGGCGCTTTAGGTACAGCTATCGGTTTCGGTCTGTTAGGCGGAAAATTTCTGGAAGGCGCAGCCCGTCAACCTGAAATGGTGCCTATGCTGCAAGTAAAAATGTTTGTTGTTGCAGGTCTGTTGGATGCGGTAACAATGATCGGTGTTGGTTTGGCGCTGTTCTTTACCTTTGCTAACCCATTCCTGTCTGCTGTACAAGCTGCGGCAGCGGGTTAATAGAGCCGTTTAACTTTAATAGCAACAAGAGGAACGCATCGTGAGCATCAATGCTACTCTGATTGGGCAAATGATTACCTTTGCACTTCTGGTATGGTTTACCATGAAGTACATCTGGCCGCCTTTATTTGACTCTTTAGAAGAACGTAAAAAGAAAATTGCTGATGGTTTGGCTGCGGCTGAAAAAGGTCAGGAAGCAATGCACTTGGCGGAGAAAAAGGCCAAGGGTGTTTTAAAAGAAGCCAAAGAACAATCTTCAGAGATTGTTAATTTAGCTCAAAAACGCGCCAATGAGCTTGTCGAAGCATCAAAAGACACCGCCAAAAAAGAAGGCGAGCGTTTGATTCTTGTGGCAAAGGCGCAGATTGAGCAGGAAAAACAACAGGCCATAGAAAATTTGCGTAAAGAAGTGTCGGCCTTGGCTTTGCGGGCGGCAGAACAGATTCTGAGTGCGGAAATAGATAAAACCAAGCACCAGGACATCCTGAGCAAAATCTCTAATCAATTGGGTTAAGCGTAATGAGCGAACTGGCAACATTGGCAAGACCTTATGCAGCGGCGGTTTTCAAACGATCTCAAGAAACCGGTACGACTGAACAGTGGTCGAAAAGTTTGGCGTTTATATCTGCTGTCCTGAATGATAAAGAAATTTCTGTCGTAGTGGATAACCCGAAAGTAAGTAAGGAAAGGTTATCTGCGCTGATGCTGGATATTTGTCAGGGGCAAGTGGATGGAGAAGGTGCAAATTTTCTGAAATTACTGGTTCAAAACAACCGGCTATCCTTAGCGCCGACTATTGCCGCGCAATTCGAAGCCTTTAAAGCGGAAAGTGAAGGTTATGTCGATGTTGAAGTATCCACTGCTTATGCTTTCTCGAAAGAAGAAAAGCAGCGATTCAATTCAACGCTGGAAAAAACGCTAAGCAAAAAAGTCCATATGAATGTGACCGTGGATAAATCATTAATCGGCGGCGTTTTGGTACGTGCAGGCGACAGAGTGATTGACGGTTCCATTAAAGGCCAGCTTCAACAATTAGCAAAACGACTCTAAACCAGAGCGAGAAACAGAATATGCAATTAAACCCATCTGAAATAAGTGATCTGATTAAAAAGAAGATCGAAAACTTCGACCTGAGCGCCGAGTCCCATACAGAAGGTACCGTAGTCAGTGTGACTGACGGTATTGTACGGGTACACGGTCTTTCGGAAGCGATGCAAGGCGAGATGCTGGAATTTCCCGGCAACACCTTCGGCATGGCGCTTAACCTCGAAAGAGATTCCGTGGGTGTGGTGGTATTAGGTTCCTACCAGCACATCTCTGAAGGCGATACTGTAAAATGTACCGGAAAAATCCTTGAAGTACCTGTCGGCGAAGCATTGCTGGGGCGTGTCGTTGACGCGCTGGGTAATCCAATTGACGGCAAAGGGGCCATTGAAACCACTGAAACGTCTCCGATTGAAAAAATTGCACCGGGTGTAATTGCCCGTCAATCAGTTGATCAACCTGTGCAATTGGGTTTGAAATCTATTGATGCGATGATTCCGGTAGGCCGGGGTCAACGGGAGTTGATTATTGGCGACAGACAAACCGGTAAAACGGCTATTGCCGTTGATGCAATCATTAATCAAAAAGGCACGGGTATTAAATGTATCTATGTCGCTATCGGCCAAAAACGTTCATCGATCGCCAACGTAGTACGTAAGTTGGAAGAACACGGTGCAATGGCTCACACGATTGTGGTCTCAGCATCTGCATCGGAATCAGCGGCGCTGCAATTTATTGCGCCCTATACCGGCTGTTCCATGGGTGAATTCTTCAGGGACCGCGGCGAAGACGCGCTGATCATTTATGACGATTTAACCAAGCAAGCTTGGGCTTATCGCCAGATTTCACTGTTGCTGCGCCGTCCGCCAGGCCGTGAAGCGTACCCAGGGGACGTGTTCTATTTGCATTCCCGTTTGCTGGAAAGGGCGTCACGCATCAATGCTGTAGAAGTTGAGAAATTAACCGGCGGTAAAGTAAAAGGCAAAACCGGTTCATTGACCGCATTGCCTATTATTGAAACTCAAGGCGGCGATGTATCGGCTTTCGTGCCGACCAACGTGATTTCCATTACTGACGGTCAGATATTCCTGGAAAGCAATTTGTTTAACTCCGGCATACGCCCGGCGGTGAACGCAGGTCTATCGGTATCGCGTGTAGGTGGTGCGGCTCAAACCAAGATCATTAAGAAATTGGGTGGCGGTACGCGTCTTGATTTGGCGCAATATCGCGAGTTGGCGGCTTTCGCACAGTTTGCATCCGACTTGGATGAAAACACCCGCAAGCAGATTGAACGTGGTCAACGTGTGACCGAGTTGATGAAGCAGAATCAATACTCGCCGATGTCGGTTGCGCAAATGGCGGTTTCCTTGTTTGCTGCCAATGAAGGTTTCCTTGATAGTTTGGAAGTAAACAAAGTGCTTGCTTTTGAGGCCGCCTTACAGTCATACATGTCGTCAGAGCATTCTGAATTAATGAACAATATTAATGCAACCGGCGATTTTAATGATGACATAAGAACGGGGATGCTGACTGCAATCCAGACTTTCGTCAAAACTCATAGCTGGTAAAAGGGTCTTAAGATGGCTGTTGGTAAAGAAATACGCAGTAAGATCGGGAGTATTAAAAATACTCAAAAGATCACGCGGGCCATGGAGATGGTTGCTGCGAGTAAAATGCGTAAAACAAAAGACAGAATGTTGGCAACACGCCCCTACTCGAAAAAAATCGGTCAGATTATCAAACATCTGGCTCAAGCCAATCCTGAGTATAAGCACTCTTTTCTCGTTGAACGCCAAGTTAAACGCGTTGGGATCATTGTGATTAGTTCTGATAGGGGCTTGTGCGGGGGACTGAATTCAAATTTATTCAGAAGAACGCTGACCCAAATAATGCAATGGGACAAAGCGGATATTGAAGTAGATATTTGTACGGTTGGCACCAAGGCATTTGGTTTTTTTGGTAATTTGAAAGTGAATTTAGTCGGGCATGTTTCTAAGTTGGGTGACGCTCCGCACCAGCATGACATTATCGGCATCATTAAAATTATGTTGGATGCTTACGAGCAAGGTAGAATCGATGAGTTGCATGTAGTAAGCAATGAGTTTGTTAATACCATGACCCAGAAGCCTACTATTGAAAAATTATTGCCCGTCGTAGCCGACGAGCTTGATGAAAATCTAAGCGGTCATTGGGATTACATTTATGAGCCTGATGCCAAGGAAGTTTTGGATCATCTATTAACTCGTTATATCGAATCTATCGTCTATCAGGGATTGGTTGAAAATAACGCCTGCGAACAGGCGGCCAGAATGGTGGCGATGAAGAGTGCTTCGGATAATGCCGGAAATATTATCAACGAGTTACAACTGATCTATAACAAAGCCAGACAAGCTGCTATCACTCAGGAAATTTCAGAAATTGTTGCCGGTGCCGCAGCTGTTTAAGGCGCTCCTGAGCTAGTCGAAGGGCCCAAGTAAAATGACACAACACAAGAGGACAACTCAATGAGTTCGGGTAAAATCGTTCAGATTATAGGCGCGGTCGTTGACGTGGAATTTTCACGTGCAGACCTGCCCAAAGTATATGACGCCTTAAATGTAGAAGGCAAAGGCTTGGTGCTGGAAGTTCAGCAGCAATTAGGTGATGGTGTCGTCAGAACTATTGCTATGGGTACCACCGACGGTTTGGGCCGTGGCTTAAAAGTCACTAATACCAACGCACCTATTGCAGTACCGGTCGGTCAGGAAACCTTAGGCCGAATTATGAACGTCTTGGGTCAGCCCATTGACGAAAAAGGTCCCATCGGCGAAAAAGTAAAATGGGGCATACACCGTGAAGCGCCAAGCTATGCTGAGCAGGCCGCGGCTAGCGAGTTGTTGGAAACCGGTATCAAAGTTATCGATTTAGTCTGTCCGTTTACTAAGGGCGGTAAAGTCGGATTGTTCGGCGGTGCCGGTGTTGGCAAGACCGTCAACATGATGGAATTGATCCGTAATATCGCGATTGAGCACAGTGGTTACTCGGTGTTTGCCGGTGTGGGTGAACGTACTCGTGAAGGGAACGACTTCTATCACGAAATGACCGATTCAAACGTAATCGATAAAGTGTCGCTGGTTTACGGGCAGATGAACGAGCCGCCAGGAAACAGATTGCGCGTTGCGTTGACCGGTTTGACCATGGCGGAATATTTCCGCGATGAAGGCCGTGACGTCTTGTTCTTCGTTGACAACATCTATCGTTACACGTTGGCGGGTACCGAAGTATCGGCGTTGTTAGGCCGTATGCCTTCAGCGGTGGGCTATCAGCCTACTCTGGCTGAGGAAATGGGCGTATTGCAAGAGCGTATTACTTCAACCAAGACCGGTTCCATCACCTCTATCCAAGCGGTATATGTGCCTGCGGATGACTTGACCGACCCGTCGCCTGCAACCACTTTTGCGCATTTGGATGCGACCGTTGTATTGTCTCGCCAAATTGCCGAATTAGGTATTTATCCTGCGATTGATCCTTTGGATTCTACCAGCCGTCAGCTGGATCCGTTGGTAATTGGACAAGAGCATTATGATGTTGCTCGTAAAGTTCAAGGCATCCTGCAACGTTATAAAGAATTACGCGACATTATTGCGATTTTGGGTATGGATGAATTATCTGAAGAAGATAAATTGACTGTATCAAGAGCGCGTAAAATGCAACGGTTCCTGTCCCAGCCTTTCTTCGTCGCGGAAGTATTCACCGGTTCTCCCGGTAAATACGTGTCGCTGAAAGATACTATTGCCGGTTTTAAAGGCATTATTGACGGTGAATACGATGCTATTCCTGAGCAGGCTTTTTATATGGTGGGAACCATAGACGAAGTGCTTGAGAAAGCAAAAGGCATGAAATAAGTTATATAACTGGTAGGTATCAATCATGACCATGACCGTACATGTAGACATCGTTAGTGCAGAAAAGGAAATATTTTCCGGATTGGCGGAAATGGTGTTTGCTCCGGCTGAACTTGGCGAAGTGGGTATTTCACCTCGGCATGCCCCATTAATATCCAGACTTAAGCCCGGAGAAGTCCGGGTAAAAGTCAGCGACAAGGAAATTTATCCGTTCTATGTGTCAGGAGGTATGCTGGAGATACAACCGCATCTGATTACCATTCTGACTGATACGGCTATAAGAGCGAAAGATATTGATGAGGCGGCTGCGATAGAAGCCAAAGCCAGAGCTGAAGAAGCATTGGCGGATAAGTCCGGCCAAATTGATTTTGCAACAGCTCAGGCACAATTGCAGGAAGCTGTCATGCAATTAAGAACCTTGGATAGATTTAGAAAGCGCGGCGGGTAGTCGGGATATTGCACGGCCACCTTTGCCCTTTTTAAGAAGCCCGATAACGTGTTAATGCGCTATCGGGCTTTTTTGGTTTCACGTCAGGCTGTCCTGCCTGACGCCCTTCGGGTCAATGCAAATCTGTTCCAGACAGATTTGTAACGGAATATCAAATGAAAATAACGACCATTATTCTTGCTGCGGGTAAAGGAACGCGTATGCGTTCGGAACTGCCCAAAATTTTACATAAAATTGCCAACAGAGCTTTGCTGCAGCATGTTTACGACACAGCTAACCAATTGCAAAACAATACCGTCAAGATTGTTATAGGCCACGGTGCAGAGCAGGTTAAAAGCACTTTAAAGAATTTGGAAGCAGACTGGATAGAACAAAAGCAGCAGTTAGGTACAGGACACGCAGTGCAGCAGGCGAGCGATCAAATTTCAGATGCCGATACCGTATTGATATTATACGGCGATGTGCCTTTGTTGAAATTGGCAACCGTCAAATCGCTAATAGACAGCGTCAATGACCGGTCTCTGGCTCTGCTTACGGTGAATCTTGCCAATCCGTCCGGTTACGGCAGAATAGTCCGTAATGCAGCCGGGCAGGTCGAAAAAATTGTCGAAGAAAAAGATGCAACAACCGGTGAAAAACAGGTTAATGAAGTCAATACCGGCATCATGGCGGTGCAAGGCCGACAGTTGAAAAAATGGTTGAGCCGGTTAAACAACAGCAATGCCCAGGGCGAATACTACTTGACTGATGTGATTGAAATGGCGGTTGCCGATCAAATCAATATCGTTACCAGTCAGCCGGAAACAGAGGATGAAGTGCTGGGCGTTAATAATCGCATACAGCTCAGCCATTTGGAGCGCGTTTATCAGCAAGAGCAGGCCAATAGCTTGATGGAGCTGGGCGTCACGTTAAAAGACCCGATGCGCTTTGATCAACGAGGTTCGATAGAAAGCCTGGGTCAGGATATAGAAATCGATATTAATGTGATTTTAGAGGGAAAAAACAGCATCGGCAGCAATGTCAAAATAGGCGCGAATACGCAGATTAAGAATACGATTATTGGCGACAATGTAGAGATCCTGGCAAACTGCGTCATAGAAGGTGCAGTCATAGGGCAAGGCAGCAGAATCGGGCCTTACGCGAGGCTAAGGCCGGACAGTGTCCTGGCTGAAGACGTCCATATCGGTAATTTTGTAGAAATCAAGAAATCAACGGTAGCCGCGGGCAGCAAAATAAATCATCTGAGTTATATCGGCGATGCGACGGTCGGCAGTAAAGTGAATGTGGGAGCCGGAACCATTACCTGTAATTATGACGGCGTGAATAAGTTCAGGACCGTCATTGAAGACGGCGCTTTTATAGGCTCGAATAGCCAGTTGGTCGCACCGGTTACTATACGCAAAAACGCCACGATAGGCGCAGGATCGACCATAACCAAAGACAGTCCTGAGAATCAATTGACTTTAAGCAGGGCCAAGCAGGTGTCTATTGCAGGATGGCAACGACCAGTGAAAAAGGAGAAAAACTAATGTGCGGTATAGTCGGTGGAATTGCGCAAAGAAATGTAGTGCCTATTCTGATGGAAGGTTTAAAGCGGCTGGAATATCGCGGTTATGATTCGGCCGGCCTTGCGGTTATCAATAATCAGCAAATCTACCGGAAACGGGAGCTGGGCAAAGTCAAAGGCCTTGAAACATTGTTGGAGGCTGAACCCATCTCAGGCCATATCGGTATAGCCCATACCCGATGGGCTACCCACGGCAAACCCAGTACGGCTAATGCGCATCCGCATATCAGCCGGGATGCGGTGGTTGTAGTTCATAACGGCATCATTGAAAACCATGAGCATTTAAGAGAAGTGCAGCAGCAACTCGGGTACGAGTTCACTTCGGAAACCGATACTGAAGTTATCGCACATGAAATTGATCATGCAATGGAATCGATTCGGCCAAGCTCAGGGCAGGCTACCGGTGGATTGCTGAGCGCCGTTAAAAAGACGGTCAAAAAACTGGATGGCGCTTACGCTCTGGGCATAATGAGCATTGATGATCCCGATACATTGATAGCGTGCAGAAAAGGCAGCCCGCTGGTTATCGGTGTCGGCATAGGCGAATATTTTATCGCCTCTGACGTGGCGGCATTGCTGCCGGTTACGCAGCGCTTTATTTTTCTGGAAGACGGCGACATAGCGGCGATTACGATAGACGGGCCGGTGATTTACGATCTTCATGACCAAGCCGTCAGTCGTCCGATCATAGAAAGCCAGTTGACAGCGGATGCTGTCGATAAAGGCGATTATCGCCATTACATGCTGAAAGAAATTTATGAGCAGCCTTTTGCTATTTCGCAAACCCTGGAAGGCCGGTTCATCAACAACCGCCTACAGGAAAACGCATTCGGGCATAACGCGGCTGAAGTGTTCGATAGCATAAAATCCATCCAGATTTTAGCCTGCGGCACCAGTTATCATGCCGGTTTGGTGGCACGGTACTGGTTTGAAGAACTGGCACACGTCCCCTGCAATATCGAAGTAGCCAGTGAGTTTCGTTACAGAAGTCCGGTATTAGCGCCGGATACCCTGATTGTCACCATCTCGCAATCCGGTGAAACAGCCGACACCCTGGCGGCATTGCTGGAGGCCAAGAAGCTGGGAGCAAAATATTCATTAGCCATCTGTAACGTGCCGGAGAGTTCGTTGGTCAGGGAATCCGATCTGGTATTAATGACACGCGCCGGTCCTGAAATCGGCGTCGCATCAACCAAGGCATTCACCACGCAACTGGCAACATTAATGCTGTTAGTCATTGCCGTCGGCAGACGCTTTCATCTGACTGAAATAGTAGAGCAAAGAATCACTTCGGAATTATTCAGCTTGCCGGGGAAAATTGAAAAAGTATTGCATCTGGATCATGAAATTAAAGTTCTGGCCGAGCAATTTGCCGAAAAACAGCATGCCTTGTTTCTAGGTAGGGGGACTCATTATCCGATAGCTATGGAAGGCGCGCTAAAACTAAAGGAAATTTCCTATATTCATGCGGAGGCCTACCCTGCAGGCGAATTAAAACATGGCCCGTTGGCATTAATCGATGCAGACATGCCGGTTGTGACCGTTGCGCCCAATAACAGTCTGCTGGAAAAATTGAAATCAAATATTCAGGAAGTAAGCGCCCGTGGCGGCCAACTGATTGTTTTTATGGATGAGACATTAGCCGCAGCAAATGATGAAAACGTGCAGATAGTAAAAATACCCCAAGTCGGTAATGAGATCTCACCCATTGTATACACGATCCCTTTGCAGTTATTGGCCTATCATGTAGCGGTTTTAAAGGGGACGGATGTCGATCAACCCAGGAATCTCGCAAAATCAGTTACGGTGGAATAGTCGTGGCAAAATTATCACTACAAGAACAATTACTAAAATCCGGTTTAGTCAGCGCGGCTCAAGCCAAAAGCGTCAAATCCGATAAGCGTAAACAAACCCAGCAGCAACGCAAGAATAAACTTGAAGTGGTCGATGAGGCGAAAGAGCTGGCTCAAAAAGCACAGGCAGAGAAAATTGAAAGGGATAGGGAACTTAATCAGTTACGCCAGCAGCAGGAAGAGCAAAAACAGCTGGCGGCTCAAATAAAGCAGATTATTGAATTAAACCGGTTGCCTAGAGATCCTGAGGGACTGGCCTATAATTTTACCTATGATAATAAGGTAAAGCGGCTGTACGTCTCAGAGGCGATGCGTGATCAAATTGCCGAGGGACGGCTGGCTATAGTAAAGCTAGGGACAAACTTTGAAGTGGTGCCGGCCGAGGCTGCAAAGAAAATACAGTCGCGCGATACAGCCAGCGTGATTGTTTTTAATGAGCAAAATAAAATCACCGATGAGGTGGATGATGCTTACTCGGCGTATCAGGTTCCCGATGATTTGATCTGGTAGTGAGCACGGTACTCACACAAGTAAATTCGCGTCCGAAACTAATGCCGAAGAGCTGTAAAACTGTAAAAGATTTTATTTGATATCGCAAATAATCAGAACTAATACATAGGCTTTCTGGACAAAGGAATCGGCGGCGATTCCGGCATTCGTTTTTCGACGTCGAGAACGGTTTGAGCCAGACCAAGCTAATGACAGCCGAGGTCGAACGGCAGGATGCGGCCGTCGAGGCCGCGCTCAAAACACAAAACCTGTCCATGGAGCTGTTTAGGGGCGGCCTGAATTCCAGCCTTGAACTCATTTATGCGCAAGTCAACACGTTAACTTCGCGCATCGCCGCTGTGGAAATCAAGACCGAACTATTGAAGTCGTCAGTTGCGCTCATCCGCGCGCTCGGCGGAGGCCGGAGCCGTAGCCAATTGCCGGCCGATGAGCAGATTCAGCCCTTCGATATTTTCCAATATGACAATCTCGGCAAACCGTAGCCCGCCGGGGGCATCGATGTCAAAGCAGGGAATAACGATCTGACTAAGCCCGCAGTTCCTTGACCGGCGTTGACAAATTTTTACGTTGGATACGCGTTTAAGACAAGGTATAAAAAATGACTTTCGATCGGTGCAGCCGCCGCAGGGCATTCAGTGCGAGTTTTTTATTGTTTAGCAAGATGGGGTAGTGGTTGCATGAAGCCTCTCCGATGCATTACAAATGAAAGTGCAGTGGTTGAGGGCTAAAGATCTGGTTTCAAATAAAACAGATTATTGCATTAAGCAGAGAAGGGGGCCCGAGGTTTTTTCTATGGGCTTTGGCAATCAAAAAATTACGTTTCTACAAAATACAACACTGGTTGCGGCCCTGCTCTTTAGCCTGATAAAGAGCTTGGTCTGCACGCTCAAATGCCGTTTCATCCGTGTCATTGGGGGTAAATTCGGTAACGCCGCAGGAAATGGTAATCGCAACGGAAGCGCCGCTGGCATTAAAGCCTGTTTTTTCAATAGTTAGACGCAGTTGGTTGGCCAGTATCAAAGCCGATTGGCCGTCGGTATTCGGAAGCAGCATGGTAAATTCTTCGCCGCCAAAGCGGGAAATAAAATCGGTTGCGCGGGAATGGTCTGATAATTGTTTGGCAATTAACAGCAGCACTTTATCGCCGGCTTTATGACCATAGCTGTCATTGATATTTTTGAAATGATCAATGTCCCAGACGATAAGGCTTAAGGGCGAATGGTAGCGTTTCCAGCGAGCCAGTTCGTTTTCGAGGCGTTCATTATAGGCATTGCGATTTGGCAGGCCGGTTAATGGGTCGCGTAATGCCTGGTTATTGGCAATTTTTAGTTTTGATTTGAGCTCGGAGGATTCCGACTCCATCACCTTTATTTTATTGGCCAAATCATCGAGTTGTTGCTGTGTTTTTTGGCGCTGAATAGCCTCTTTTTGGCCGTGTTCCTGGATTTCTTTGGCGATGCTGGCTAACCGGCTGTTAATGATCCCTTTCAAAGGCTCCAGCTTAGTGGCGTTAGTCGAGCTTAACTTTAATTCTTCCATTTGATCGGAAACGGATTGGTCCAGTTTGTTTCTGTTTTCGGCCGATTTTTGTGTGGCCGTACTGGCCCCCATCACGCTAATATCCAGTGTCGCCAGTTGTTCGGTAATATGCGAGAGGAATTTATCAATGTCCTGCTGTTCCGACTGGTTGTGCTGTTTGATTTTAAGCAGGAGCTTAAAGGACTTATCCAGAATAGTTTCAAAAGCGGTTGTGCTTGCGGAAGTGGCGAGCAGTTGTTTAGCTATTTGCGCCTGTTGATCAAAAATGCTGGGAATTTCGATGCCTTCCAGCAAATGCAATAATTGTTTGCTGACAATTCCAATATCTATATGGGTGGCGATGGCATTGGGCTCTGCCGTGTCGTCGTCAGGTTCGATAGCTTCAAGTATGGCGATAAATAACTGATTGGGAGTCCCGAATTTTACGGTTTCGGCTTTTGTTTTCAGCAGTTTTAGTGCGTTTTGTTGTTTTTCAGTTGTGTATTGCTGAAGCAGGAAATCGAATAGCAGTTCGGTGTCTAGCGACTGGACTTGAGGTGGGGCGTGCTTGATTTGAGATACTGAAGTGGTGAACTTTTCAAGCTCATCTTTAAGTGCTTGGCTGTTTATGCCGTTTTTTAATTGATCGCGGATACTCAGCAGATGCGGATCGAGAAGAGGGTCCAGTCCTGTAGTTGCAATAGTCAGGCGTACTATTGTTTTACAAAGCAGGTCTTCTTTTTCCTTGTAAGATTCTGCTGATTGCTCCTGTTCATCAAGCAGGTTTAGATATTTCTCTTTCCATTTATCCTGGTCGGTTGCCTTACTAAAAAAACTCATGGTAGACCTTGTCTAAATGTTAAGGAGTAAATATTTTGTGTAATAGGCGCGCCTCGCAAGCTGCCGCATTGTTTACCGTCTGTTCAAGTTGTCACATTTTTGTTAAGGAGGTTGCGCCGGTCCCTGCTGATTGCGGCGCCTCCACCGTTCTTGGCAGTCGAAGCGCCAATCAGTTGATGCATGGCATAATTATTTTGCAGCGCTTTCCTGTTGAATCAGCTGATTGATAACTTCTATCATTTTTTCATGAGAGCCGGCTAGAGGGCCGGTTGTTTTATACTTGCCGTTAATAATGATGGCAGGAACGCCGGTTACGCCGTAACGGCTGGCCATGGTGGTTGCTTGGCGCATTTTGGAGTCGACCAGAAAGGAGTTGTAGGCGTCGTGGAATTCTTTTTCGTTAACGCCGTGTGCAACAAAGAATTTAGCCAGTTGATCTTCGGTTTCAAGGTTTTGTTTTTTGTTTTGTAGGGCATCGAAAAAGTCAGCATGAACTTTATCGACTACGCCCAGCGCTTCAGCCGTAAAATAAGCCTTGGCATGTTTGCCCCAAAGGTCACTGAATACAGCGGGCTGGCGTATAAATTCAACGTTTTTAGGCAGGCTTTTTACCCATGCTTCCAGCACGGGTTCAAAGCTGTAGCAATGCGGGCAGCCGTACCAGAAGAACTCAATGATTTCAATTTTATCGGGATTATGAGTGGGTTGCGCCGGCGATAGGGTTTCATAACCAACGGATTCAGCTTTTAATAAGGCTGAGCAGGAAAACAGCAGGATTAATAAGCTGGTTTGGGCGATTTTTTTAAACATGGCTAAAGTTCTCTATAGATTTTGCAGGCCGGCCTTGTACTAAGGACACTCGAGTCTAACGCAGCCCGACTTACGGAGTTTTATAAGTTAAGCTTATTTCATCATCGATATGCGGATCGATACGGCTTTTATTTCCTCGTCCGTCATTTTTTTCGCAATCATGTGCATGATGTTTTCCGGATTATTGCTGCGTGAGCCGGATTTAAAGTCAGTGAGCGTTTTTATCAAATAGTCGGCGTGTTGTGATTTTAATGCGGGGAATGACGCAGGCTTGTTGCCCTCGCCAAAAGGACCATGGCAGGCGATGCAGGCCGATACTTCGCTGGTCAGGTCGCCGTTGCGGTATAAATCGCTGCCTTGAGCAATGATGGTCTGGATAGTTTTGTTGTCGGCGGGTTTTTCGTCTTCATCGGCGGGTTCCAATACCGGCAAGGTGTTTTCCGAAATCTTTTGTGTCGCGTAGTATGCGGAAATGTCGGCAATATCTTCATCGGTTAATGCCTGCGCCATGGCCGACATCATCGGGTCGTTGCGGCTGCCGTCTTTAAATGCGTGTAGCTGCCGTTCAAGATAGGAAGAATGTTGCTGTGCAAGCTTGGGGAAAGTTGCTACCATGCTGTTACCATCTTCCCCGTGGCAATTGGCGCAGGATGTCGATTTTTGTTTTCCTGCGTGAATATTGCCTTCTGCATGTAAAATACTTGCAGCACTGGTCAACGCCAGAGAAATTGAAAGTACCTGCAATTTTTTCTTCATCAAATTCCCCTTCGGAATGGTTAATCATTTATGCCAGTCTTTTTATTTATTCTAGGCTGCTGTGCATACACAATTTTACTCTAAATAGTAACTCTAAGCGAGACAACGATGAATCCAGTTTATCATCAAGCAAAATTTATTAACAGTTCGCCGCATCTCAACGATACGCCCCCGGATCAGGGCCTGGAAGTGGCGTTTGCCGGGCGTTCGAATGCGGGTAAATCCAGCGCGATTAACACCTTGACCCGGCAAAACGCATTAGCCCGGATCAGTAAAACGCCTGGCAGAACCCAGATGCTCAATTTTTTTGAAATTAATGAGCGGCAACGGTTTGTCGATTTGCCGGGTTATGGTTATGCCAAAGTGCCCCTAGCGGTGAAGAAAAAATGGCATGAGTTGATGGAGACTTATTTAACCGGCCGCAAGTCATTGTGCGCGATTGTTCTGGTGATGGACGTGCGCCATCCTCTAACCGAATTTGACTGGCAGATGATAGAGTGGTGCGAACACACCGGGCTGCCGCTGCATATCTTGTTAACCAAGGCGGATAAATTGAATTACGGCGCGGCTAAAAATACCTTGTTGCAGGTACAAAAGGAATTAAAGGATAGTCGTTTCCCTTTGACGATACAGTTATTTTCGTCGTTGAAAAAAACCGGTATTGATGAAGTGCATGCTGCGCTTGACCAGTTGTTTAATCTCGCTCGTCAAGATCAGAGTGAAATGTCGACACCTTCCTGAGCAAGCAATAATTCGCAACAGGTTGCAGGGTTGTTTTGCAGCAAACTTTGATAAATCGCATCAAGGCTTGCATCGCTACGGGTGGGTTCATGGTGGGTGAAAAACAGTTTTTTTGCCTTTCCCTCGGTAGCCAGTTTTATTCCCGAATCATAAGTGCCATGTCCCCAGCCTTGTTTGGAGGCATATTCCTCATTGGTATAGGATGAGTCGACAATCAGCGCATCGACACCTTTTATGGCCAGCACGACTTCGTCCCATTTTGCATCTACAAAAGACTGGAATTCAGCAAATTCATCATCCTGCGGATCATAGATGTTGAGTTGCGGTTCGTAATCGCCGGTAAAGAAAACGGATTGTCCGTCGCAATCGATTCGATAGCCGAAATTTAATACCGGATGACTGAGTACAATAGGGGTGATTGTGGCGCTGCCTACATTGACTGGTACGCCCGGCGTGACAGTGGTGTACTCAATCCGGGCATTGAGCTGCGCTTCCCGTATCGGAAAGAAACTGTATTGCAACTGCACGGAAAGCGCCCGGTTGATGGTTTCATTGGTTACCGGATCAATCCCGCCATAGATCTTAATATGATTGTTAGGGATAAAAATGGGGATAAAGAAAGGCAGGCCCTGTATATGATCCCAATGAGTATGGGTAATGAAGATATGCGCCTGAACGGGCATTTCTTTCAGCAGGTTTTGTGCAAGAGCGTGAATTCCGGTGCCGGCGTCAAGAATGATCAAATCATTGTCATCAGTCCTGATTTCTATGCAGGTGGTATTGCCGCCGTATTTAACGGTATGGGGTCCCGGTGTGGGTATGGATCCTCTTACGCCCCAGAATTTAATTTTCATTGCTGTCCTTCACTGCATGGATGTAGAAGGTGGAGCACCAACAGTAGGCGCTGCCGGTGCAGCGCAGCGTACGCCGTGCATTACAAGTTAATAAAAGATTGAGCTTCAGTTTTGACGGATTCCAAGTCCCCTAAAGCATCGCACATGGCAGGGAGAGGCAGGCCAAAGCGAGCGATAATGGCCTCCGGGAAGGCTGCTATCAGCGGATTGCCTCCATCACCGAACTGCATGTATTTGCTGATTTGATTAGCGGCAAAAACGCAATCCCTTAAGATATTTCGGCTAGGCTCAAGATTATGATGATGAGCGATAGCATCGATTAACTGGTCTGACAGTTCCCATTTTTCGGCCAGCATTTTACCGGCTTGTGAGTGATTAAGGCCGATAAATTCGAGCTCGGTCTGATGCAGTGGCAGTTGTTGCTCTTTGCTTTTTTCCAGCGCGAGTTTAAATTCATCTGGAATAAATTCAGCAAAGACCACTTTTCCAAAGTCATGCAGTAATCCGGCAACAAAACAATCGCCGGATACTGTTGAAGAAAGGCCTATGCGTTCAGCAAGCATTTTGCTGATGGCGGCGGTGGTCAAAGAATGCAACAGAAAATTGGAGGTATTGAAATCGGCTTTATTATCGGCGTTCAGCATGCCCATTGCCGCGACGCCTAAGGCTATATTTTTT
>JALNYY010000245.1 GCA_023229605.1 Methylobacter sp.
GTTATTGGTCACCACCACATTGAGCGCGGTGGTGTTCTACCAATTCGGCGAAAAAATCAATCAGCAGATTGAGCGTAATCTTACCGAAATTGCCGACCATAAAGCCGCTGAAATCAGCAATGTATTATTGTTTGAACGCACCAATGTACTGTCGTGGCGGGCCTCGTCAGTCATGCTGGATGTGGTGGTGGATGATTTGGATAAGCGCATCACCACCGAGCTCAAAAACCTTAAACAATATTATCAGCTACAAGGCGATTTATATGTGTTCAATGCAGCGGGAGAGCTTATCGCTTCGACGCAGCAGGATGTGTTGAAAACCCGGCTGCCAACAGCGTGGCAAACGCAACAGGATTACGCGCTGGTGTTCAAACATGATGTGCCTTTTATTAACGGCAGCATCATTGCCCATGTGGCTGCATTAAAACCGCCGCAGTTAAAAATGCAGGGCTATTTGGTGATGACGCATTCGTGGGAGGATATTAGCCGGATGCTCGCGCCCAAGGACAGCAATTTTGCGTTGCATAAAGCACATGAAGGAAACCACGGAAGCGCTGACCTTTTTACGGCTAACGGCGTAAAAACAATCGATATACATGACAATTTTCCGGAACAGTCCTTATGGATTTTTGACAATATCAGTTATTTGGGTTCGATTTCAAAACCGGTATCCGTCGGCGATTTCAGTTTCCAGATTGCGGCGTTCATGCCTGAAAAACTCGCACTGGAGCCGCTGTTCGAACTGACCAAAAATTTACTGCTTGCCGCCGCCTTGGTCAGCATACCGATGATTGTGCTGGTCAGCTTGCTCAGCCGCCTTCTGGTCACGCCGATTAAGAAACTGACCGCCACCATCCGCACGATTGAAGATTCCAACGATTTATCGATCAAAGTACCGGTTTCGGGCCACGATGAAGTTGCCGATTTAGGCAATGCGTTTAACCGCATGACCACGCGTTTAGGCGAATTATTCAATAAATTCGTAGTGGTGGAAAAAGAGCTGGAAGACTTGAATATCAATCTGGAGCGTCAGGTTATCGACCGCACCGCCCAGTTGCAGGACACGCTGCAAAAACTGCAATCCGCACAAACGCAATTGGTGCAATCCGAGAAAATGGCTTCGTTAGGGCAGCTGGTTGCAGGTATTGCGCATGAAATCAACAATCCTATCGGCGCCATTTACGCCAATATGCCACCGTTGGAAGAATACATTGACGACATTAAAGGCACGGTCGAAATTGCTCAAAGTTGTCTGGACGAACCGGGCGCGGAAAAATTACATGCTCACATGGAGCAAATCGATTACTCCTTTGTCACCGAAGACCTGGCCAAATTGCTGAACAGCCAAAAGCAGGCGGCGGACCGCATCCGCAACATCGTGTTGTCGTTGCGTAATTTTTCCCGTCTCGACCAGGGCGAGGTTAAAACGGTGCGGCTCGAAGAAGGCCTGGATTCGACCTTGCAAATGCTGCATCACAATTACAAGGATCGGATCACCATCGAAAAAGATTACGCACTCAATGAACCCGTCGAATGCTATGCCGGCGAAATCAACCAGGTTTTTATGAACATTCTCGCCAATGCGATTCAGGCCATTCCTGACAAAGGCAGCATTTTCATCACCACTGCCCAGGTGAATGACCAGGCGGTCGTCAGTATCGCCGACACCGGTGTCGGGATGTCTGAAGAAACCAGGAAAAAAATCTTCGACCCTTTCTTTACCACTAAAGACGTGGGCGAAGGCACGGGGCTTGGCTTGTCGATTTCTTACGGCATCATTGAAAAACACCAGGGCACGCTTACGGTTGAATCCGAATTAAATCGCGGGACACGCTTTATTATTGCTATTCCGCTTCGTTTGATTAAGGGTGCCTAGAAAATGCATACGCTGTTACTTATTGATGATGACCCCGATGTGTTGGCGACGTTAACGCGCAGCTTCCGTAAAGGCTATAAAACGCTGTCGGCCGGTGGCGGCGAGGCGGGAATTGCATTGCTGAATGAGCACCCGGTCGATTTGGTTATTTGCGACCAGCGTATGCCTAATATTACCGGCGACCGGGTATTAAGCCATGCGTTGCAAGTCCAGCCCGAAGCGATACGCATCTTGTTGACCGGCTATTCCGATGTCGAATCTCTGATGACCTGCGTAAATGAAGCGCACATTTACAAATATGTCACTAAACCGTGGGACCCGTCGGAATTAAATTTAACCGTTGTGCGGGCGTTGGAATCATTGGATTTAAAACGTGCGCTGGACACAACCAGCAGTCAATTGGAAACGGCTTACCAAGACGCGGTGGTAATGCTGTGTTTGGCCGCCGAAGGTAAAGATCAGGACACGTCCAGTCATTTATACCGCGTCCAGCATTACACCGAAGCGCTGGCCATCGCCATGGGCGTCGATAACAAGGCCGCCGCGCACATGGGGTTAATGAGCATGCTGCACGATATTGGCAAGCTGGCCACGCCCGACGCCATTTTGAAAAAGCCGGACAAATTGACCGCCGAGGAATGGGAAATTATGCGGGAGCATCCGCTTAATGGGGTGCGTATTTTAGGCAACAACCCGTTTTACGAAACCGCTAGGGAAATTTCTGCGGGCCACCATGAAAATTATGACGGCAGCGGTTATCCGCACGGCTTAAGTGGCGACGATATCCCGCTATCCGCACGCATTGTAAAACTTGCGGATGTTTTCGACGCACTGACGACGCAACGCCCCTATAAAAAATCCTGGCCGGTGGAAACAGCCTTAACCCATATCGAATCGCATGCCGGCATCATGTTTGACCCGGCGATGGTGATAGCGCTAAGAAACCTGTTTATCGACGGAACGCTAACTCGCATTAAGTCCGCGTTTTAAAAACTGTAGGGCGTGCCGTATGCGCCTTGGCGGCTAAAAGGCGCGCACTGTTTATAAAACGAATACAGACTGAGGCGCCAATGCAGGAAATATTAGTTCTGGGTGATTCACATACCCCTATTTTCAACCACCCGTTGTTCAAAGAAAAATTCCCGCACCTGTTTTTCAATGTACTCACCGTCATTGGCGCGACAGCATCGGGATTGGAAAACCCCAATTCAACAACCAAGGCCTATCCCATCTTCAGGAAAGCCGCCAGGAACTCCACCGCAAAGCACGTCATTATCATGCTGGGCGAAGTCGATACCGGTTTCGTCATTTGGTACCGGGCGCAAAAATACCGGGAGCCTGTTGCCGCAATGCTGGACAAAGCCATCGCCAGTTATTCCGGATTTTTGGCTGAATTAAAAACGCGCTTCGAGGTGGTCTGCATCAGCACCCCGCTGCCTACGATTCAGGATAACAATGACTGGGGCGACGTTGCCAACGCCAGAAGGGAAGTAACCGCATCGCAACTGGAAAGAACGGCGCTGACCCTGGAGTTCAACGGGATCATGCGGGGATTTTGCACGCAAAACGGCATCCGCTATGTCATGCTGGACGATTTATCTCTCGGGGAACACGGCATAGTCAAGAACGGCCTGCGCAATAGTGATTGCAATGACCATCACTATGATTCTGAGCAGTATTCCCGGTTGTTGGTTGAGGGGTTAGTTGG
>JALNYY010000246.1:0-1511 GCA_023229605.1 Methylobacter sp.
CCGAGAATTGGCCTGAAAATGCCCTTGAAAACCATGAATTGACCTGTGGTCTGTTATACGAAGGCTTCGAGTCTGAAGAGCCAATGTTTGGGGCAGAAGACAATCTCGACGAAAAATTGCCGCCCGCATCACTCTTTCATGTCGTCGATGCGGACGCATCGCAAGCCAAGGTGATCGAAGAGGTGCGAAGCGGACGCAATCTTGTGGTTCAAGGCCCCCCTGGAACCGGGAAATCGCAAACAATTGCGAACATCATTGCCGCAGCAGTGCGGGATGGAAAGAGCGTGATGTTCGTTGCTGAAAAAATGGCTGCTCTTTCAGTCGTTCACAAGCGGTTGGTTGATGTCGGATTGGCCGACATATGTCTTGAGCTTCATTCAAAAACGGCTAACAAAAAGGCTGTTCTCGGCGAACTTGCGAGGACACTTAATGCAGCGCGGGCAATTCCAGAAATGCCCCCAAGCCCAGACCGACTTCACGAATCACGGGATCAACTGAACCGAATTGCCAGCGAACTTCATAATGCCGTCGGGCATATCGGAGACAGCGCCTTCTCAGCTTTATCACAGCAAGTGCGCTATATGGGGCGCGATACACCGCCGCCTAAATTAAAGCCAGACGGGCTGGACAAAATTCCGAAGAAAGATGCTAATCAGCTGGCTGCTAAAATTGAGGAATATGGTGCTGCTTTAGAAGTAGCTGGTTCTTTAACTGATCATCCATTTTTTGGTACTGAAAGGTTCGATCTTCAGCCCATAGATCTGGCTCGATTGCGAATCAATCTTGATGAAGCCAGTAAAATAGCATCTGTGCTTGCCGACACGATAGAGACAACTTCGGACGCGCTTGGTTTGAAAACCGATATTAGCCTGGCTTCCGTACCGCTGTTTGTTGATCAGCTCCAACGTCTTGCTAATCCACCAGAGCTGGATGATGCACTACTCGCACAGTTCCTTGTGCTTAAAGCGAAGAATCGACTCCATGATGGCCTGCGCATTGGTGCTGAGTGGCAAGCTGTTCGTGCCGAGAACGCTGCATTTTTTGTCGATGCTGCATGGAGTACCGACGTTACTGTGCTTCGGCCTTTATTAGTGGCGGGTCAATTTTCATTCTTTACGCGGTGGCGTTCGGCATACCGGCAGGCAAGCCGTCAGCTTGCAAGCCTTCTAACAGGCCCCCTCCCTAAATCCGCTATTAGTCGGATAGAACTTGTAGATAGGCTTATCAGGATTTCGTCACTTCACGAAGGCTGGCGTTCTGATGAGGCTTGGTGCGCCAGCACGGTTGGTGAGGATTGGCGCGGCGAGCGCACCGCGTTTTCCACATTGTTGGCTTCACTGAACTGGTGTGATCACACCTTTGCCGGTGAGCTTGACCCCGACGCAGCATGCACCATTGCCTTGGCACGTAATCCAGAGCTAATTGGGCGACTGATTAATGGATTGGAGACAACTCAATTAGGGGCCGATCGATCCATAAAGGATGCAATTGGTGTCCTTCAGCTTGATATC
>JALNYY010000246.1:1540-3540 GCA_023229605.1 Methylobacter sp.
GCCTCCACGTTTCCAGAGCAGGTGATCGATGTATGCGATCTTCGCCTGGTTGCACAAAAACTCGCGGTCATGGCAGCCGCCAGTGATCGCTACGACGAATGGGCCTGCTTGAAGCGACTGCGGGGGCAGCTAGAAACAGGGAACCTTCATGATCTTATTCCACTCATGGAGCTAGGCAAACTAGACAAGGACGAGGCAGTAGCTGAGTTCTTATTCGCGAGGGCGGAAGCTATATGGAAGTTGGCTTTAGGGGCGAGTCCATCCCTCTCCGCTCTACGAAATGTTGACAGGCATGAGCTGGTGAAAAACTTCTCGCAGCTCGAAAAAGAGCGGCGGAGCGACTGCGTTAAATTTATCCGAGCAAGCCATCTCGGACAAGTTCCTCAGGGGGCTCATGGCGCAATGGCTGTTATCCGTGGTGAGATTGTAAAAAAACGTGCTCACATACCGCTTAGAAAATTGTTCTCAAACGCTGCCGAGGCCATACAACGCATCAAACCCGTATTGATGATGAGTCCGATATCCGTAGCGCAATTCCTTCCGCCAGGTTCGATTTCCTTTGACTTGCTTATTATTGACGAAGCGAGTCAGGTTCGCCCTGAAGATGCTCTTGGAGCAATAGCGAGGGCAAAACAGATTGTCGTTGTGGGAGATCAGAAGCAGCTTCCGCCATCATCTTTCTTTGATCGATTGGCGAGTAATGGCGGCGCCGAAAGCGACGATGAGAAGGATGACAGCTTGCTCGAAGGTGCTGCGCGTGTAGGTGAGCTTGAGAGTATTCTGACTCTATGTGAAGCTCGGGGGCTTAACTCGCGAATGCTCGAATGGCACTACCGTTCCCGCGACCCATCGCTCATTCGCGTTTCAAACCACGAATTCTATCGAGACGGGCTGATATTGCCTCCATCGCCACTACAAAACGATCGATCGTATGGTTTAATATTTTCACGCATCGCAGGCATCTATGACCGAGGAGGCAAGCGCGACAATCGTCTTGAAGGAGAGGCAATCGTCAAGCGGGTAGTGGAGCACGCAGAAGCCATGCCGACTTTGTCACTCGGGATCGTGACCTTTTCGTCAGCACAGCGCAACCTGATTACTGAATTACTCGAATATCACCGCCGCCAAAATCCTGTCCTCGATATCTTCCTGCGAGAGGGCTGCAATGAGGATGTTTTTGTTAAGAATATTGAAAACGTCCAAGGCGACGAGAGGGATGTGATCCTTGTTAGTGTTGGATATGGTCCGACCGAAGTCGGCGGACGACCGAAGATGCACTTTGGTCCAGTCAACAGAGAAGGTGGCGAACGCCGACTCAATGTCATGTTTACACGGGCGCGAGTGCGCTGCGAAGTCTTTTGCTCGTTTGATCCCGGCGATATGGACTTAACCAAGACCAGCATGGAAGGCCCGAAGATACTCAAACGCTTTCTGGAATTCGCAAAGACGGGGATGATCAATGACAAAGCTCCAACAGGTGAAGGTCCAGACACGCCATTTGAGGAGGATGTCGCAGCAGCGATTGCTAGAATGGGGTACAGCGTTGATCATCAGGTTGGGTCTGCTGGCTTTCTAATCGATCTTGGGATTAGGCACCCCGACCGACCCGGCACCTATATTCTTGCTGTGGAATGTGATGGCGCTACCTATCATAGTGCGCTTTGGGCGCGCGAACGTGACCGACTCCGGCAAGACGTGCTGGAAAATTTGGGATGGCGTTTCCATCGCATCTGGAGCACCGATTGGTTCTACCGACGTGCGCAAGAATTAGACCTATTGCGCAACGCGCTGACGGATGCCAAAGTTGCGAGCGAGAAGGGTATTGTCATCAAAGGCGCCAATGAAAACGCTTCTGCTGCCGTTGTTGCGCCGTTGATTGAGCAGCGTATTGAAGCTAATGAAGCTCCACAACGGACGATGCCGTTATACAGCAAATCGGCGATCTCGATACAGACTAAACAAGAACCACACGAAGTCGACCTCGGTTCTCTTGCTCGCCT
>JALNYY010000075.1 GCA_023229605.1 Methylobacter sp.
ATATCGATGAGTCGTTCTTTGCTGAGTTCGAGGATGGCCAGAAACGAGACAACGACTCCGTGTCGACCTTCTTTTCGGATAAATAATTGCGAGAAAAGGAGACTATCCGCTCCTTTAAGGTTTTCCAGAATGGTTGACATGCGTTCACGGACAGATAAGGGTTCTCTGGTAATTTGATGATGGCTGAGCTGCTCGACTCTTTTAAGTACATCCTGAAATGCCAACAGCATTTCTTTTAGCTGGATATCAGGCAAGTTTTGTTCAACATTTTTTAGCCTCGAAACATCGACGCCGACTTCAAATATATCACGTTCAATTCTAGGCAACTGATCAATTTCTTCAGCCGCATTTTTAATCAACTCATACTCCTGCAACCGGCGAATCAACGTTGCTCTCGGATCTTCCTCTTCGTCTTCGGCATCGGGCTGCCTGGGCAGCAGCATTCTTGACTTGATTTCCGCCAGCAGCGCGGCCATCACCAGATATTCCGCCGCCAGCTCCAGGTTTAATTCGCTCATTACCTGAATATAGGCGATGTATTGATGAGTGATCCGGGCTATCGGTATGTTGACAATATCAAGATTCTGCCTACGTATCAGGTACAGCAACAAATCCAGCGGCCCCTCAAAAGTTTCCAGCAGCACTTCCAGCGCATCCGGCGGAATATAAAGATCGTCCGGCAGTTTGTTAAAAGGCGCGCCGTTCACCATCGCAAATACTGGCGGCGATTGGTCTGGAATTTCAGCCGTGTCTTGACTCATATTCTCGCTCGTTCTCAAACGCTGGCTTCGCGAATACGGGAAAGACAGCCGAACGAATCAACCTACAACCCGGCAATTGAAAAAAACACTTGCTGCGCAACAAACATCGGATAAGCCAGAATCAAGCCCAAAACCTTCGTGTATAACAGCACCAACAAAATAATAAATCCGAAACGCTCCAGGCGGTTATATTGCCACGCCCAGTAACTTGGCAAAATACCGGTCAAAATCCGGCTGCCGTCCAACGGCGGAATCGGCAACAAGTTAATCAGCGCCAATACCAGATTAATCGAAATACCGGCAACTCCGGTATAAATCAGCGGCAATGAAACAGCTTCGGCTTGCGTACCTATGGACACCCCCAACCGGGCTATTAATGCCCAACCGACAGCCATCAACAAATTGGAGGCAGGGCCGGCCAGAGCGACTATCGCCATATCCCGCCGTGGATTTTTAAAATTCCGCGGATCGACGGGAACCGGCTTTGCCCAGCCGAAAATAAAACCGGTAAAAGAGAGCAACAACAAACCGGGAATAATAATGGTCCCGAGCAAATCGATATGCTTAATCGGGTTCAAGGTCAACCTGCCCAACATCGAGGCTGTGTTATCGCCGTATTTTTTTGCCACCCAGCCATGCGCGACTTCATGCACGGTAATCGCAAAAATCACCGGCAAAATCCAGACCACTATGCGTTGCAACAGCGTCAATTCATCCATCATGCCCGTATCCTCATCCAGTCAACATCGGCGCAAGGCCCTTGCCCTGCCTGACAATCTCGGCGCCATTACCGGAAAACTCGATAATAGTCGTCTGTTCAAACTCAATAATACCGGCATCAATCACCAAGTCCAGCTCATGCTCAAGTTTATTCCTGATTTCATAAGGATCGGTCAGCGCTTCATCCTCTCCCGGCAACATCAACGTAGAACTGAACAAGGGCTCGCCCAATTCCTGAACCAGCAACTGGGCGACAGGATGGTCGGGAACGCGTATGCCTATGGTTTTTTTCTTGGGATGCTGTAACCGGCGAGGCACCTCGCGCGTCGCATCCAATATAAAGGTAAAGGCTCCCGGCGTTAGCGCCTTGATCAACCGGTAAGCATCATTACTGATCTTGGTAAACATCGACACCTGGGCCAGATCTTTGCACACCAGGGTAAAATTATGCTTATCGTCCAACTGCCGGATACGGCGGATTTTATCCAGCGCCTGCTTATCGCCGATATGGCAGGCAATCGCATAAGACGAATCAGTCGGATAAACGATAACTCCGCCCTTACGGAGTATTTCCACGGCGCGATGTATCAAACGCAGCTGGGGACTTTCCGGATGTATTTCAAAAAATTGAGCCATTTATTGAATGCTGGGTTGTGGAATATCGTGCAATTATACCGTACATCCACATAAGCTTGCAGTTGAAAACCGCTCAGATGTCAAACAGCATCAAAATCTTAATGCCGACCGGAGCCGCCTCTGGAAAATAATAAACTTCCAAGCCGCTGATCTTTAGCGCATGACTGAACGCTTTGATGCCGTCGCGGTGACTTCAAAAGTGCAAAAGATTAATTGTAAATTCATATTCTTTCCTTATTTGTTCATATTTTTTCCTTATTTTAGTAATAACCTCTTACCAAAAGAATTGCGCCTAAAACTACATCTCAAGAATGGAATCAATGCTTACTTATAAAGAGACCCACAAAATATTATCGGCAATTAATGAGATGGAAGAATCAAGAGCAGAAGGATGGATTCATAATTGCAAACTCAATATCAGTGCATTTGTATTGGTTGAACTTATGGATAAAAGATTTATAGAAGCTGGCGGTATGTATTCAAGACTAACTAAACATGGAAAGGCGTTTATCAATTGATGCTATTCGTACTAATACAAAAGATAGTTACCGACTCTAATTGGAATTTTGGATATTAATTATTTAGCATGTTGTTAAGTAATGAGGATTCATAAAACTCGTTAAGCCTATAAATTTTTATCAGATAAAGATTTTATGAAACTTTTTAAATTACTTATTATATTGTGGGTATTTTTGTACTGCACAGCCTGCGCTAGAACTAATAAGTTACTTTTTGGGGAAGTGTGCGACGCATGGACTGCCCCAGAATATGGCGAAACTTGCCGCATTATCCCCAAGCAGGCTTATAAGGCCTGCGCCGGCAAAAAGGCCGGAGATGCTGCAAGCTATGCTATTCCCCCCAATTTTCACAATCATCAAGTTGAGACAATAAGCGGAATTTGCCAAGCTGATTACAAAGGTAATCTAGCGGTTAAGCCTGATAACCCACAAAATTAATACACCCGCTACGGATTGGATTGGATTCCCGCGACTTACGGATTAATCATCAAATTTCAATGTATTGTATTGGCGCTCAATACCTATCGAGATTATAACGACAGAAAATGCCTTGGTGTGCAGGATATAACCCGGACACGAAATTTAGGACATAAAAAAACCGACTCATTGGTCGGCCTTTTCAAAGCTATTCATGGTGCCCAGGGGCGGAATCGAACCGTCGACACGAGGATTTTCAGTCCTCTGCTCTACCGACTGAGCTACCTGGGCATTTTGCGGTGTTGCTTGTTTTTTGCAGTGGTGCCCAGGGGCGGAATCGAACCGTCGACACGAGGATTTTCAGTCCTCTGCTCTACCGACTGAGCTACCTGGGCGGAACTACAAAAGAGCGCCATTAGACTCGATTATGCGCCGGCAGTCAATAATAATGTTTTTTTACCGGGATGGATTTTGGCCGTCCGGGACGTTTTCTTTGCCGAACAAGTTGATAATAAAACCAAAGACTTTTTTCACGCCGCCCCAAATACGCGGCAACAGCCAAATCATCAGCAGGATAAAACCGGCCAGCGCTATTAAAAATAATACCGGGTGGTTGATGCACGCCCAGACGCCGGCTATCACTGCGACATCCTCGCTGACTGACGCAATCCAATTGCTAAAGGGTTCCGGCGAGGTGTTGATCAACACCCGGCTCCCGGCTTTGGTCGCATGCGAACCTGCCGCCAGACTGCCGCCCAGAATAGCTGCAGTCAATTCAACAGCCGGATTCAAATCGCCAACCGCTCCGGCCGCGAGCATGGCCCCTGCCGGGATACGGATAAATGTGTGTATGGCATCCCAGCCGGTATCCACGCCCGGCATTTTATCGGCAAAGAATTCGATAAAATACATGATGCCGGAAGCAATCATGACCATCGGGTTAGCGACTATCTGCAAATCCGGCGGCAAATCGATGTTGCCGGTATTGGCAAGATAGCCCAGCGTGAACAGCGTCGCGTACAGGTTAATGCCGCTGGCCCAGGCCAGCCCCATCGATAATGCCAGGGTTGTTGATATTTGATCGAGTGCGTCCATTGAGAGTGCCCTTTTTCTGAATTTTGCCCAGCGTAGCATATATTTATAAATCTCAGCTAAACCGTATCCAGTCCGCTAATATGGTTCTGCCCTTATTTTTTCGCACATTTAAATTCAGACCATGTAAAATTAACACTATCTTTTCGGTAATATTGGGATATTCAAGTGAGTTTTAGAGGAACAACGATACTTTCTGTTCGCCGGGGCGACAAAGTTGTGATCGGCGGCGACGGTCAAGTCACCTTGGGCAACACGGTCATGAAAGGCAATGCCCGCAAGGTCCGCCGTTTATATCATGACAAAGTTATCGCCGGTTTTGCCGGGGCAACAGCGGACGCGTTCACTTTATTCGAGCATTTTGAAGGCAAGCTGGAAAAACACCGCGGCAATTTAACCCGCGCCGCCGTGGAAATGGCGAAAGACTGGCGCACCGACCGCGCCTTGCGCAAACTGGAAGCGTTGCTGACTATTGCCGATGCCAGGACCTCGCTGATTATTTCCGGCACCGGCGACGTCATCGAACCGGAATTCGACCTGATGGCGATAGGCTCGGGCGGCGCTTTTGCCCAAGCCGCCGCACGCGCATTAATCGAAAATACCGATCTTAGCGCCCGCGAAATTGTCGAACGGTCTTTAAATATAGCCGCAGATATTTGTATTTATACCAACCACAATTTGCGTATAGAAGAACTCGACGCCGAACCTAACGAGTAATCAAATGACCCAAATGACCCCCAAAGAAATTGTAAGCGAGCTGGACAAGCATATTGTCGGACAGGCCAACGCCAAGCGTGCTGTCGCTATCGCACTGCGCAACCGCTGGCGCCGCCAGCAGGTCGATCCTGTCCTGCGTGAAGAAATCACCCCTAAAAATATTTTAATGATCGGCCCCACCGGGGTCGGCAAGACTGAAATTGCCCGTCGCCTGGCGCGTCTGGCCAATGCGCCTTTTATCAAGATTGAAGCCACAAAATTCACCGAAGTCGGCTACGTCGGCCGCGATGTCGATTCCATAGTCCGCGATTTAGTCGATACCGCCGTCAAAATGACCCGCACAACGGAAATGGACAAGGTTGAAAACAAGGCTTTCGATGCCGCCGAAGACAGAATCCTGGATATTCTACTGCCCAGGGCGAACGGCGGCATGCTGTCCGACACCGAGGAATCGACCCGCCAGAAAATGCGCAAGAAATTGCGCGAGGGCGACTTGGACGACAAGGAAATTGAAATCGATGTGCATCTTGCCCCCGTCGGCGTCGAAATCATGGCGCCTCCCGGTATGGAAGAGATGACCAGCCAATTGCAGGGCATGTTCCAGAATCTGGGCTCGGGCAAAACCCGGTCCCGCAAAATGAAAATCAAAAAAGCCCTGAAAGTTATACAGGATGAAGAAGCCGCCAAACTGGTTAATGAAGACGACATCCGGTTGCGCGCGGTGGAATCCGTAGAGCAAAACGGCATCGTGTTCCTGGACGAAATCGACAAAATTTGCAAACGTTCCGAACTGGGCGGCGGCGAAGTTTCCCGCGAAGGCGTACAGAGGGATTTGCTGCCGTTGGTTGAAGGCACTACGGTCAGCACCAAGTACGGCGCCATCAAAACCGACCATATTTTGTTTATCGCCTCGGGCGCGTTCCATTTGACCAAACCGTCGGATTTAATCCCCGAACTGCAAGGCCGGTTCCCTATACGCGTTGAACTGGATGCGCTTTCAGCCGATGATTTTGTGCGCATCCTGACCGAGCCTAATGCCTCGTTAACGGAGCAATATATAGCGTTACTGGATACCGAAGGCGTATCGCTGTCGTTTTCTTCGAACGGCATCAAGCGCATTGCCGAACTCGGCTGGCAGGTGAATGAATCCACCGAAAACATCGGCGCCAGAAGATTGCATACCGTTCTGGAACGGTTATTGGAAAATATTTCTTTTAACGCCCCGGATCTTGCCGGAAAAGACATACTTATCGATGCCGCTTATGTTGACGAGCATTTGGCCGAGTTTGTCGAAGATGAGGATTTGAGTCGTTATATTTTGTAACTGAGGCTTATCGATATAACAATGGAATATGTACTAATCATTCACGAAGTCGAAGACTATGACGCGTGGAAAAAAATATTTGATGATGCAGCACCCATTAGAAAAAGCGCAGGCGAGCTGAGCTTTCAGGTTTTAAAATTGGATAATAACGCTAATAAAATCGTTCACTTTTCCAAATGGACGTCACTTTCCAACGCCAAAGCATTCTTTGAATCGGCCAAGTTGGTTGAAATAAGGAAGCAAGCCGGCGTTAAAGCGCCCGAATTTATTTATTTGGAACAGTTGGAAGAAGGTGTGTTGTAAATCGTGTAGGGTACGCTGTGCGTACCTTACGAAACTCAACCTTGAATTTTTATAAGCCATGCGCCTGACTGCAAACCCCACCAACACCCACCCGACTGAAATCAAGCTGCACCAGGTTTCCAACATTATTGAAATCAGTTTTGACGACGGCAGCGTGTTTAAATTGCCGTGCGAATATCTGCGCGTCTACACCCCGTCGGCGGAAGCGGTTGGTCACGCGCCCGGACAGGAAGTCCTGCAAGTCGGCAAGGAAGACGTCACCATTAAGGAGATCAAGCCGGTAGGTAATTATGCGATAGCCCCGGTATTTAGCGACGGCCACAACAGCGGCATTTATACCTGGGATTTGTTGTATAAACTGGGCGCGGAATATCAGACTTTATGGGCTGACTACCTGCATAATCTTGAAGCCGCCGGATATAAACGCAAACAAACGCTACAAAACTAACTTCTTCGCTCCAGGCCCTGCCCGGAACGAGATATACGATCAAACGAACAGGTACAACAATGAGCAACACCACCCATTTCGGATTTAAGCAAGTAGCCACGGAAGACAAAGTCAATCTGGTGCGCGGCGTATTTGATTCCGTTGCCGGACAATACGACATCATGAACGACCTGATGTCATTGGGCATCCACCGTATCTGGAAACGCGTTGCCGTGCAGTTAAGCAATGTGCGCAAAGGCGACCAGGTGCTTGACCTGGCCGGCGGCACCGGCGATTTAACCACGCTGTTCGAAAAACGGGTAGGCAAAGAAGGCCAGGTGGTTTTGGCCGACATTAATTCGGAAATGCTGCGCACCGGACGCAACCGGTTGATCGACAAAGGCTTGGTCGGCAACATCCGCTACGCGCAAGTCAATGCCGAATGCCTGCCCTTTGAAGACAATACCTTCGATTGCGTATGCATCGCCTTCGGCCTGCGTAACGTGACCGACAAGGACGCCGCGTTGCGTTCCATGTACCGCGTACTGAAACCCGGCGGCCGCGTCATCGTGCTGGAATTTTCGCACCCGGTCGATAAAATCACCGAGAAGGTCTACGACTTTTATTCGTTCAAGCTGCTGCCCAAGATCGGCAAAATTGTCGCCAAAGATGAAGACAGTTACCGCTATCTTGCCGAATCGATCCGCATGCACCCCAAACAGGACGAACTGAAAAAAATGATGGAAAACGCAGGATTGGAACGCTGCGAATACTTCAACATGACCCAGGGCATAGTCGCCGTCCATAGAGGTTATAAAATCTAGCATGCCCATCAAGCCATTGCTGATTGGCGCATTGGAAGCTGCGCTTAACCAATATCTTGCCCTGGATCAGGACAGCGGCTATTTTCTAACGCCGCTGGCAGGCAAGGTCATTGCCGTTACCGTTCAGCCGTTCGGGGAAACCATTTACCTGTGCCCTACGGCCGATTCCATTCAGTGTATGGATCAGTTCCCTGACCAGCCCGACACCCGCCTGACCGGTTCGGTCTGGGCGCTGGGCTTGATGGGACTGAGCTCAACGCCGATGCGTTCGGTTTTCTCAGGCGAGGTAAAAATTGAAGGCGATATGCAAACCGGCCGCAAATTCCAGGAACTGTTCGCCAAACTGGACATCGATCTGGAAGAAAAACTGTCGCAATTCACCGGCGACATCATCGCGCACAAAGTGGCTAATTTTTTCCGCTCCGGTCAAAACTGGAGCAAAGATTCGCTTGAAACCTTCAGGCTGAATGCCAAAGAATTTTTGCAGGAAGAAACCCGCGATCTGCCGGCGGCTCCCGAAGCGGATATTTTTTACGCCCAGATCGATGAACTGCGCACCGATTTTGACCGCCTGCAAAGCAGGGTTGAACGGCTGAAAAATACGCTGCTAAAGTAAGTAATAAAGCAATTATTCAGCGCAAAAAGAAATGGAACACGGAGACACGGATGAGACGGATTTTAAAAGCAGCGGCAAGTTCGTTATACGCTTTTAAATCAGTGTTTATCCGTCTAAATCCGTGTCATCCGTGTTCCATTATTAAACGCTAACTAATTTCTACAAACATAAGGTACTTCGTGATCCGCCCTAAATTATTATTGCGCCTGATCCATATCAACTGGGTTTTGGTCTTTCACGGCCTGGACGAAATCGTTTTAAAAACCCATTTATTCCGGCCTGTCCGTTATTTGGCGGTTTTCTCTCCCAACTTCTGGCTTAGAAACTCATCGGAATCGCGCGGCATCAGAATCCGGCGCGCACTGGAAGATCTAGGGCCTATTTATGTCAAATTCGGCCAAGCCTTATCCACCCGTAAAGATCTGTTGCCCGAGGACATTGCCGACGAGCTGGTCAAGCTGCAAGACCGCGTCCCGCCGTTCGGCAATGAAATTGCCCGCGGTATTATTGAAAAAGAACTCGGCATGTCCATCAGCGATGCGTTTGCAGAGTTCGACGCAGAACCGCTGGCCTCGGCGTCGGTCGCACAGGTTCATACCGCCGTCCTGCACAGCGGCGAAAGCGTCGTCGTCAAAGTGCTGCGCCCCGACATAGAAAGCCGTATCCGCTCGGACATAGGCCTGCTCTATGAACTGGCCCGTTTTGCCGAGCGCTTCTGGTCCGACGCAAGAAGATTGCGCCCTGTCGATGTCGTTGCCGAATTTGAACGCACCACGCTGGACGAGCTCGACCTGGTCAGGGAAGCCGCCAATGCCGCCAAATTGCGCCGCAATTTCGAAAACTCCGACATCATCTACATACCGGAAATCCACTGGCCGTTAACCCGCCAAAAAGTCATGGTTATGGAACGCATCCACGGCATACCGGTCGGCGAAATCGACCAGCTCAGAGCGGGCGGCGCTGATTTTAAATTGCTGGCCGAACGCGGCGTGGAAATCTTTTTCACCCAGGTGTTCAGGGATAATTTTTTTCATGCCGACATGCATCCCGGCAATATTTTCGTCGATCTGCCGGCCAAATATATCGCCGTCGATTTCGGCATCGTCGGCACCCTGTCCTTGTCCGACCAGCACTATCTGGCCGAAAATTTCCTGGCTTTTTTCAATCGCGATTACCGCAAAGTGGCCGAGATGCATGTCGAATCCGGTTGGGTTTCCGGATCGACCCGGATAGAAGAGTTTGAATCCGCGATACGCAGCGTTTGCGAACCGATCTTCGAAAAACCGCTGAAAGACATTTCCTTCGGCCAATTGCTGCTGCGTTTATTCCAGACTGCGCGCCGTTTCGATATGCACGTCCAGCCGCAACTGGTGCTGCTGCAAAAAACCCTGCTCAATATCGAGGGTCTGGGACGCCAGCTTTACCCCGATCTGGACTTGTGGCAGACCGCCAAGCCGTTCCTTGAAAAATGGTTTCATCAGCGCGTCGGCCCTAAAGCCAAAATCGACCGGATCATCAAACAGTTCCCCGACTTTGCCGAGCAATTCCCCGAGATTCCGTCGCTGATTTACAAAGCGCTGGACAATGCCGCCCACGCCAAGCACCATGCTGAAATGCAGAACAAGGAATTAATGTTGTTGCGCAGGCAAATGGCCAGAAACCACCGCAGAACGGTCTGGGCCATGCTGCTCAGCGCGGCGGTCATCAGCGCGGCGATATTGTTTCAATAAAGACAGCAAAATAGAACTCGGATAGCCTAAAAAAATGCTTTATGGTCAACTGAAACCGTAACAATCAAAACAAATACACTTGCTTTATTCTTTATTTTGTACAAAACTTACGAAATACGACTCTATTATTTATATCTATACCATTATGCTATTGCAATTTAGCGTTAACAATTTTCGTTCCATTAAAGACACCATCACTTTTAGCATGAACACCGCTTCAAATGGAGTGAGTAAACATAGCTTTCAAATAAGAGATTGCAACTTACTAAATAGTGCAGTGATATACGGTGCAAATGCCAGCGGTAAAAGTAATGTTTTAAAAGCCATGGGCTTCATGCGAAATTTGGTTTTAAACAAACCTAAAATTACCCAATCAACTGACGATTTACCGCATCAACCTTTTCGTTTAAATACCGAAACGGAGCAGGCTTCCAGTTATTTTGAAATCGTGTTTTTCTTAGAGGATGTCAAATATCGCTACGGCTTTGAAGCCGACAATACAACTGTCTACGCTGAATGGCTTTATAGCGATGAAAAAAGCAAGGAATCTCGATTATTTGAGCGCGATAACGAGCAGAATATTCATTATGTTAATAAGCAAAAATTTAAAGAAGGCGTAGGACTAAAAGTCCTCGACAATCATTTGTTTATTTGGAAGTGCGACCAGAATAACGGCGATATTTCAAAAAAAATCCTGCAATGGTTTAATAATTTTAATTTAATTAATGGGTTGGAAAACGAAGGTTATTTACATATTGCTTTAAAGCAAATGGAAAATACCGATGCTAAGTCTGAGTTGCTTAAATTGGTTAAAATTGCCGATTTGGGAATCGACGAAATAGAAATTGAAGAAAATGATGTCCCTCAAGATATTATTAAAAACCTGCCTATTCCTGAAGAATTAAAGCAAAAAATGCTCGACGATGGCGGTGTAACTACAGTTGGATTACAAACCCGTCATAAAAAGTTTAGCTCTAAAAATCAACCAATAGGTACAGTTTTATTTAAGTTAAATGAGGATGAATCACAAGGCACACAAAAATTCTTCGCACTTTCCGCCCCAATTTTGGATACGTTAGATAAAGGAAAGGTGTTATTAATTGATGAACTTGATGCAAGTCTGCATCCGATGCTAACTGAATGCTTTATCAAGCTCTTTAATAATAAAGAACTGAATAAACAAAATGCCCAACTGATTTTCGTCACTCACGATATTCACTTGTTATCAGTTCCAGAGCTTTTTGAACGCGATCAAATTTGGTTTACTGAAAAAGATCAATATGGTAGCTCTAAGCTTTATTCGTTACTTGAGTTTAGGAAAAACCATAAAGGTAAAGATGTCAGGGCAACTGACAATTTAGAAAAGCATTATCTACAAGGACGATACGGTGCCGTGCCTTATATAGGTGAGATGTAATGTCAAGGCGACAAGGTGCAGAAGGTTTTATAAGACCCAAAAAAACAAGCAAACAGGAGAAAACAACCCAAAGAACACAAGATAGCCAAGATGAACGCAGTATGCTTCTTATCGCTTGTGAAGACAGCGTATCAGCACCTTTATATTTCCGCGCTATTTTTAACGACCTAAAAAATAATCATGCTATTGCGGCATCATCGCTGGTTATTGCTAAACATAAACACACTGATCCTGATGGAGTTTTAGATGACTTGCTTGATCATCCCAACTACCAAGACTTTGATCATCAATGGATAGCAATTGACCGTGACGTGGAAAGAACCAATGGCGGCGGACATACTTTGGATAACTTTAACCAAGCTATAGCAAGAGCTAGGGGTAAAAATATTAAAGTTGCTTATTCCAACCCTTGCTTTGAAATCTGGTATTTATTGCATTTCAACTACAGAGATACGGCCATTGATAGGGATGAGCTTGTAAAACAGTTAGAACATAAGTATCAATACAAAAAGAATGAGTTATTTACCCTAAATCAAGATCAGCAGAAGACTGCAATCAAAAATGCCACTCGTCTAATTCAATCATGGATTGATACTCATGACACCACAAAACCGGCAACGGATAATCCGAGCACAACTGTGCATGATTTAGTTACGCTATTGAATGGATTTAAAAAAGATCCAGCGCAACAACCCGAATAAGTTTGTTTAAGCGGCAATAGGAACAGGTGTTTCCGACACACTCCGCTATCTTTTCATAATATTTCTACAGCAGGTATAAAAATGGTAACACTCGAAACACCGATCTGTGATTTCGGCAAAAAAGCCATCGATTTCGAGTTGCCCGGCGTTGACGAGCGCATATGGTCTCTGCAACAGTGCATGGGCGAAAAAGGCCTGTTGGTGATGTTCATCTGCAATCATTGTCCGTATGTCAAAGCCGTGCAGGACCGGATAGTCAGGGATGCGCGGGAGCTTAAAGCGCTGGGGATTGAAACGGTAGCCATCATGCCCAATGATACTGTTGAATACCCTGCCGATTCTTTCGACAATATGAAAAAGCTGTCCGAGCAGTTAGGTTTCAGTTTTCCTTATTTGCTTGACGAAACGCAGCAGGTCGCCAAGGCTTACGGCGCTATCTGTACGCCGGATTTTTTTGGCTATAATGCCGACTACGAACTGCAATACCGCGGACGTCTGGATGCCAGCCGTAAGGAAACCGCGCCGGAAGGCGCCAAACGGGAATTATTCGAGGCGATGAAGCTGATTGCAGAAACCGGCCACGGCCCCAAAGAGCAAATCAACAGCATCGGTTGTTCGATCAAATGGAAACAAGATTAATCCTAAACCCAACGTTTTAACCAACACAATGAGAGCGAAATATGTCAATTAAGAGAATGGTAGATCTGGACTTGTCAGGCAAACGGGTGTTAATCCGTCAGGATCTGAACGTACCGGTAAAAAACGGCAAAGTGACCAGCGACATTCGTATCCAGGCCAGCGTACCGACTATTGAAAAAGCGCTGGCTGCGGGCGCGGCGGTCATGCTGATGTCACATCTGGGCCGCCCGGTCGAAGGCCAGTACGACGAAGAGTCTTCGTTGAAACCGGTCGCCGAGCGTTTATCCGAATTGCTCGGCAAGCCGGTCAGATTGGAAAAGGACTGGATCGACGGCATCACCATAGCACCGGGCGAAGTCGTGCTGTGCGAAAACGTGCGCTTTAACGCCGGCGAAGGCAAAAACGACGATACGCTGGGCAAGAAAATGGCCGCTCTTTGCGACGTATTTGTGATGGATGCTTTCGGCACCGCGCACCGGGCGCAGTCATCGACCCACAGCGTGGCTAAATTTGCGCCGATTGCCTGCGCGGGGCCTTTATTGTCCAGCGAATTGGACGCACTGGGCAAAGCCCTGGAAACTCCGGCCAAACCGCTGGTCGCAATTGTTGGCGGCTCTAAGGTATCGACTAAATTGACGGTGCTAAAGTCGCTATCGGAAAAAGTCGACCAGTTGATCGTCGGCGGCGGCATTGCCAACACCTTTATTGCGGCAGCCGGTTTCCCGGTCGGCAAATCGCTGTATGAAGCCGATCTGCTTGATGAAGCCAAGCGACTGATGGCAGCTGCCAAAAGCAACGGCTCCGACATCCCCGTACCTGTCGACGTGGTTTGCGCCAAGGAATTTTCAGAAACCGCTGTAGCTACCGTTAAAAAAGTCGCCGATGTCGAAGACGATGACATGATTATGGATATAGGACCGGAAACCGCAAAACAGTATGCCGAGATATTAAAAACCGCCGGAACCATCGTCTGGAACGGCCCGGTCGGCGTATTTGAATTCGACCAGTTCGGCGAAGGCACCAAGGCCCTTGCGACTGCAATTGCCGAAAGCAAGGCTTTCTCGATTGCAGGCGGCGGCGATACCTTGGCGGCTATAGACAAATACGGCATTAACGATGACGTATCTTACACATCGACCGGCGGCGGCGCTTTCCTTGAATTTCTTGAAGGCAAAGAACTTCCGGCTGTTTCTGTGTTAAAATCGCGATAACAAGTTAGGCGAAGGGCGAAGGGCAAAAGGCGAAAAAGCCTTTCACCCTTCGCCTTTTGCCTTTTGCCTTAACTACAACGCATCAGGATTAAAAATGGCCAGAGTCACTATCGAAGATTGTTTGGAACATGTTGAAAACCGCTTCAAACTGGTTTTATTAGCCAGTACCAGGGCGCGCCAACTCAGCCACGGAGCGACTGAATTTGTGCCGCGCGGTAAGGACAAAGATACGGTGGTCGCATTACGCGAAATTGCAGCAGGTCATGTCACACCTGAAAACATCACCCTCCTGCATCGTGTCGGCGAAGCTCATGAGCATCACCAACCCCATAACCCTATGTTTTAACAGGCAAGGCCTATGCTGGAAATAGCCGACCCGATCGAGCTCGAACGCCCTCAGGACAAACTGATCCGGCGTTTATGCGCGAGCTTGTCCGGCTATCTGGATCAAACTCAAATCGACCAATGCGTTCATGCTTACGAAGTTGGCGCGGCCGCCCATTCAGGCCAATTCCGTAAAAGCGGCGAAGCCTATATTTGCCATCCCGTCTCCGTCGCCATCAGTCTTGCTGAAATGCGCATGGACGCCAACGGCATCATGGCCGCCATCCTGCATGACGTTATTGAAGACACCCCGGTCAGTAAAAAAGAGCTGGCCGCCCAGTTCGGCTCAGAAGTCGCCGAACTGGTCGATGGGGTCACCAAATTAAGCAAAATCGACAGCAAATCACATGCCGAAACGCAAGCGGAAAATGTCCGCAAAATGTTTCTGGCCATGGCCATAGATTTACGCGTAATCATCGTCAAACTGGCCGACCGGCTGCACAACATGCAGACGCTCGGCGTCATGCCTGCCGAAAAAAAGCGCCGCATTGCCCGTGAAACCCTGGATATATACGCCCCGATCGCCAATCGGCTGGGCATGAATAATATCCGGCAAAAACTCGAAGCTCTGAGTTTTGAAGCGATGTACCCTATGCGCCATGCGGTTTTAAATAATGCCGTAAAAAAAGCGCGGGGCAACCGCCGCAAAATTGTCGACATCATAGAAAGCACCATAAAAAACCGTTTGGAACAAGCCGGCCTGAACTGCGAGGTCGCCGGACGGGAAAAAAATCTTTACAGCATTTATAAAAAAATGCTCAACAAAAAGATTTCCCTGGCCGATGTGTTCGATGTTTATGCGTTCAGGATTTTTTGCGATGATGTCGATACCTGCTACCGCGTTCTCGGCATTATGCATAACCTGTACAAGCCGATACCGGGACGCTTTAAAGATTATATCGCCCTGCCCAAAGCCAATGGCTATCAATCCCTGCACTCTATTTTGATGGGGCCTTACGGCGTACCTATTGAGATCCAGATCAGAACCCATGAAATGCACCGCATGTCGGAATCGGGCATCGCCGCGCACTGGCTCTACAAATCCGAGGACGACAAAGCCGAGAAATTTCGGGATCGCGCCAACGAGTGGCTCCGGGATTTGCTGGAAATCCAGAAATCCGCCGGCGATTCGCTGGAGTTTATCGATAACCTGAAAGTGGACCTGTTTCCACAGGAAGTATTCGTATTCACCCCGCAGGGCGCCATTATTAAAATGCCCCGCGGCGCAACCATTATCGATTTTGCCTACGCAGTGCATACCGATGTGGGCAATGCCTGCGTTTCCGCCAGAATCGACAAACAGCTGGTGCCGTTACAGACCAAGCTGGAAAACGGCTACACCGTCGAAGTCATTACCGCATCGTGGGCCCGGCCCAACCCGCTTTGGCTCAATTATGTGATTACCGCCAAAGCCCGCTCAGGCATCCGCAACTATCTCAAAAACTTCAAACAACTGGAAGCCATTAATTTGGGCCGCCGCCTGCTGGAAAAAGAACTGCAATCCCTGCACCTGCATCTGGAAGACATCGACAAAGAAAAAATACAAGCCTTGCTTCAAGTCATGTCCAAACAATCGCTTGATGAATTGCTTGAAGATATAGGCCTGGGCAATAAAATGCCGTTTTTGATCGCCAAACGCATCGCACAGGATGATATCCGCGCCGTCCTCAAACTGGAGGACGGCGATCAAACCAAAAAAAAACCGTTGATCATAAAAGGCACGGAAGACATGGTCATTACCCTGGCAAAATGTTGCAGGCCGATTCCGGGCGATTCGATCATCGGCTATTTCAATCCCGGCAAAGGCATCGTCGTGCATCATCACGAATGCCGCAACAGCAGTCTTGTCATAAAAAAACAAATTAACTGGCTGGACGTCGAATGGAGCGAGGATGCCGTCGGCGATTTTCCCGTTGAAATCCGCATAGAAATACTCAATCAACGCGGCTCGCTGGCGACCGTCGCCTCGACCATTTCCGAACTGAACTCCAATATTGAAAACGTCACCGTGGTTGACCAGGATGACCGCATCTGCGTCGATTTAATCACCTTGACCGTCAAGGATCGTGTGCATCTGGCCAAAATCATGCGCCGTTTGAAAGAGCTGTCGATTGTTGTAAAAATTACCCGCGTCAAAGCATAAAGGATCAAATATGTCCAAACAAATCATCCAGACCGCTAAAGCGCCGCAAGCCATCGGCGCCTATTCGCAGGCAGTCAGAGTCGATCGCACGGTTTATCTTTCAGGGCAAATTCCGTTGGTCCCTGAAACCATGACCATTATTGAGGGCGATATTTCCGCACAAATCATTCAGGTGTTCGATAACCTGCAAGCGGTTGCAGAAGCCGCGGGCGGCGATTTTTCGGACATCGTCAAGCTGAATGTTTTCTTGACCGATTTGGCGCACTTCCCGATAGTCAACGAAATCATGGGGCGTTATTTCCAGACGCCCTATCCGGCACGCGCGGTTGTCCAGATTGCCGCTTTGCCTAAAGCCGCCGATGTGGAGATGGACGCGATTATGATTTTAAAGCCGCAGGAATATCCGGCTTCTTGAATGGAACACGGATGCCACGGATAAGACGGATTTAAACTGATAAAAGGCGAAAGGCGAACAAGCCATCTTTTGCCCTTTGCCTTTCGCCTTGTGCCTATAATATCTCTATGAAGAAGTTCAGTTTTATTAATGTAGCCGCATGAGAACCCCGAACGCCCTGAGTCAACCAATCGGCATATTGACGGGGATAGGCGCTCAAACCGCAAACCGCCTGCAAAAACTCGGCCTTTGCGTCATTCAGGATTTGATTTTTCACCTGCCGCTGCGTTACGAAGACCGGACCCGCGTTTACCCGATAGGCTCGTTAAAACCGGGCATGACCGCGCTGATCAGCGGCAAGGTAGAATTTACCGACATTTTACCCAGGGGCCGGAAAAGCCTGGTCTGCCGGATCAGCGACGGCACCGGTTTTATCAGCCTGAAGTTCTTCCACTTCACCGCCAATCAGCACAACGCACTGAAACCCGGCACAATGATCAGTTGTTTTGCCGAAGTCCGCTACGGGTTTGCCGGGCTGGAAATGGTTCATCCCGACTACAAGGTCATCGCCAATCCCGACGAATGCATAACCCAAACGCGCTTGACCCCGGTTTACCCGCTGACCGAAGGCCTCAGCCAGAATGTCATACGCAAGGCGGTCAAACAGGCCTTAGAACTGTGCAGCCGTGAGCCTGAACTGCTTACCGACTGGATACCCGAATCTATCTTAAAGCAATACCGTTACCCTACCCTTGCAGACGCAATCTCGACCCTTCATGCGCCGGATGAATCGGTGTCGATTGAGGCCCTGCAAAACGGCAGCGTACCCGCGTTAAAACGGCTGGCCTTTGAAGAACTGCTGGCGCATTATTTAGTCTTAAGAATAACCCGGAACAAAACCAAAGCCTGGCAAGCGCCCTCTTTCTCTGCAGGTGCGGCAGGCCGAATCGCCACAGAGCATTTCATCGGCTCCCTGCCGTTTAGATTGACCGGTGCACAGCAACGGGTCATTGCTGAAATCGAAGCCGATTGCAGCCGGCAACACCCGATGATGCGCCTGGTGCAGGGCGATGTCGGTTCCGGCAAAACCATCGTCTCCGCTTACGCGGCGTTGCTGGCGTTGACCGCAGGCTATCAGGTTGCGGTGATGGCCCCGACCGAGCTGCTGGCGGAACAACATTTTCGCAACTTCAGCGCATGGTTTGAAGGCTTCCAGACCCAGGTGGTGTACTTGACCGGACAGCTCAAAGGCACCGCCAGAAAAACCGTATTACAGGCGCTGGAGGACGGCACAGCCAATATTATCATCGGCACTCATGCCTTGTTTCAGGACGCAGTGAACTTCCATCGCCTGGGCCTGATTATTATCGATGAGCAACACCGGTTCGGCGTCCATCAGCGGCTGGCGCTCAGGGAGAAAGGCCAGCAAGGCAATATCAAGCCGCATCAATTGGTGATGACCGCCACGCCGATTCCCCGCACTCTGGCGATGCTGCAATATTCCGATCTGGACATATCGATTATCGACGAGCTGCCGCCGGGCAGGAAACCGATCGTCACCAGCGTGATTCCGGCCGAACGGCGCGCCGATGTGATCGACCGGATCAACAGCTGGGTCGGCAAAAAAAAGCAGGTCTATTGGGTCTGTACGCTGATTGAAGAATCCGAAGTTTTGCAGTGCGAGGCGGCCGAAAAAACCGCGGAAATGCTGACCGAGGCCTTGCCGGATGTGCGCGTAGCGCTGATTCACGGGCGCATGAAATCCGCCGAAAAAGACGCCGTGATGCAGGATTTTAAAAACCACCGGATTGATTTGCTGGTCGCCACCACCGTAATCGAAGTCGGCGTCGACGTGCCCAATGCCGGACTAATGATCATCGAAAACCCGGAACGCCTAGGCCTGTCCCAGCTGCACCAGTTGCGCGGTCGGGTCGGCCGCGGCAGTGACGACAGTTATTGCCTGCTGATGTACCAGGCGCCGTTATCCGATACCGCGCGCCACCGTCTCGGGGTTTTACGGGACAGCAACGACGGCTTTGTGATCGCCGAAAAAGACCTTGAGTTGCGCGGTCCCGGCGAAGTCATGGGTACCCGGCAAACCGGGCAAATGCATTTTAAAATTGCCGATTTGGCCAGGGATTCCGAGTTGCTGGATACCGTCCAACAGATCGGCGACGATTTCATCACCCATTCGCCCCAGTCCGTCCAACCCTTGTGTGACCGCTGGCTGGGCGCATCGACAGAATATTCCGAGGTTTAGCCGTTGCCCAACAAAAGCTATTTATTTAACCGGGAACCCTTGTGGCTTGAGAACCGCTCCGGCACCCGTCACACCCTGCCTGAAAGCGTCCAATCCTGGACCTATGAGCCGGGCTCGCTGACCCAGCGCATGCGCGATTATTACGGCGATGCGGTTGGCGTTAAAGTCCTGTTGCAGCAATGGAATACGCCGTTCTTAAGCGAGCGCAGACTGCTCAAATTACACGAAAACAGGTACAGCCTGATCCGCGAAGTCTTGCTGCACGCCGACGGCAAACCGCTGATTTTAGCCAGGACCATCATCCCGGCAAACACCGTCAAAGTCGCTAAAAGCAACTTGTCTCATCTGGGCAACCGCCCGCTGGGGGAAGTGATTTTTTCCTATCCCAAACTGGAGCGCATCGAGATGGATGTCACCTTGATTAATCCGCCGATTTGGACGCAGCCTGCGATAGCTGAAGGTCATATCGACCAGCCGATCTGGGGCAGGAGAACCGTCTACGCGATAGCCCAGCGGCAAATGCTGGTCAGCGAGTTTTTTTT
>JALNYY010000247.1 GCA_023229605.1 Methylobacter sp.
TTGTTCTTGACTATTGCGGTTATAGACTCCTCGCCGCTACTGACAAAATCCGAAAAGATATTTTCTTATAATAAAGTCGACCTTCCGACTTCCACCGGGCTTGTCCAACAACCGGTTCAGATTGTGGTTCGCTATCGCTCACACAATCTAACCTTATTCGTTAGGCCGCTATGGAACCTAAGACGTACATGCAGCAGTCGGTAGAACAGGCCCACGAATTTTTTTGTGGATATAGGCCACATCCGCCGATTGGATGGTGGTTCCGTGGTCAGGCTAAAGCCGAATGGGGGCTAGTCCCGAAAGCGGGTAGAGAGTCATACCTCGTCGGCGAGGGGCGCTATCTCGGCCGCTTTCGTGCATGGTCAAAAGTTGCAGTCGCCTACGATCCAAACCTACCGCGCGACGACTGGGAACGCCTCGCAGTCGCCCAGCATTTCGGACTTGCCACCTGTCTCCGCCAGCTTGCATCTATCCTGTATGGTGGAAACTCATTTACCTATGCGCTGGCCGAGACTACTTACATCAAGAAGACCGGCTTATGAGCGAATCGTGCAACTCTGTGCCGAAGAGCGTCGAAATTAAGATAGTCGGCGTATCCGCCGAACTGGAGACTGAGGTACAAGATCTTCTCGGGTCTTTAGTCGACATGATCGGCCAAAAAATTGATCTTGCTGGATTGGACGGAATAACGTTCGCAAGTGATTATCACCAAGCGCTGCTGGATCTGGACAGAGGCTACGCTACCGACTACAAACTCACACCCAGCAATGATCACGGTGTGGGCATTGCGATGTCGCCTCGCGTTATTCGCGATAGCAAGCTAAAAACACATATCATCATAGACGCGGGAATGTTCTTGGGATTGCTTAAAGCCAAAAACAGCGACATAGCCATCAACACGGTAGCTCATGAATGTGCGCATGTGGAACTTAACCACTTATTCGATGTAGCTTTCCCCGGCGCTTTGCTTCGGACGAAAGAAAATGTTCTCGATCACTTTCGAACCGACTGCATGCTGGCATGTTGGGATGAATTTGCCGCATGCTGGCGAAGTGCATCTATTGGGCCGTCCAGTCAGCTTGTATATGAAGCTGCATTTCTTCCAGCGCTGGAACAAACCCGTCCAGCGGCAAATTCTGCCATTATGGAATACCGTACTCATGCCGATATCGGGGTAGTAATGAATAAAGTGTGTGGACTGTATGGCAATTTGCTGAAGTATTCAGCCTATCACCTTGGCAATTTGCACGGTCATGGCATTGACTGGCACACCGTCAAAACAACAGCGGACGCACTCCAGGATCATTGGTTTCTTCCGTTTTTTGAAAGGCTGGAAAGAGCTTGCAAGGTGATTGCCGTCGACTACGGAAACTGGAAAAACAGTGCCCCCTTCGACGTGCTACGGGACATTGCGGAAGATCTCGTTGCAGATGGAGGAATGCACTTTGAGCGGCACGCCGATGATCAGATCAGTTTGGATATTCCGATGACAATAGAAACCATGCCTGTACCACCACATCTCTGGCGTTGAAATCAGATTCGGAAAGTTCGTCCATTAAGCCGCAATGTCGGCTTTGCAGGAGAAACAAATACGGGGTCAAGCCTGAATGGCGCTATGGCTCTAGCCAAAGCCTACGTTCTTGCCAGTCATCAGGAAACCCCATAGCTTTATGATTACTTGCTGTTACAGTGTTCAATAAATCCATTAAACGGCTTTTCCATGAGCTACCTGGATTAATCGCGTTCATTAGGAACGCCATAACCACCAAGTAATTGTACAAATAGTGAGCCTGGTGATGGGGGCTATTTTGTGGAACAAGGTTTGTACTAAAGCGCTTAATATGCGGTAAAGATATAGTAAATCGCCTATTCCATAAGCGACTATGGTGGGCGCAAACATTGCGGACCGGTGTTAGTGCATGGAAAACTTTTTCGGCAATATCTGCATTTGGCAGTCCAAATGCAGTCCTAATGTTTTTTTTCGTTTCAGTATCATTGGTGTTTGCAAACCAATGTGAAAGCGTACCTAAAGTCATCGTTTCTACAACAGCCCAAATTGGAGGAAACGAAGGAGAATTGTAGCTATCTTTGTAATGTTGAATGAATGTTTCGCTACTGTTATCAAATTCGCGGTCAATTTTGGCAAGGTTCCTGATGTGCCGCCTAGGACACTTAAATAAGACCGGATTCATGTACGCATGACTATCGTTAGTCGCTAATGCCAGCGAACAACTCCATTGCGATCTTAAGGCGACTTCGACACGTTCGATAGCTTCCATAACCAGTAAACGTAATTTACGGTCAAAGATATAAAGACCTAATATTTTGTCGAAATCGGTGTTATGGACGAATTGATGATTTCGGTTGCCATTAATGCTTGGGTGCTCAAACGGTAACCAATAAGCACTTAAGCGATAGTAACCAATGGAGGAGAGGTAGCGTTCAAGACGTGCTTTGTCTGTACATATAAGCCCTCTATTTAACAGTAATGGGGCTTGATCCGAGATAGATAGTGGCGGCTTGTTATAGTGCACAGCCATATAGGTGAAGAGATAGAAAAATTAACCCCCCGGTTTGAGCTTCGTAACAGCAAAGCCATTATGAGTCGCTTGGGGGGTGTTGTTGATAAATATTATATACAATAAAAATGAATAAAGTAACTATTGTATTTGGCTATCGAGTAATTATACCTACAATACCAATGGCATTAATTACAATACCTATCTAAACGGAGAAGCTAAGTAAACTACTATAAACGGACTATCTTAGCGCGTTAATCTTTCTAACTGTAAAGCTCTGTATAGGGTTCGGCGTGACACGTTGAGCGATTGTGCTACTGTGTCATGATGTTCACCTTGCTCGATCAGCTTTTTGGCGTGAGCGGCCTGTTGTGGGGTTAGCTTAGATTTTCGCCCCATCTTCACGCCACGGGTAATTGCCGCCGCCCTTCCCGCTTTGGTCCGTTCCTGAATTAGTGACCGTTCAAGTTCTGCAAGTATCCCGACCATTTGCCACATAGCGCGGCCTGTCGGGGTTGTGGTGTCTATGGCTTCGGTGACGGATTGGAAGGTTACCCCTCTTGATTTTAGATCATCCAAGAGATTGATCAAATCATGTAGCGACCGGCCTAAGCGGTCAAGCTTCCAAACGGCAAGCGTATCGCCTTTATTCAGAGCTTTAAGATATTTTGTCAATTCAGGGCGTTTGACATTCGCCCCCGTGGCCTTGTCGGTGAAAATGCGTTCACACCCTGCCGCTTTTAGCGCGGTAAGCTGCAAGTCTGGATTGTGGTCTTCGGTTGAGACGCGGGCATAACCAATTTTCATGCGCTATTTTGGCACTGATTTATGGCACGGGCAAGTTGTTGATTTATCAGGGGTGAAAGTTTGTGCCACAAATCTTGATTTTTGACACAGAGAGGAAAGTCCTTTTCTTGCCTGTGGTGCGTTTATGGTGTAAAAAAGAACCATATAAGCACCACAACTACATTGCGAGGGTAGAACAATGACAAGGCGAAGTATTTCTTT
>JALNYY010000076.1 GCA_023229605.1 Methylobacter sp.
CGCGGCAACCAGCGACACTTCCATGATCATCGGCTTGGCCTGGGTTACGGGTTCGGCGGGTTGCAGCATCCAGACCGCCGCACAAAGATGTGCCGACAACACTAAGGTCAGCAACAAGCCGCCCATTACGCGCGGGTTTTCTTCACCGGTTAAACCTTTAAACAGCGGGTGCGTTTTTTGCGCCGTCGCCGGGGCAACTTCGCCCAAAGACGTTAACGCCTCAACGGTCAGGCCGTCTTTGTGGTTTTTAAATAAATACATAGGGAATATTGTCTTCTTATCAAAGCGCATGTTCGGGCGGACGGTTCAGCAGCGCCATTAATCGCCCAAGTTTTTCATCGACGTTAGCCATGTAAATTTTAAGCGGAATCGGTTCGCCTGGAAGGTCATGAACATATTGAAAATATCGGAATTGAGGAACCCAATTAATTAAAGCTTCCGTCTTACCGCTACAATTTCTAGCGCATTTAAATTTTATTATAAATTTTAATGGGTTCATATCCCCTTCCTCAGGTCGTCCGTAGTAATTTTACACTATTCACCAATAGGCTTTAATTGATAATCCTGCTGCCGGGTTTTCCAGGAAAGATACATCTTCTGCCCGTCAGTCACCAAAAACGGCTGGTCGCCGGCTTGGGCGGTCTGGGCAATCGCTTCGGGCTTGGACCAGCTTTTGCCGTCGTCGGCGGACTTGATCAGCTTGATAACATTGTTGGCGCCGTCAAACTCCTGCCAAACCACATTGACCCGCGAACCTACAGCCAGCACATGCGGATGGCCTGCACCGGCCTTGCCGAAGTTTACCGGCGTGGAAAAATGCCTGCCCGAGTCGGTCGAGTAAGCATAAAACAGCCCCTGACTGGTCGGAGAATTACTGAACCATACCGCGTGATAAATGCCGGATTCGGAAATTGCCAGGCCGGGGCCGTGATGCGGGCAGGCGTCGATTTTCCAGTTATCCCGGCCTAAGCGGTGCGTATCGCCGGGGGTATTCCAGTCGTTGAATTTAACCAGCGCATGATCGCGAATGCCGCCCTCGAAAACATGCCGCCATGTAATGACCGGCGTGTTGTCCGGCGCTATTGCGGTATCCAGTCGGCAGCACTGGCAGGTATGGGTGGCGATTCTTTTATTCGGATAAAAATGCTGCCCGCCATCGTCCGACCAGCTGTAATACAGGGAAGAACCCTCAAATTTCTGGCCGGCTTTTTTTGCGGCCTCAAAATCGCGGGCATCCAGCCAGGCGATAAAAATTTCGCCGTTTTTGCCGATCGCCATGCTGTCGAAGCGGTGGCTGATGACGTCCAGGTTATCGTTGACGGTAACCGGTGCGGAAAAGTGCTGTCCGCCGTCGGTCGAGCGGCTAAAACGGATATAACCGCTATGGCGATGTTCCAGCTTCAGCGTCCAGGTTAGATAAATATTGCCCTTGGCATCCAGCTTTATTTTCGGGCGGTATTCGCCTTTGGCTTCTATTTTTTCGGCGCCGGAATTGACCATCACCGGCGCGGTAAAGCTTAGCCCCTTGTCATCCGATGATTGCACATAAACATGATCATTGTTTACCCAGGCGATCCATAGCACACCGTTGCCGTCAAAAGCCGCGCTTACCGTTTCGGCGCATTTGCTCGAGGGAGATACCTTGGCATCGGCGCAAGCACCTTTTGTTTCGGCGCCGTGCTGATGCGCGTGCTGCTTGGCATCGTCCGCGGGTTTTACAGCCGGCCGCATCGGTTCCTTACCGATTGCGGCACTTCCGTCATCCATGACAGTCGCGTCATTGGCGCAGCCGGAGACTGTCAGCGCTGCAACAAATAGAAAAGTGCTTAGGAATTTCATGGGTTACACCGAATTAAAGAATCGAGCTCAAATATAAAGCTGTAGAAGCACATGCAATGCGCCCCTACGGAAAGGCTTAATAATTATACTTTATCCCCGCAAAGTAAGTACGCATTGGGAACGGATGATATAGCCAATACTCGTTGTTGTTGACGTTATCAATCCCCACAGTAGCGCTGACTTGCTTGGTAATTTGATATTTGGCGTGCAAATCAACGACAAAATAAGCTGTACCTCCCGATGTATAAGTCCCGAGATTGGTGTCGCTGTTGTTCAGTTGACTAAACTGCGGACTGCTGTAACGGCCGCTTACCGAGGTGGTCAACTTGTCGGTCGGACGATAGGCAATTGTTGCGCTGGCTCGCCACTCGGGAACCCGAGGCTGGCGTTTGCCGGTTGAAGGCTGGTTGGCGTTAGGGTTGGCGGAAGTAGCGCCTGCGGCAGCGGCAGCCGCATCTGCAACTGCGTTCTCAGTAATTCTGGACTCGGTCCAGGTGGCGTTACCGGAAAGATCGATGCCTTGTATGCCGACATCGCTGGCTTCGCCTGCAACTTCGACACCGTAAGTTTGAATTTCGCCGACATTGCCCGGAGTGCTGGCAACGCTTCCGTTAGCCAACAGGGTCGACTGCGTATAAATAGCATTCTTTACGCGTTCCTGAAATAGACTAAGACGCAATTTGCCTTGATCCATGAAATATTCGTTGGACAGTTCCGAAGACAGCGCGTCTTCAGGCTTGAGATTGGGATTTGCATTGATGATATTTTGAATCCCACCCACAGTCGTCGTAGTCGATTGAAACAACTCGGTCACGGTGGCGAAGCGATAGGCTTGGCCGAAGGATAAACCTGTTTGCACACGGTCTAAAGGCTTCCAGGTCAACTTGGCCTTGGGCGAAAAGCGCAGATCATTACGGTCCGCCTGATTGATCGACTTGAGTGCGGTACCGACTGTAGAAGCATTATAACCATCATAAGCTTGCCAGTTTTCCAGTCGCCCGCCGAGAGTCAAATTCCATTTTTTATCGAAGTCCCAGGCGTCCTGCATCCAATAGCCTTCGGTTTGAGTCTTGCCTTGCGAATTGGAATAAATGCTGCCGCCGTCGCTGGATTGCCAGTTGGTGGCGTTATAAACCGGATTGTCTAAATTATATAAATCGTGGTGAAAACCGAAGCTGACCTCATGCTTGCCCAGCAGATTGGCGCCGGGACGCCATATACCCTTGGCATCCGCAGTATGCCAGCCGGTTCCGGTCAGGCTGGTGGTTCGGCCTGCGCCGTTGTTAGCGGCCAACCCTGGAGATTGTGTCGATGTCCGGCTGAGATCGGTTCCGTAATCGACCACGCTGCCCGACAAATCCCAATCGAATACTCCGCCGGTATTGGATTTAAGATTCATACCATGCGACCAGTGCATTTGCTCGGCCCTGGTTTCTGCGAATGTAGTGCCAAGATCGTATACTTTTCCGCCGATATTAACCTTACCGCTATCGACTACATTACCGGCGCTATCCCGTAAAAAACTGTTAAAACCTGCGTTATTATCGTTCTGCCATAGCCCCAGCGTATACGCCGCATGGATGGTCGGGGTAATGTCGTAACCGAATTTCCATTTGAAATTGTCCTGTACCGTGTGATTGAGCGCAGACGAGCCCAGCACGAGCGCATTAACCCCGTACGGATTCAAGTTGGCAACCGCTCCCGTCACCGGCGTACCCACACCGGTTGTTGTCGCTGAAGCAAGTGGATTCACAAAGCCTATAGGCTGGCTGTGGCTATCCAGATGACTGACATCAAAACGAAATGACAGATCTTTATAGCGGTCGCCTATATTGAAAGAATATTCCTGGCTGTCGTACGTCTGTTTCTTGCCATAGAGATTACTATCCTGCCAAGTCGATTTGATGTCGCCGCCAGCCTCAAATTTTTCAGGCATCCGTGTAGTGATGTCAATCACGCCGCCGATGGAGTTGCCGGCATGGGCCGCCGAAAACGGACCATACATCACGTCGACCCGCTCGATTTCCGAGGGCGACACCATATTCCAACGCGGCGAGCCGGTGTTGCCGTTATTATTGCCCAGCAACGAAGACAGCAGAATGCCGTCGGCAAAAATCAAGCCGCGGGCGCTGGAGCCTGTGCCTGAAGTACGCCAGCCCACCGGCGCATTGGTATCGCCGATATAGCGTTTGCGCACCTGGATGCTGGGCAGGTATTTAATGGCATCCTCGACATTCATCGCATTGACGGTGCTGTCGATTTTTTCGCTGGTAACGCTTTCTGTCGTCGCCGGCAGCCTATATCTTTCCTTGGCGGTAGGCGTCTGGGCGGCTGGCGTTACTGTTTCGGTTACCTTCATTTCCTTCATCACCGGGACCGCTTTGGAGCTGTCGGCAGCGGATTTCTTTTTATCGACATTTTGCTCGGTTTCAGCCGCAGCGAGCGGGGATGCTACTATCAACAAGCAGATCAAAGCCCGCCTGGGGTTGAGCGGATAAGGCGGTTTGGAATACGGCATGGAGTCCTCCTAAAAAATTATTATTATTTAAGTAGCGTTTAAAGGCGCACATCCTTGTGCTGATCAATAAACTGTTTTATAGGTTCGGCTACCCCTTAAAACTTATAGCCGACCTGCATGAAGAACGTGCGCTGAGGCAAAGGGTGGTTGAAAAACGCCTGATAGTCATTGATGTTGTCTATCCCGGCTGACACATGGCCTTTTTTGTCGTTGAAATGGTAGGTGGTTTTTAAATCCACATAGACCGATTCGCTAAATTCCGTGTAGTAAGGCAGTTGTAAATCCTTGTTATCCAGCTGCGAATACATCCTGCCCTGATAGCGTGTGCCTACCGAAAAGTCCCAGTCCTTACCATAGTGATAAGTCGTCAACAGGTTGGCCCGGTAATTCGGCAGCAACGGAAAGTCTTTTCCCACATAGTTGCGGTCATTGTCGTTTTGCAGGATTTGTGAATCCAGAATCGTGGTATCCAGTTTTACGTCAAAATTGGAGTCGAAAATCTGGTTTTGATTGATCGTAAAGTCAATACCGTTGATCTCAACTTCACCGATATTGGAAAGGGAGCTGGTATAGTTGCCTGCCGGGGTTTTGCCAAGTGCGGAGTTTGATATGTACGAGCTGTAAATTGCATTGCGCACATTCTCGTGAAACAGGTTCAATCGAATATAGCCGTTATCAAAATCATATTCGCCTAACAGGTTGTGATGGGTGCCGTCTTCCGGTTCCAGCGAGGCATTTCCGACAGTTGAACTGCCTGCCAAGCTGCTCGAATTGTCGAACAATTCGCCAGCCAGTGGAAAGCGGTAAGCCTTGGCGACGGAGTAACGGAACTTCCATCGGCCCGGCTCGAAACCCAGCGAGAATTTGGGCGAGAAGGCCGACGCTTGCCGGTTTGCCGGAGCATTATTTGCCGTAGCGGTTATGGCGTTGTTACTGTTAAGTGTGTTGGATGTATATATGCCGTCGGACATATTCCAACGTTCCAAACGGGTGCCGAAAGTAGCATCCCAAGACGGCAGGAAGCGCCAGGATAATTGACCGAATAGCCCGTGAGTATCGGTTGCACCGCCGCTTTTCAAAGAGACATTAGTTTGTTGGGCCGTCGTATAATTGTTCGAACCGTATTGAGTGGTGAACATTTTTGAATGCTGGTACTCGTAGCCGGTAGCGAATGACAAATCCTTACGTCCCAGGAATTCCTGGTTGTCGAATTTCGTCGAAATATTAACCCAACCCATGCTGTCGACATCAGTAATCTGCCCCTGATTTCTATTGTTCGGGTCGCTGGGATTTAAGGTTGATGCGATGGTGCGATCATTGAGCACGTCGAAGTAACTGATATTGGTATTGGTGTTCCAATTGCCGAACAGATTCCCTTTTAATCCTCCCCCCAAAGTCAGTGTCTGCCTGTTTTGCTGACTTGTCCCAAAACTGCTGCCAACAGGAACCACTTTCAATCCGTTAAAGTTATAAGCTGTGCTGCCATTACCGTATATCGGGTTGCCGGCTGCATCTTTAAGATAGGTTCGGCCAGTGCTGGTTACGTCAAGATTTTCGAAAGCGGCTGTAAACAAAGCATCCAGTTTTGGATTAATCGCATAGCCGCCTTTCCATTTGTACAGGTCGTCGATCGATTGCGTTACCCCGCTATCACCATAGGAAATACGCGGTTGCCCGGCGTAGCCGCCTTGGTTTGCTTGAGTGCCGACGGCTTTGGGATTTTGTTCCATATATGCGCCGGTTACTGCGCCTCCCCCAGTCGCGTAGGGCAATAATGGCCCGCCATTTGCCCCGGCTGAATTCGAATAGCCATAGGTCATCATCGGCTGCCCTTCATTCTCCAAATGGTTGTAGGAGAAATAAGTGCTGAGATCGCCGAACTTGTCGCCGTAAGAGCCGAAAGTTTTAAAGCCTTGCAGGTTTTGGGTGGTGCCTTGATATGAATAAGGCTGCAACATGTAAGTGGCTTCGGTATAAACCTCGCGTTTTTGCGGCAGCAATGTATTGAAATTAATCACGCCGCCCATCGCATTGCCACTGTATTCGGCTGAAAAAGGCCCGGAAAGCACATCGACCGATTTGATTTCGCCCGGACCGATTAAGCCCCAACGCGGCGAACCATTATAGGAATACTGCAACGGGTTCCAGATCGGCATGCCATCCATTAACACCACGACTCTGCCGCCCTGATAAGGGTTGGAGCCGCGCATGCCGACGGGTGCGTTAGGGTCGCCGATATAGCGCTGGCGGACAAAAACGCCGGATTCGTATTTGATGGAATCAGAGGTGGTCACGGCATTGGTTTTCTCAATGTCTTTTTTGGTGACTTTGGATTTAGGTGTAGCAAAATCGGTTTTTGAGGGTTTTTCAGGCCTGCCGTCTTCCGCCTCGGACTCCCCTGTTACCACAATATCGGGCAGTGTCATTGTAGAAGCTTTCTGCTTATCGGCTTTTGTCTGGGCTTGCTTGCCAGTATCAACTTCCTTAACCTTCTCTTGCTCGGCTGCAGCCCCGCTGCCTAAATAAATCGTTCCCAGTAATAATAAGTATTTTTTCATTGTTTTAATTTTCATACTCGTCGATAGTCTGTTGGCAAAAGCACGTTGCGTGCCAAGCCGCCATCGCCGCTGCAATACTGACTCTCCGTGCCGCCGCACTTGAGTCTTTCATCGCTAGTAATCAATTACTTACAAATAAATTTTATCTATTTAAACGTTTTGTCCATTCCGCGCACTGGTTTACCCGGGCGTGTTTTTTAATAAAAACACGTTATATGCCACAGTTCCGCATGTTAAATAACATAGTTTAATAATTTTCTATTCGGCTTCGGCATCGATGCCCGGCAGACAATTGGCAAGGAGAGGCATTGCCATTGAGTTAAGCGCCGCAGGAACGGGCCATGCCCGCGATGAAAGAGTTAAAGCCTGCAACCGCTACGCAAAGGTCGCGGGCCCGGCCCGCTCCTGCAGCGTCATTGCGCTTAACTTAATGGCATTGTGGGGAGTTACGAAGATGTTTTAAGCTAAAACCGCAGTTGGGGCGCGCGTGGAAGCCGTTCATGCCGACTCTGTCGAAGCATGAACGGCTTCCACGCACCTACCCGTTTGCTGAGCATTTCAAAACTCCATTCACCATTCGACTGGCTCATGACAGGCTTCGACGAAGCCCGCCTGAGCGCAGGCGAGGTTAAAACCGCATCAACCCAGGCCACTCTGCTTTTTATGGCTGGTGGTGCATTGAATGATCAGGATGACCGGGAATAGCATGGCGAGCGTGGTCGCTTAATTGAGCGTCGAACCATTTATGAATGGCCTCAATCAACTCCGGCACCTCAGTTGAGTAATCGATCTCGGCGCCGTTCGGCAGTTCCTTGTAGACAATTTTGACTTGACCTGATTTAGCCGTTCTCAATTCCGCTAAGCCGGGCATGTCTTCGCCATGAATCTTGGCCGGATTGGAAAAGTCGCCTTGCATGAACTCCTTTGAAATCTTTGCCAAGTGCTCGCGGATTAACTTGATTTGATCAGTATTGGAACTGTCTTTGACGATGACCTGCTGCACGCCGCCTTTCCCGTTTTTTGAGAAAATATGCGTAGTTCGCTCCAAATCGAATGGCATCACATGCGAACCGCGCTGCACAACCTCATCAAGTCGAGCATCGCTTGCTTTTTCCACAGCTTGGGCTGATACCGCTATAAATAGCATAAACAGCCCTGCCGGTAGACATCCGATTAATCGCTTCATTATCTAATTTCCTTTAAGTGCAGTAGCGCAGGTTGGTCTGAGGTTGCTCCAGTATTTACGACTGCATGGACTCAGGGTAGATGCGCTACGTTTATCCACCCCACCCGAAGCCGGAAGGCTAGCTTAACAATGTTTGCTAATAGCTTACAGTCATGCCGACATTGAGCGAGCGCCCCATACCGGGAACGGCTGTTCCGGCTGTGCTTACTTCCCCTATATAAGTGCCGCCTAAAGGCAGGGCATAATTCTTGTCAAGGATATTATCTATGCCGCCATCGATGCGCAAATGCTTCCAGGCATAGCTGCTGCGCAGATTGAGCAGTACGTAACCTGCGGTTTTAGGTTCTACCCGAACGGCTTCCACGTCTGTTTTAGATGCAACCAATTGCGTTTCGATAGTGTTGGACCAGCCGCCGCGCCGATGCTCAAGCGCCACCGTCGCATTGAACGGCATCTGTTGATACAGGTTGCCGCCGGTGTCATTGTTCTGCCCTCTTACATAATTTAAAACGGTTTTACCGGTCAGGTTACCGTATTTATCGGTTTTCAATAATAATTTGGACCCTGAAACATCTACGCCGAAAAGGTGTGCGTCGAAGTTGGCCAGTTGCAGAAAATTAAAACCTCCTGACGGACTGGTGCATGTCACTCCATTAGCCGGCTGGCAGAGTCTCGCATCGATATAATTGTCGACGTGGGTGTAAAAAGGCGTGATTTTAGTTTCCCAGTCTTCCTGGTTGGCATCATGCCAATTGGCTGTCGCGCTGACAGTGTGGGCAACTTCCGGCTTAAGGTTAATGTCGCCTACATAGCCGTTACCGTCACCCACCCAGTTATTCATAAACATAGCCATTGCCCCGCGAGACCAGGCAAAGCGCTCGTAAAGACTGGGTGAGCGGGATTTTCTGGCAGCCCCCAGCTCATAAGTCTGCATATCGTTGAGGGTGTAACGCACTAACGCCGTCCAATCGATATTAATGTCGGTTTGCTTTTTATTTTGGCTGTTAACAGCTGTCGCTTCCGCTCTCTGCGCCACTGTACTGTTTTTATAGTCTTTTACGTCACCGGCACTCATTTCCACACCACCGACACGGACACCGAGCTGCGTCAGCCATTGGTCGTTCCAGCGGCCTTCCCATTCGGTAAACAGATCTACACGATCGCGCTGCCCTCCATTGATATTCCAAAATGTACCCGGCCCCATCATCATGCTGCCTGGAGCCGGATCCCACCAATCGTCCAAACGATAACGCTGATATTCGCCGCCCACTGTGAGCAAATGCCTATCGGTAATATCGATATTGGCTTTTACCGACAAGCCTTGGTTCACGCCATAGGTATCCATAGGCATGTTACGGGTTGGCGTGGTCATTTTATCCGCGAGGAAGTTCATCTTATGCCGGGCATCTTCGTGATAAGCACGGGTTTCCAGGTTGCCCCATTTAAACTTACTTTTAGTGAAAACATTGGCGAACCAGCTGTCATCGCCGGTCATGTCCATACGCACGTTAGGGAAAGCCTGATAAGGAATATTTTGCTGCCCCACCTTGATGACGGCAAGATGGTCATCATTGCGTAAGGCCAGCGAAAGCGATTGGTTCTCTGATTTATAGGCCGAAGACGCCACCACGTCATTGCCGTTTTTGGTGTTCGTGGTAGTGAAATTGCCACCCGCTTTGTAATTGCGGGCCTGTACCGTTGAGCCTGTGTATTTAAGTTCGGCATGCTCGTTCGCTATCGAGGCGGAAATATTGCCTCCACGTGCATCGCCGTTGCTGCGATAAAAGGTCGAGGCCTGACCTTTTATCAAAGGACCGGCGCCTGCTTCAGCAAATTCGGGATCGGCTGAATTAACGCGGATAGTGCCGCCGATACTGTCGCCCCCCATGCTGACCGGCGTAATTCCGGCAAGCACCTGCGCGCTCAGTACGCTGGACGGAGCGACATAAGAAAGCGCAGGATTCATATGGTTGGCGCAAGCCGAAATCAAATTCATGCCATCGACTTGAACCCGTAAACGATCATCCGCCATGCCGTGGATAATGGGCCGGCTGGAAATACCGCCACCGCCGGAAAAGCTTACGCCTGGCGTACCTTTAAGCATTTGCGCGGTATCGCTGGTAGCCGTTCTGGCGAGGGCTATTTGGGAATGATCGAGATAGCTGCCGAACGGCTGATCGATATTGGACCTTTGCGCCTTGATAGTCAGCATATCCAAAACCTGCGGCCCTTCTGTCTTTTTTGTGCTCTCTTTTTTCTGGGCGGATTTGGCATTGGTTTTTTCGGTCTCCACAGGCTCCGCAGCCATTCCGCTGCCTAAATAACTGACGCCCAATAATAGTATGTATTTTTTCATTTTCTTCTCTAGCTATTTGTATGTGCAATAATTCATGAGCATTTCATGATATGTTAATATTGCACATTGCATGCCAACCCCCTAAAGCCTTACCTGCTATGGCCTTCAGATTTTTAACCAGGGATGTTTTTAATGAAAATAAGCCATATCCCACACTTTTAATACGTCAAATAACATAGTTAGGTAATCTTCTGTTACGGGTCATTGAGGGTGTTTCGTAAAGCGCCGAATAACAAAAGCAAGGAGGCCGGATAAAATCACGCCATACAGCGGTACACCCGCTTATCCGCGGCAAGAACTAACAAAAGCATTTTAAAATCGGTTAAAATAATAAATTCCGATAATAATCCTGCAACGGGTTCATAGCTTTCATGCACACAAAATATAATACTGATGACTTGAGAATTTGCGCGACTAAGGAGGTCATTGCACCTGTTCAGGTTCATACTGAAATGCCGATTAGCGATGCTGCGGCGCAAACCACTTCGCTGGCCAGGCAAGACATACACAAAGTACTGGCCGGCCTGGATGACCGTCTGGTCGTGGTGGTGGGTCCCTGCTCCATTCATGACCCTGTAGCTGCGCACGAATATGCCCGGCTTTTGAAAACGGTTAAAGACGAATTAATCGATGACTTGGTCATCGTGATGCGGGTCTATTTTGAAAAACCGCGCACCACGGTCGGCTGGAAAGGCCTGATTAACGACCCTGACCTGGATTCCAGCTTTAATATCAACAAAGGCCTGCGTATCGCCAGGCGCTTGCTGCTGGATGTGAACGAAGCGGGGGTTCCGGCCGCCACCGAATACCTGGATTTGATCACGCCGCAATATATTTCCGACTTGATCGCCTGGGGCGCAATCGGCGCCAGAACTACCGAAAGCCAGGGACACCGCGAATTGGCTTCGGGCGTGTCCTGCCCTATCGGTTTTAAAAACTCCACCGACGGCACGATAAAAATCGCCATCGATGCAATAGGCGCGGCAATGAGCCCCCACCACTTCATCTCGCTGAATAAGGCCGGCCATTCGGCTATTTTCTCAACCACCGGCAATGAAGACGTGCATATCATTCTAAGAGGCGGCAATGACCGCCCTAATTATGATGCGGTCAGCGTGGAACAGGTCGCCGAAGGCTTGGTGAAGGCTGACCTAAAACCGAATATCATGATCGATTTCAGCCATGCCAACAGCTTGAAACAATGCCAGCGGCAGTTGATCGTCGGCGATGATGTCGCCCAGCAAATCGCCAACGGCGACCACCGGATTATGGGTGTGATGATCGAAAGCCATCTTAAGGCGGGCAATCAAAAGGTTATCGAAGGACAGCCGCTGGTTTACGGCCAAAGCATTACCGATGCCTGTTTGTCCTGGGATGATACCGTTCCGTTGTTAAGAGAGCTGGCGGCAGCGGTGCAAAAACGCAGAACCGTGGACACCAACCGGAGTTTAAGCAGATGATGGTTTATGTGAACGGCGAAACCCGCGACTGCGCTGAACACAGCCGGGTTGCCGACGTGGTTGCCGAGCTGGGCTTAACCGGCAAAAAAATTGCGATTGAATTGAATAAGGAAATTTTGCCGTTCCAGCAATACGATACTCAAATGTTGAAAGCCGGGGATCGCCTGGAAATTGTCCATGCGATTGGCGGCGGGCAGGATGATTCCTTCATGCTCGCCGGAGTCAAATATCATTCAAGATTGCTGGTCGGCACCGGAAAATATAAGGATCTGGAAGAAACCCGCCTGGCTATCGAAGCCAGCGGAGCGCAAATTGTGACTGTCGCGATACGCCGCACCAATATCGGCCAGAATCCCGGCGAGCCTAATTTGCTGGATGTCATTTCGCCGGACAAATACACCATACTGCCCAATACCGCCGGTTGTTATACCGCGGAAGACGCGGTTAGGACCTGCCGCTTGGGACGGGAATTGCTCGGCGGCCACAACTTGGTCAAGCTGGAAGTGTTGGCTGACCAAAAAACCCTGTTCCCTGATGTGGCGGAGACTTATATAGCCGCCGAACTGCTGGTCAAAGACGGCTTCGATGTGATGGTGTACACCAATGACGACCCGATTGCGGCCAAACGGCTGGAAGAGATAGGCTGCGTCGCGGTCATGCCGCTGGCCGCCCCGATCGGTTCGGGTTTGGGGGTGCGCAATCCCTATAATATTTTGACCATTGTCGAAAACGCCAAGGTGCCCATTTTGGTCGATGCCGGCGTCGGCACCGCTTCCGATGCCGCCATTGCGATGGAACTGGGCTGTGACGGGGTATTGATGAATACCGCGATCGCCGCCGCTAAAAATCCGGTGCTGATGGCTTCGGCCATGCGCAAAGGTATCGAAGCAGGCCGGGAAGCATTCTTAGCGGGACGCATGCCGCGTAAGCGTTTTGCTTCCGCATCCTCGCCGATAGACGGCTTGTTTTTTTAATTTTGCAGGGACGCCCGTCCGGGCGTCCTTTATATCTTTTGGTTATCATGCTCTCTCCCGAACAAGAACAAACCTCCTCGCACAGAATCCGCAGCTTTATCCGTCGGCAAGGACGAATCACCCAAGGCCAACAATTGGCCTTGGATAACCATTGGGACAAATATTGTCTCGACCCTGATACCGACTATGATTTCAACCAGGTTTTCGGCCGTACAGCGCCGTTGATTGTTGAAATAGGTTTCGGCACCGGCGACAGTCTGGCGAAGATGGCGGCGGCTAACCCTGAAAATGATTATATCGGCATTGAAGTGCACAAACCGGGCGTCGGGCATTTAATGCTGCTGCTGGATCAGCAAGGCCTGACCAACGTCAGGATTTATTGTCACGATGCGATTGATATTATTGAACACAAAATTGCCGACAACAGTCTGGCCGGCGTGCATTTATTCTTTCCCGACCCCTGGCCGAAAAAGAAGCATCACAAGCGGCGCATAGTCCGCCCCGGCTTTGTTGAGCTGTTAGCCAGGAAATTGAAGTCGGACGGTTATTTTCATGCGGCGACGGATTGGCAAAATTACGCGGAAAACATGCTGCAAATATTGTCGGCGGGAGTGGGCATCAGCAATGCCAGCCATAGCGGCGGCTATTGCGAACGCCCGGAATACCGGCCGTTAACACGGTTCGAACAGCGCGGCATACGCTTGGGACACGACGTCTGGGATCTGATTTTTAGAAAAGGATAAAAAGCCTTATCCCTGTTTAACTGTGAACATCCAGTTGCATGGCGTTAATAATGATAGCCAACTCGTCGCGCTGCCGTTTTAAAGGCTCCAGTTCCGCTTCAAGGCTGGCAATGTTTTCAATAATGCTGTCTTTGGATTCGTTAATTTTCCTCAGCATTTGCAGGCGGCCTTCGATCTGTTTTTTATGGTCTTTAATTTGATGCATCAAAGGCGTTAAAACGCCGTTACTCCAGGTCGTGGCATCCGCATGCGCCTGTTTGAGTATGTTTCTGGCCTTGGCGATCAATGTACTGTAAAGCTTGTTGATAACAATGCTTTGTTCCAACATCGTGGTCTTGGCGCTGGAACGGAACGCTTCGCCCTCATCAAAAATCTGTTCCAGTTCAATCTGGTATTGTTTGATCGAAAACAGTTGCGGCTCTATCTCCTTAAAGCCGTATTCGTCCTTGAATTTTTTGTGTATCGCCTTGACCAGACGCCGGGTTTCATTGGTGCTGTCGACAGAGTCCTGCAGCAGATCGCGCAATTCATCGAACAATTTACGGATATTTTGCTTCATGCCGTAGGTTGTCAGGCTCTTCGCCATGTCGTGTTTGGTGGTTTTGATGATCTCATCGACTTTTTCTTTGGCGAAGGAATCAATCAGCGCCTGGGCTTGAACGGCGAAAACCCGGCGGCTGGCCTGAAAGTTTTCGACATTGGCCATGTAAAGATTTTGCCGGTCCCGCGTCTCGGCCATCAATTTACCGGTCATGTCCTGATTTTGAAAGTCGATCTTTTTGAATTCCTCAAGCTGTGCAATTGCATTGTCCAATGAAGTGCTTGTTAAGTTGGACGACTCATTAACCAGAAAACCGATGTCGCGGGTGATGGTTCCCAGTAGAATATTTTTGCGCTGTTTTAAAATATCATTGGCAAGATAGTTTTCCAACGCGGCCAGACGGCTTTTTGCAAGCAAGGTCTCATCGGCTTTAACCTTGGCAAGCAGGGCTTGTTTGGCTGAAACAGGGAAAATGGCATTTTCGTTTACTTTTAAAGTAGCCGCAGAGGTTTTTATTTGCGAGTGTATGGAATCCTCGTAGCCGTTTTCGCCTGCAAGGTCATCCCACATCGCATCGATTTTATTCATCACCACGGCTAAGCCCTGTTTACTGCCGCCGCGATTATGACAAACATGGTTATGCCACATTTCCAGGTCGCTTTTGGTGACGCCGGTGTCGGCGGCGAGCACGAAAATAATGCCCTGGGCGCTGGGCAACATGCTTAAGGTCAGTTCCGGCTCGGTTCCCAGCGCGTTTAAGCCGGGCGTATCCAGTATCGATAAGCCTTCTTTTAGTAACGGGTGGGGAAAGCTGATTAAGGCGTGCCGCCAGCAGGGAATTTCAATTTTTTCCGGGTTGATGATGCCTTGCTCCGCCGCCTCGCGTTCATTCCACAAACCCAGCTTGTCGGCAACATCCCGGTCAACCAGCTTGGTAGCAACCAGTTCCTTAAACGCTTCCTGCATTTGCGTTGGCGAGCTGCAGTCAAGATCAATCTGGGTCCAGCGGTCAGGATTCTTTTTAAATTCAGACAGTGGAATATCTTCAAGACGGCTTTCGATATTCAACAAACGGATATAATTACCGCCTTTTTCATCATGAAAAAGTTCGGTGGGCGACATCGTGGTGCGCCCCGGTGAAGATGGGAGCAATCTGACGCCTGTTTCGGCAAAAAACAGGGCATTGATCAGTTCGGTTTTACCGCGGGAAAATTCAGCAACAAAAGCCAGCGTGATTTTGTCCGATTGCAGGCCATTAAGAATATTTAAGATGGTTTCAGTGCTGTGAGGATCATTCATACCATAGCGATTACGCCATTGGTGATACATTTCTATAGCTTGAACCAGTTTTGCACGCCATTGCGAATATTGATGCATTTGATCTTTGAATTCCATATTCCTCATGGTGCGCCTTTTATTGCTAACATGGTTTTATAAGCTAGTTGAATGTCGGTTTGCGCTCCTGCATCGCCTACCAAAAGTAGGCGCTTTAGGCGAAGCGCCGTGTTTGGTGCCCTACCTCCTGCATAACCCACAGGGACGTGGGAAATGCAGGTATTGCAGGAACAAATATCTGTCCATGCAGTCGTCTGGTGACAGTAATTTTCTGGGTAATTGTAGTCTATATCTTAAGAACTGTTAGATTAAGATATTTATTTTTCAACCAACCTTATGTGTTCCTTAAATGCCGTACAGGCCCTGATAAGCTTTTATCTGATTGAGTAGAGAAACGTCTGCATCAGCATCATTCGTTAGATATTCAATAATATTTGCCAGGGTAATGATTGCAATGACCGGCATTGCAAACTGGTCTTCAACTTCCGAAATGGCGGAAACGTCATTTCGGCCTTTTTCCTGCCTGTCCAGGGCGATTAATACGCCTGCCGGTGTTGCATGGGCATTTTTTATGATGTCGACGGATTCCCTGACTGACGTGCCTGCGGTAATCACATCGTCAAGAATGAGCACCTTGCCCTGTAGCGGCGCACCGACCAGACTGCCGCCCTCGCCATGATCTTTCGCTTCCTTGCGGTTGAAGGCGAAGGGAATATCCGCGCCGGTTAATTGAGCATAGGCAATCGATGTAGCGCTGACCAGCGGGATGCCTTTATAGGCAGGGCCGTAAAGAATATCCGGCTTAATGCCGGACTGAATCAATGCCTGGGCGTAAAACTGTCCCAGCTTGCCAAGCTGCGCGCCGGTATTGAATAAACCGGTATTGAAAAAATAAGGGCTGGTGCGGCCTGATTTCAACTGGAATTCGCCGAATTTTAGTACGCCGCAATCCAGCGCGTAGGAAATAAAGTCTTTTTGATAATCAAGCATGATAGTTATGGAAGTTAAGTTTGCAGGGATTAAGGAATGAATTTCTCTAAAATATTATCCAAAAAATTCCAGCCTTGTTCCGAACAATAATAGAGATTATTTTGCCGGGTAAGCAAGTTTTGTTTCACGCAAGCCGATAAAGCAGGCTCCAGCGTAGCTGCCTCAAGCCCTGTGGCTGCATGGTAGGCTTCCAGCGTAAAACCCTGCTTCAGGCGCAGATGGTTCATGATAAATTCCAAAGGCAGCTCCGGCACGGCAATAACATCGGACCCGCCGTTTTGATGCGGGTTGCTTAAATACTGTTCCGGACTTTTGGGCTTGAAACTGCGGATGATCTGATCCGGCAATGCCAGGCTGATTTTGCCGTGCGCACCCGCGCCTATGCCCAAATAATCGCCGAACCGCCAATAATTTAAATTATGCCGGCATTGCCTGCCTTGTTTACTATAAGCTGAAACCTCATATTGCAGATAGCCGTGATCCGCCAATATTTTCTGGCACTGTTTTTGTGTAGCGAAGATCGTTTCGTCATCCGGCAGTTTGGGCGGAAATTTATGAAACCAGGTATTGGGTTCCAGCGTTAACTGGTAAAAGGAAATATGGGTAGGCTCAAGGCTGATAGCCGTTTCTACGTCTATTTTACTGCTGTCGGGACTGGCGCCCGGCAGGCCGAACATCAAATCCAGGTTGAAATTATCAAAACCCGATTGGTGCGCAATCTCGGCCGCATGAATAGCTTCCTGCGCCGAATGAACCCGGCCCAGTTTTTTTAATATCGGGTCGTTAAAGCTTTGTATGCCGATCGATAAGCGATTGATGCCCAGCGCCCTGAATTCGGCAAATTTACGGCTCTCAAACGTGCCGGGATTGGCTTCAAGAGTGATTTCCAGGCCGTCTTTAAGTACCAGCTGCCGCTCTATGCCGCGCAATAACCGGTCAATCGATTCGGGGGCAAACAAACTCGGCGTGCCGCCGCCGATAAAAATACTGCTGACCGGCCGGGTGATGTTATAGCGCTTTATGTCGCCGGCTAAATCAGCCAGCAGCGCCGCGACATAGGCCGCTTCAGGGGTATCGGCTTTAATCGCATGTGAATTAAAATCGCAATAAGGGCATTTTTGAATGCACCAGGGAATGTGGATATAGAGACTAAGCGGCGGCAAGAGATTTTTTGGTATTTAGTTTAGAATGGCTTAATTAAGGTGCGCATCGCGTACCTTTTGAGCTTGGAGTGATATTAAGAAAATGGTACGCGATGCGTACCCTACCTGTCTACATGCCTTTTTGTTGATGACAAACTATTTTAAAGCGAGAACATATGCGACTGTTACTGGTTGAGGACGATGAAATACTGGGCGACGGACTGGTCGAAGGCCTAAAAATGGAAGGTTATGCGGTGGACTGGCTAACAAACGGCAAGCTTGCCGACGAAGCGCTGAAAATCAACAGCTATGAGCTGATCGTACTGGATCTGAACCTGCCGGACATGGAAGGCTTGGATATTTTAAAAGCGTTGAGGGCGCGTAAAGATGAAACGCCGGTGATGGTCCTGACCGCCAAGGATACCGTTTCCGATCGCGTACTGGGCCTGGATAGCGGCGCCGACGATTTTGTGATTAAACCGTTCGAACTGGATGAGGTTTGCGCACGATTACGGGCATTGGCGAGAAGAAACGAAGGCCGTAGCGTTCCCAATATCGAATACAAAGGCATTGTTTTGGACCCGGCCTCGCATCAGGTGACCTGGAACGATGAAAAAGTCGATCTGTCGCAAAAAGAATTTGAGATTCTAAGTTTCCTAATGAGCAACATCGGCCGGGTTATTTCCCGCGCCCGGCTTGAAGAAAGCCTGTACTCATGGGATTCGGATGTGGAGAGCAATACCGTCGAGGTCCATATCCACCATCTGAGGAAAAAACTCGACCCGTCCATTATCCGCACCGTCCGTGGCGTGGGTTATATTATCGATGAAGATTAGGATTAATCTTTAATAATGGAATATGAATAAAAAAGGCGAAAGATGAAAGGCAAATGGCAAAAAAACACTTTTCGCCCTTTGCCTTTTGCCTTTCGTCTTGTGCCTTATCAGTTTAATCCGTGTCATCCGTGTTCTAATTGCCAAGTAATCACCACCGAGAATTAATGAATTATTCGCTACGCCAACTGCTGTTGTTTAGCCTGCTCTCCGCATCCATGTTGATCTGGGGAGTGACGGCCTATATGAGTTATAAAGTCACCCGCGACGAAGTCGCCAGCCTGTTCGATGCCGAACTGGCGCAATCGGCCAAAGTGCTGCATGTGTTTGTCGAAAGCCTGGTGCGGGAAGGTTCGCTATCCAAGCATTGGGCGCAGGCGCAAACCGACGACCGGCTGCACGTCAACACCCGGCGCAAACATAAAACACAAAGCAACTTTCAGCTCTGGGCCAAAGGGGACGGCTTGTTGATGCGCTCGGAAAATTCGCCTGAGTTTACGGTGCTTGGCGTCAACAAGAAAAATATCGACGATCAATTATGGGATGTATTCGACGGGCTTCTGGAAGCCAGCACGTTAGGCCATAAATACGAAAGAAAAATCGCTTTCCAGCTGTGGTCCAAAAATGACGGCTTATTGCTGCGCTCGGAAAGCGCGCCGACGTTTGCGTTCTCCTCTGCGGCTAACGGTTTCAGCGAAACCAATATCGATGAGCATTTGTGGCATGTGTTCAGCATTTCCAGCTCAAACGATGAATATGTTATTCACGTCGGTCAAAAGGAAGAAATTCGCGCCGAACTGACCGATGAAATATCGGCGCAATTGGTGATGCAATTCCTGGTCGGACTGCCGATTTTAGGCATCGTTATCTGGATTATTGTCGGACATTCGTTAAATCCGCTTAATCGCCTGGAAATAGCGTTATCCAGGCGGGAAGCCAGCTTTCTTAAACCGTTATCCAGTAAAAAGCTGCCCAAGGAAATTATTCCCGTGGTCAATGAAATCAACAACCTGTTCGCCCAGCTTGAACAGGCCTTCGAGCATGAGCGCCGGTTTACCGCCGATGCCTCGCACGAATTAAGGACCCCGTTGGCGGGACTGCTGACCCAGGCCCAGGTTGCACTGCGCACCAGCGATGAGTCGGTTCGCCATCAGGCGCTCAGGAGA
>JALNYY010000077.1 GCA_023229605.1 Methylobacter sp.
ATAACGCTAAGCTCGGTAACGTCGACACATCAAACAATTATTTGTCACAGGCTGATGCCTTATTGGCGAAACTCGAATCTCCTGATCAACAAGTCAGCGCCCGCGCTGCCTTGGGACGGGCATATCATGATATTAACGACGACGCTAACGCTGCCAAATGGTTGGCAAGCACCGAAAGCCTTATCGCCAAGATAAAAACCGAAACTTTAATAGAGCTGATCGAAAGCTATGCCCATATTAATCAGTTGCAAACGACAATGCTGCAAAACATTCCCAAAGAAAAACAAGGTGAAGTGCTTTATCGTGCCATTCAAGTCTTGCTAAAAAACAATGCAATTAACAGCGCCTTAGCCATCAACAAAGACATTCAAGATGCAACCTATAAGGCCCTGGCCTTTGATTTGATTGCCAGCTACGATCCCAGCATTGCCGGCTATTCTTTGGAATTGGCGGAAGGCCAGCTTCCCGCTGTTACCTTCGCTGCCGACAAAGCTATTGTTGCCGGTCGTTTAGCCGGGCACTACGCCAGAATGAATAATTCAGCCAAAGCCTCCGAATTAACAGCACTGGCGGAAAAAGAACTCAGCAGCCTGCCGGCATCGAGCACTAAAGATGATGTGCTTGCCATTATTGCCAAGAACTCTGCCCAAGCCCTGCAATTTGATGTCGCCAATAAGATGGCGGACGGCATTCAGGCAGTAGCCGTTAAAACTTCGACTAAGAACGAGATTAATCAACTGGTGACTTTAGGCAGCCTACTAACGGATAAATAGCAGATCGGGCCAGGGGTGGCGAAGAACGCGGAACCCCGGCACCAATGCAACACCGGCTTGTTGCTGATAGGCCAATGACCTATACTGTATCTATGGATTTTGAATGGGATGAAAACAAAAGCGGCATCTGTTTTGATCAACGTGGGTTTGATTTTGCCTATGTGGTTCGAGCGTTCATTGACCCCAATCGCCTTATTAAAAAAGATACGCGCTGGGATTATGGCGAAGAGCGTTATCAACTCTTAGGCTCAATTACTCAGCGGGTATTCTGTGTTGTCTACACGTTACGCGGTTCAACCATTCGGATTATTTCAGCACGCAAGGCCAATCAACGCGAGGTAAATCGCTATGAAAAAAGTAAGAATTAGTATTGATCCTGAAAATCCGGCATCGCTGCCTGAAGGTAGAGTCGATTTCAACCGCTTGGATGCCACTAACGAGCGGGATATTGCCGCTCAGCAACACATCGATGAAACCAATGCCATGTTAGACGCAGCTAAATTTGCTCGTCGAGTACGGACGCGGCTGGGCTTGAGTCAGGCTGAATTTTCTCAGCGGATTGATGTATCGCTTGAAACTATCCGCAATTGGGAGCAGGGAAAACGTTGCCCAACGGGCGCGGCAAAAGCATTATTAAAGATTCTCGACAAAGCGCCTGAAGCGGCTTTGGCCGCTTTGGAATGAACTTAACTCAAACACACCACCATATTGAAACCAGGGAATGTGGGCATAGACAATACACCCAACATGGCTTACTTAGCTCTGTTGCAAGTCCGCCATCTTATGCTTGCCACCCGCTTAATTTTGGTATATTTTTTATACCATGATTGAGTTTGAATTTGATGAAAACAAGAGTAGGACAAATCTCGAAAAGCATGGCGTAGACTTTGTGGATGCGCAAAAGCTTTGGGATGATCCTGACCTGCTTGAAATTCCAGTAAAAACAGAAGATGAGCCCCGTTTTTTAATTGTTGGCGTCATCGCAGGAAAGCATTGGTCCGGCGTAATCACATACCGGGGAACATGCATTAGAATTATATCTGTCCGCAGATCACGAAAAGAAGAGGTAGCCTTATATGAAAGCTAGTGAATTTGACAAGAATTTTGATGACGGCGGTGACATTCAAAATGTATTGGACTTATCCAAAGCCAGGAGGAGCATGCAAGACCAAAAGCGGGTGAATGTTGACTTTCCTGCCTGGATGATTGAGTCGCTAGATAAAGAGGCGAGCAGGGTGGGCGTAACCCGGCAGTCCATCATAAAAGTTTGGTTGGCCGAACGCCTTGAAGCATTGGCCGCTAACAAAGCGCTACAAAGGACAAATGGCTGAATTTGGCATTCAGTTTATGCATGATATTAGCAAAATGTCGGGCAACGAAAAGCAGTTGCCCGACCTACCCGACTGAATATTTAGCTGTAGCGCTCAATATTCATTTTTCGGGATAATGTCAACGCTCGGATGAAATGAAACTAATTTTGCCTTGAATCGTTCTCGCCAGTTTTCAATGGTTTTTGGAAGCAAATTTTTCCATTCGGATTGGGTGGTGAAATACCTAACTACTTCATCATCGATATAAGCCACCCATAGTTCTCCGTTTGATCCACGCATCATGATTCCTTCCATAATCGTGTAGAGACCACGTACACCACCAATTATCACATCAGCGGAAAATGCATCAATATTTTCAGATTCACTTAGTCCCTGAAATCGTTGCCCCAAAGAATCGTAATGATCGCCAGAAATGCTATAAAGCCGCTCTAGCTCTAACTCGTTTAGAACGCCGTTATCAAACAGAGAGTCCCTTGTGCGAATGAAATCTCCTGTAAAGATCGCTCCCATGCCTCGATAATAGGAGCAGCTTGCAGTTTCTTCGACGTGAACAATGCGTCGCCCTTGATTCATCTCCCTCCTAAAGAGAATCTCACCGAATTCGCCATCTTCTCCATTTGGCACCCTTACATATGCTAGATCGGGTGAAATTATTTTTGCATAAGCAGTAAGTGAGCCACTATGGGCGCCATTAAATACAGACAGATCAAAGAGAAATCCTGCTGCGCCCACGTTACGAATAAATAGTGCGCCACCATATGAAAGTCCATTATTTTCTGTGTTCCACTTGCCCCACCATAAAAAGGAGCATTGAACCCAGTTGGCAGTGATGTTTGAGTGGAGTTGCTTAGAGCTGACTTAAGTGCAGCCTCGAGCCTACCTTGCAATAATGCTCTAACTTCTGAACGATCATTCGTATCGCGCTCGAAAGAGTAAGGAACAATTCTACGTCCACGAAGATCAAACGGTAGGTCTTCTGGGTCTCCATACGCGGTATTTTGTACAAGAAGAACTCGTTCCCAACCCAATTGGGCAATAGCATATCCGAGCTCAATAAGTACATTTGGGTTCGGTATTAGCCGTCTGGTTGAACCTTTGTTAATTATTGAGACGTCAGCAACAAAAACATCAGCCAAGCTGATTTTGGCAAAAATACTCTCTGAGATTGATGGCGCCCCAGAAAGTCCGGCTGTATCACGATCCAATACTGGCTCTACGGTCTCAGATTCATCCCTTCGAATACTCTTAAGAGCCCGCTTCAAGGCATCTTCGATGAGGTTGCGATTTCCGGCTCCCTCTAAGTCGGATTGCCACGAATAAAAAATGCTTCGCTTCATTAGTTTCGAAGTCTAACCAGAAAGACGTCATGGAGGGCAAACAGCTTCATTACTTGCCCTCCAGTGAAATCTTGGATTAAATCGCCTTCTTAATCCGCTCCATAGCCTTTTCCAGATTGGCCATGCTGGTGGCTATCGAAATCCTGATATGTCCAGGCGTGCCGAACGCGGAACCCGGCACCAACGCAACGCCGGCTTCTTCGATCAGATATTCGGAAAAACCCAGATCGTCATCAATACCGTCCAGTCCGGCAATCAGCTTTTCCACGTTAGGGAACACGTAAAAGGTGCCGTCGGTTTCAAGGCAGTCAACGCCGTCTATGCTGTTCAGTTCGGCAACGACATAATCGTGGCGCTTTTTAAATTCAACGCACATATTGTCGATAAAGCTTTGATCACCGGTTAACGCGGCTTCGGCGGCATATTGTGAAATCGACGTAGGGTTGGACGTACTTTGCGACTGGATAGTAGTCATCGCTTCGATCAAATCCGCAGGGCCTGCGGCATAACCGATACGCCAGCCGGTCATCGAATAGGCTTTGGATACGCCGTTCATGACCACGGTGCGGTCATAAAATTCAGGATGCGCGTTTAAAATGTTAACGAACGTGCCTTTTTTCCACAGGATGTGTTCGTACATATCGTCGGTTGCAATGATAATGTTTGGGAAATCCTTAAGCACGTCGCCCAGCGCTTTAAGCTCTTCCAAATTGTAAGCAACGCCGGACGGGTTGGACGGGCTGTTGATGAAGATCAGCCGGGTTTTATCGGTAATCGCGGCGCGCAACTGTTCAGGCGTTATTTTAAAGTTTTGCGCCTGTGTAGTTTCGATAATAACCGGCACGCCGTCAGCCAATAACACCATATCGGGATAAGAAACCCAGAACGGCGCGGGAATGATAACTTCATCGCCTGCGTTAAGCAGGGCCTGGGTCAGGTTGAATGAGCTTTGCTTGCCGCCGCAGGAAACCAGGATCTGGTTGGCTTGGTAGTCAAGACCGTTATCGTTCTTGTATTTGGCGATAATGGCTTTTTTCAGACTGGGTATGCCGTCTACCGCGGTGTATTTGGTGTAGCCACTCTCGATAGCCTTAACCGCCGCAGCCTTAATATGATCCGGGGTATCGAAATCCGGCTCGCCTGCGCCCAGGCCGATGATGTCTTTGCCCGCGGCGCGCATTTGAGCGGCTCTGGCGGTAATCGCCAAAGTCGGTGATGGTTTAACTGCCTGGACTCTGTTAGAAAGTTTGATGCTCATGTTTCCCCGTGTAAAATCAATGTCAAAGGTGTAGGGGATTATACATTATGTATAATGGCTTACTAACATTCAGGTGTTAAAAATACATGTTTATTGAGAAGTTGGCACTGACTTAAGCCGTTCGTGCTGAGCTTGTCGAAGCATGAACGGCTTAAGTCAACGGGATCGGATTTACCATTCACCCTTCGACAAGCTCAGGCCGAACGGTAAAATCCTTAAGTCATGACGTTGATACCGAAGCATGGGAACGATAAATCAGCTATGTTCATTGAGAAATCCAAGTGAAAAAGAAGTTCAACCTCCACAGCCGTTTCCAGCCTGCCGGCGACCAGCCTACCGCGATACAAGCCTTGGTCGAAGGCTTGAATGACGGCGAAGTGCATCAAACTTTGCTGGGCGTGACCGGTTCCGGCAAAACCTTCACGATAGCCAATGTGATTAACCAGGTGCAGCGTCCGGCGATGATTATGGCGCCCAATAAAACCCTGGCCGCGCAACTCTACGGCGAAATGAAAGAGTTTTTCCCGGAAAACAGCGTCGAATATTTCGTCTCGTATTACGACTATTACCAGCCGGAAGCCTATGTCCCCGCCTCCGACACCTTCATCGACAAGGATGCGGCGATCAACGAGCATATCGAACAGATGCGCCTGTCGGCGACCAAGGCGTTGATCGAACGGGACGATACGATCGTCGTCGCCACAGTTTCTGCGATTTACGGCTTGGGCGAGCCGGAATCGTACTTCAAAATGGTGTTGCATCTGGTCAAGGGCGACATGATTAACCAGCGCGACATCCTGCGGCGGCTGGCGGAAATGCAATACACCCGCAACGACATCGACCTGCGCCGTGCAACTTACCGGGTGCGCGGCGAAGTGATCGATGTGTTCCCGGCCGAATCGGACAGCGAAGCGTTACGGATAGAGCTGTTCGACGACGAGGTGGAACGCTTGTCGTTATTCGACCCGCTGACCGGCGAGATCATCCGGCGGCTGGCGCGTTATACGATCTATCCGAAAAGCCATTATGTAACGCCGCGCGAGCAGCTGTTGGAGGCGGTTGAAGCGATCAAGGTGGAACTCAAGGAACGTCTGGAGCAATTGCGCTCGCTGGACAAACTGGTCGAAGCGCAGCGGCTGGAGCAGCGGACGCTGTTCGATATTGAGATGATTCTGGAAGTCGGCTATTGCTCCGGCATCGAAAACTATTCCCGCTACCTGTCCGGCAGAAGCGCGGGCGAATCGCCGCCGACGATGTTCGATTATTTGCGCGACAATGCGTTGGTGATTATCGATGAAAGCCACGTCGCCGTGCCGCAGATCGGCGCGATGTACAAGGGCGACCGGTCGCGCAAGGAAACGCTGGTTGAATACGGCTTCAGGCTGCCTTCCGCGCTGGATAACCGCCCGTTGATGTTCGATGAGTTTGAGCTGAAAGCGCCGCAACGGATTTATGTGTCGGCAACGCCGGGGCCATACGAACGGGAGCATTCCGGCGTATTTGCCGAGCAGGTGGTCAGGCCGACCGGCTTGCTTGACCCGGTCGTGGAAGTGCGCCCGGCCACCACTCAGGTCGACGATTTGCTATCGGAAATCAACAAGCGCGTGGTGGTAAAAGAACGGGTGCTGGTGACCACATTAACCAAACGAATGTCGGAAGATTTGACCGAATATTTGATGGAACACGGCGTGCGGGTGCGTTACCTGCATTCCGACATCGATACCGTGGAACGGGTCGAGATCATCCGGGATTTGCGGCTGGGGCAGTTCGACGTGTTGGTCGGCATCAACCTGTTGCGCGAAGGGTTGGACATACCGGAAGTGTCGTTGGTTGCGATACTCGATGCCGACAAGGAAGGCTTCCTGCGTTCGGTCGTGTCGCTGGTGCAAACCATCGGCCGCGCGGCTCGGAACGTCAACGGCAAGGCTATTTTGTACGGTGACAAGATCACCAAATCGATGCAGCAGGCAATCGATGAAACCGAGCGCCGCCGTGAAAAACAGCACCAGTTCAATATCGAGCATCATATCGAGCCGAAGACCATTTTCAAGTCGGTCAACGATATTATGCAAGTATCGATACCCGGCGCAGGCATGACCAGCGCCAATAAGCTGCTGGACAAGGTGGCTGAATTCCCGGCCGACTATAAGGCGGCCATGACGCCCAAGCAGGCGAGCAAGAAACTTAAACAGCTGGAAGACGCGATGTACCAGCATGCGAAAAATCTTGAATTCGAGCAGGCGGCTAAGATCAGGGATGAGATTAAGGTTTTGCAGGAATTGATGTTGGTGTAGGTGGCAGGCGCCGAATGATCGGCCTGTCATGCCATGCGGGCGCAATACGCTATGCTATTGATGCCCTACGGATTGAGTTTTACCGCGTTTTTTATTTGGGGCAATTCGCAATGCGGTAAACTATGGTAATTTAATTTGTCTCATCTCTTTGGTAATTTCGGAATACTTATGACTACTTGGTTAGAAACCTGTCAAAAACAATTGGCCAGACTTGAAAAAACATCGGTATTGGCGGATAAACTGATTACTTTGAGCAATAAGACCGGCGTGGATATTCCCCCTGACTTGCTAAGACGGCTCAATATTGAGCGGCCGCGATTAAGCAGGCAATTGGAGCGTCTGCATGCCAACCGTTTCGAGGTCGCGGTGATCGGTTTAGAAAAAGCGGGGAAAAGCGCGTTACTGAACGCCTGGTTAGGACAGGAAATTTTGCCGTCCGCGCGTGAGCGCTGCACCTTCACCAGTACAGAGATATGGTCCGCCCAAACCGAAGACGATCAACTGCTGTTTATACAGTATTACAGCAAGGAAGAAATCAGCAAACTCCAAATGCAGCGGCGTGATGCGCTGTTAGGCATTTTAAGCGAACGCGAGCGTAAAGAAATACAGGAAGATTTTGATGACACGGAAAAACATCTGAGCGAGATTTTGGTGTTTTCAAAACAGAAAAACGGCTTTAGCCAACACTTTGTCGATATTGGCGAAATCAGCGAGCAATTGCAGTCGGCAGTGTTTAAAAACCGGGCCCAATCCCTTGCTATTAAGCGTATTCAGTTGAAAACCGTGCGTTTGCGCAGTGACCGGGACATTATTTTCCATGATGTGCCGGGCTTTAACTCGGGCATTTTAATGCATGCCGAGCAAGCGACCGAACGGCTAAAAAACTGCGACGCTATTATTTACGCCAAGGAAATGAAGCAGCCGTCCATCACCGGCCCTGAAAAAGAAATGCTGGTCATTGCCGATTCCGAAGATCCCAGTGTAAAAGTGTCCGACAAGGTGTTTGTGGTGCTGACCCAAGCCGACGCCATGGATGACCAGATCGATTTTAAAGAGACTTATACCAAGCACCGCAGCTATTGGCCCTCAGTGCCTGAGCGCCGGTTGATCCCGGTTTGCGCGCGCGCCCATTTGGTCGAGTTCGGCATCCCTTCCGAAGACACCCTAAGACGCACCAAAAGCGCTGACGATAAAGCTAAAATGAAAAAGCTGGGCATTAACGACGGCATGGTTGCTTTAAAAGAATCGATCAATTACTACATCGACCACGAACGCTCAGGCGTTTTGGAAAGGCGTTGCGACGCGTTGGTTAGCGGTATCCGGCAAATTGCCAATGAAGTGTTGCTTAAGCTTGAACCGATTTACGGCGTATTCGATGAAACCGAAATCCAAGAAGACGATTTGCTCGGCAAGGATTTTAATCAGTGGTGGGGCCGCGAATGGCAACGCATCAAAAAGGATTTCGACACCTGGTATGCCGAGGTTATTCAGGGCCGTAAAGAAGCCGATGCGGTTGGCTCGGAACATTTTGAGCTGGCCGCCCTGCATGTCTCTTATGATGAAAAAATCGAATTTTTGCTGTCAAACCTGACTACAGCCCAGCCGGATGAATTAAAACGCATATACACGGCAGGCGGTGCGATCTCCATGCCCGACCCGCGCGAGGGCAATTACAAAATTCGCGAGGAATTATTTCGGGAAATCCAGAAGAAGTTTGAGACGGAGCTGACCGATCAGTTGGCGCAAGCGCTACAGGCGCTTATCGACCAAATTGCGCTTAAAACCCAAAGCCTGCTGTGGGAAACCGAAGAGGTGCGCAAAACCCTGCTGCATTCCGATGTTGATGAAAGCCTTGAGCAGGCGCGTATCCGTCACGGTTTTCAAGTGCTGTTTTTGCGCTTTAGCCGAGTTGCCGTTGAAGCATTTATTGCCAAACCCTTGCACGCCAGGGAACGTCTGTTAAATGAGCGGGCCGCTGAAATCAAAACCCTGGAAGCCTTTTATCAGGGCGACGATAAAGCCAAGCACGAAGGCGGCCTGACGCATTATTTACGTTACGGATTGTGGGCAAAATCGGCCCCAAACGGCGGAGCCGGAAGCCGCGCCAAAGCGGCGGAAAAACCGCCTGCCAAAAACCAAGTGATACAGGATATTGTCAATGCGGTTGCTGCTGAAGCTATGCCCACAGCCAAAAAAACTACCGAAGAACCGGAAAGTATACCGGCCAATGAGCCGGGCAATTTTGAAGCGGTTGTTGCTGAAATTAATGGGGATTTGGCCGCTTTGCAAGATTACCTGAAAAACAGCGTATTTTATGCGGCCGGCTTTATCACCTACTGTAATCAAGAATTGGAGCGCATTCGTAACCGCTTTAAGGAAATGGAAGATAATGACCGGCAGTGGATAGGTATTATCCGCACCGCCGTAAAGTATGAAAAAAACCCTAATATTCCTTACAACATTGCCCACACTAGGCGGGATTTCCGTATGCGTCGGGAAATTGCTGTAGAACTTAAGGAAGTTAGGGAATCCTGTACCAACGTGTTTTGAAGTTTTAGTTTATTTTTTCTCACCAGCCGCTTGCTGCCGCGTTTGGTTAAATGGTGTTCTGCTTCTCAAGCGGAGCTGGGTTTGCTGCCCAGCTCCTAACGTTTCGACAGCCTAGCCTAAGCAAAGTTGTACATTTAATGACTCTAAACGTCTCAGACGGAGCAGAATGCCCCGCCCGGCTTCGACGCATCGAGGCGTTACGTCTTAGCCCTTCAAAAACCGCAACGTCTCATGCTCAACATCGACTTTGATGGTATCCCCGGCAACAAAGTTACCCGCCAATATTTCCTGAGCCAGCGGGTTTTCAAGCTGTTGCTGGATGGCGCGTTTCATCGGCCTTGCTCCGTACACCGGGTCGAATCCCGCCTCGCCTAACAAATCCAAAGCCTCCTCTGAAATTTCAAAGCCGATTTCACGGTCCTGCAAACGTTTACGCAAGTAGTCGATTTGAATCTTGGAAATAGCCCTAATCTGTCCGCGCCCCAAGGAATGGAACACCACCGCTTCATCGATCCGGTTGATGAATTCGGGGCGGAACTTGGTGCTGACAATTTCCATGACCGACGTTTTCATCACCGAATAAAGCGCCTCGCCCGACAGCGATTGAATAATATCCGAACCCAGGTTAGAGGTCATCACGATAATGGTGTTCCTGAAATCGACCGTCCGGCCCTGTCCGTCGGTCAAGCGGCCGTCATCCAACACCTGTAACAGGATGTTGAACACATCGGGATGGGCTTTTTCGATTTCATCCAGCAAAATGACCGAATACGGTTTGCGCCTGACCAGTTCGGTCAGGTAGCCGCCTTCTTCATAACCGACATAGCCCGGAGGCGCACCGATCAGCCGCGCCACCGAATGCTTTTCCATAAACTCGGACATATCGATGCGCACCATCGCATCGGGCGTATCGAACATAAACTCGGCCAGCGCCTTGCACAGCTCGGTTTTACCGACGCCGGTCGGCCCTAGAAACAGGAACGAACCATTCGGACGGTTGGGGTCGGATAACCCGGCCCTGGAACGACGGATCGCATTGCTGACTGCTTTCAGCGCTTCTTCCTGGCCGATCACCCGCTTGCTGAGTTGCTCTTCCATATGCAGCAGTTTGTCGCGCTCGCCCTCCATCATTTTAGACACGGGGATGCCGGTCCATTTTGACACTACCTCGGCGATTTCTTCCTCGGTGACTTTGTTGCGTAACAAGGTCATTTTATGTTCTTCAGCCGGTGCGTCCGAATGCAGCTGCTTTTCCAGTGCGGGAATAATACCGTACTGTAACTCGGACATCTTCGCCAGATCACCGGCGCGGCTGGCCGCTTCCAGCTCGGTTTTGGCGTGTTCCAGTTTTTCCTTGATCGATGCCGAACCCTGCAACGAGGCTTTTTCGGCTTTCCAGATTTCTTCCAGATCGGAATATTCTTTTTCCAGATCGGCGATTTCCTCTTCCAGAATTTCCAGGCGTTTTTTGGACGCGGCATCGGATTCTTTTTGCAGCGCGACCTGCTCGATTTTTAACTGAATCAAGCGCCGGTACAGCTTGTCCATTTCCTCCGGCTTGGAATCGATTTCCATGCGGATGCGGCTGGCCGCCTCGTCGATCAGGTCGATGGCCTTGTCCGGCAACTGCCGGTCGGCGATATAACGGTAGGACAGGTTCGCCGCCGCGATGATGGCCGGGTCGGTAATATCGACGCCGTGATGCACCTCGTATTTTTCCTTCAGGCCGCGCAAAATCGCCACGGTATCTTCGACAGACGGTTCATCGACCAGCACCTTTTGGAAACGGCGTTCCAGCGCCGCGTCTTTTTCGACATATTTGCGGTATTCATCCAGCGTCGTTGCGCCCACGCAATGCAATTCGCCGCGCGCCAGCGCCGGTTTCAGCATGTTGCCCGCATCCATCGCGCCTTCCGCCTTGCCCGCGCCGACCATGGTGTGCAGCTCGTCGATAAACAGGATCACCTGCCCTTCCTGTTTGGCAAGATCGTTTAACACCGCTTTCAGGCGCTCCTCGAATTCGCCGCGAAACTTGGCGCCGGCAATCAATGCCGCCATATCCAAAGCCAATACCCGCTTGCCCTTGATGCCTTCAGGCACTTCGCCATTGACGATGCGTTGCGCCAAACCCTCGACAATCGCGGTCTTGCCCACGCCCGGCTCGCCGATCAACACCGGGTTGTTTTTGGTGCGGCGCTGTAAAACCTGGATCGTCCGGCGTATCTCGTCATCCCGCCCGATCACAGGATCAAGCTTGCCTTGTTCCGCGCGTTCGGTCAGATCGATCGTGTATTTTTGCAACGCCTGACGCTGTTCCTCGGCATTGGGATCATCCACCGCCTGACCGCCGCGCATTGCATCAATGGCTTTTTCCACGGTCTGTTTAGTGATCCCGGCTTTTTTTAGCATGTCCTGAAGCAAACTTTTTTCTTCAAACACAGCCAATAAGAACAGCTCGCTGGAGATGAATTTGTCGTTGCGCTTTTGCGCCAGCTTGTCGGTTAAATTCAGCAATCGTGATAATTCATTGGAAATCTGCACGTCGCCGCCGGAACCGCTGACCGTCGCCAGCCTATCCATTTCCCTGACCAGATCGGTGCGCAGCAACTGCGTGTTGATCCCCATATGGGTCAGCAACGGCCTGATGCTTCCGCCATGTTGATCCAGCAACGCCAGCATCACATGGATAGGCTCGATGAATTGATGGTCTTTGCCCAAGGCCACACTCTGTGCATCGGCCAATGCCGTTTGAAACATGCTGGTCAATTTGTCCATTCGCATAATATTTGCCTCATTAAGGAGTTTTTAAGTTGCCTCTAGCATGGGGGATAATCCGATTGTTTTCAAGCCGACTGCTGAGGTAAAGCGAATAACAAGTCAAACGAATCGGTTAACGGCTCAAGACCGAGAGCGATTGATTTTTTTGCCCGGCAACAACAACGAACTTAATAAAGCTTTTCTTCCTACGCTCTATGGTTACAGCTATTAAATTCGTTACTATTCCGCAGCCAAAAATAAAACGCTGGTGAAGCTGATGTCTGATCTGTAAGATTTTTCTTGTTTGAAAAAACTTTGCGCTTAAACTCTGGCAGCAGTAATTTTCTTAGTCACCGCCTATACTGAAGCCGGCCTGGAGATCACCGATTGAACCTGGACTACGCCACCCTTGACCTGTTGCGCCAAAACCATCCGGCCTGGCGCCTGCTGAATTCGCCGCATGCGCCGCTGGTCGCGAGCTTTCTGCAACGCGTGTTCATCGTGCCCAACGTCCGGGTAATGGCGCAAGCGGATTTGGCTGAAATACTGGAAGACGAACTGTTCGCCCTGCGCGAACGATTGGGAGCAGAGGCATTCCCGAAACCGGCGCTGGACTACCTCAACGATTGGGCGGGTACCGACAAGGGCTGGCTGCGTAAATTCTACGTCCAGGGATCGGACGAGCCGCATTTCGACCTGACCCCGCCCACCGAGAAGGCCATTGCCTGGCTCGGGACACTGACCGAGCGCAGTTTCGTGGGCACCGAGTCGCGCCTGCTGACGCTGTTCGAGCTGCTCAAGCAGATGAGCGAAGGCAGCGAGACCGACCCGGAGGCGCGTATTACCGACTTGCACAAGCGCCGCGATGAAATCGATGCCGAGATTAGGCGTATTCTGACTGGGGACATTCCGTTGCTGGACGGCACCGCGCTGAAAGACCGCTTTCAACAGTTCATTCAGCTGGCGCGCGAGTTGCTGACCGATTTCCGGGAGGTGGAACACAACTTTCGCGGCTTGGATCGGCGCGTACGGGAACGCATCGCGCTGTGGGAAGGCTCAAAAGGCGCACTGCTGGAAAAAATCATGGGCGAGCGCGACGCCATTGCCGACTCCGACCAGGGCCGCAGTTTTCGCGCCTTTTGGGATTTCCTGATGTCCAGCAGCCGCCAGGAGGAACTCTCGAGTTTGCTTGAACGCGTATTGGCCCTGCCCCCGATAGCCGAACTAGGGCCTGACGCCCGCACCCGGCGCGTGCACTACGACTGGCTGGAAGCCGGCGAACACACGCAGCGCACTGTGGCCCAGCTTTCGCAGCAGTTGCGCCGCTTTCTGGACGACCAGGCCTGGCTGGAGAACCGCCGTATCATGGACATCCTGCACGGCATTGAGGCCAAGGCGCTGGCGCTACGGGAATCACAGCCGCCGGGGATAATAACGGATATTGCCGATACCGCTGCCGACATCGAGTTGCCGATGGAACGGCCGCTCCACACGCCAACCGTCAAACCGTTGATCGCGGATATAGAACTGGAATCGGGTGCTGCCGACATGGATGCGGCAGCGCTGTATTCGCAAATCGTAATCGACACGGCGCAATTGAGCAGGCACATCCGCCACGCATTGCAGGACCGCTCGCAAGTGACGCTGCATGAACTGTGCGAGATGTAAAAACCGAAAAGAAGTTATTCATCCTCAAATTTTTCTCGCTCCCTGAGCGAGCGATTAATATCGGCCTCAGCGTGTTTCTTTAATAATTCATATAAATGATATGCTGACGCAAACCTCGGAATTTCTTGAAGCGCTCTCTCTGCTTCATCGCGCATCATAATATCTTCTGGGAACGGTTCCCCAGGAATACCTCTCTTCAAGCCAGTAGTCGCTGAGCAGTATAATGCGTTCACGGCATTATCAAATACCTCTTTCCCATGCTGCTTTGCCTTGTCCAAAAATCGAGTAACAAAAGCCCTCTGCTCAAATACAAAGTTCGAGTGACTTTCTCTAAGCACTTGAGGGATGATCCACATATCTTCAGGAGTTCCTACATCAATCCAGTCTTGGATTAAGCTAAGCAGCTCATCATCCAAGGGATAAAACATCATATTAAATAGATCGCAGGAACAGTGTTTGAATTGGTTACTCTTCTCGAAATGAGTTTTCATCCACTGAACCACTTGTCGAAAAAGTGAACCAAATTCTTCTGATTCACGAAAGCAAAGAGGTACATGAGAATATAAACCATGATTACAGGGCCGATAGTGCCAATCACCTGTATTTGCCGCATGCTCAACCCGAGCCATGAAGAACGCAGCCGCAAGTTGTGTATGATACCTAGACACATTGGACAAGAATGTGTCGATCCAGTATCCATCTAGTTTCGGTATGGACATCAATTTCTTAATGAAATACTCAACATCTTCATCACTGAGCAAGCGAAACGAAATCAATTGATCGCGATGAAAAAGATTAAGAACATCGTTGGCAACTTGACTTGAAATACCAAAATCAACATATTTGAGCAGCTCAACGGCAAGTGTCTTGTTGCTCCGAGCTACGTTTCTGACTGCCTCAATCCCGTTAAGAACAACCCATCGGTTTTTAGACGATAGGACGTCCCGAAGCAGTATCAAATCTTCTTCTGTGTACCCTTTGTCTTTCAGGTCTAATGTGCTGTAAGCTCGGCCTACAGCGGCATATAGCTCAGGCAGTTCTGTTGTGATGAACTTTCGGGCAATAGTTAATCCATAAACATGGTCATCACTCATTAGCTTCGAAAGCGCAATACCGGCAAATTGATTTGTCCTTGAGTTAGAATTCTGGAGCGCATTTACTACCGTTGCTTGAGCAAGGGCGCTTGAAGATTGGATGAGCCTCCCATACAGAAAATGAGGTGACGAGATTCCACCTCCATGGTTCTGTTCAATATCGGTGAGTATGATTTCTAGGAAGGCGCGGAGCTTCTCCCCATCTGGATATGCAGACATGAGGTCACTTGAGAGCATCTCTAAATACAGCTCCTTCTCCTTCTGTTCAATGCTGAAGCGCTCACAAAGCTCCCCGTATCCGTTTATTAACGAGATGGTTGTGCGAAACTCAATCGACTGTGGAAGTGAATCACCTATCCGCTTTGCAAGCGACACCGTCTCACCCTTTGCATAGTTAGCATGCCACGACACTGAGCGAACAAGTTCAATTAAAACGAGTGGGGCAAGCTCTCTGGTTTGCACTACTCTTTCAATCTTCTCCAAAGTCGCAACAAACTCTGCCGTCCAAATATCACGAGATTCTGTAGGAATCTGCATATTAAGCAGCCCCATTGGATATCGCAGGCATTCATTAAAAAACTGAGCCGCCAGCACAGCAACTTTTTTATTTGTATGCGAAAGCAAATTGATCGTGGCATCAATGACCTTATTGCGAAGGGCCGAAACAGTACTAGATGAGACTAGAAACGGTTCAAAAGAAAAGCTCCTGCCATTTGATGTTGTTGTGTGTCCTTCTGTTTTCATAATCCCGTTTAGCACATCGAATGGTGTATATGCATACTTCCAAGAGGCTTCTTGATCTAGCAATGAAAGGCCGAATTCGACTACGGCATCGTTATATTCGATAGGCTTGTTTGGCTCCACTGCGCAGAGCTCTGCGAGGATGCGGATTGCATGATTGGGGTGCCGGTGGAGTTCGCGATTATCGCTTTTGCCTAACTCCCATAAACATTCACACGCACGAGGAAGATGCTTTAAGTTGAATGCTGCATGTTTGATAAGTTTGGGCAGATCCCGAAGATATGCTCCTTCTTTGATAAGCTGTTCGGCAAAGTCAAGTGCGCGCCCCGGTTGATAGTAAGCAACAGATGCGACCGCACTGATGTGCGGGTCGTGGTATTCATCTGTAGGTTTCAATTGCCGCCATACACCATCAAGTAAACAGCTATTGCTTGGGTCGCCATTAGCCTTGCGCCAATCAAGCTTTCCAAGATTAACAATGACATGCTCGATATAGGCGTTGCCCACTGCCTCAAAAACCCTTTCCGCATAACCGGTAGAGCTTCCGTTAACCCCTATGCAAGTCTGCTCAATGATGTAATCAGCCAGCAAGTCAGGTGATAGCCGATACTTGCCGCCGCGCTTGAATAAAACTCCTGCCTCAGCCAACAAGCGAACGAGTCTATTAATTTCAGGAATTCCCAACCCTTCAACTTGTTCAACTGTCTGTGCTAATGAGTTATCTTCAGGATGAAACGGCTGAATGAGCGCAATAACATTGAGTAGCTTCTTGATTGACCCAGCATCGCTTTTGTTACCGACATGGCCCGCTATGATGTCGCGGAACTTTCCAAGGAGTGTATCCCGAAAGATGTCTTCATTCTTTGCTAATTCGAGAGGTAAATTTTCTTTGGCGACAACTTGCGCACCTATAACTGTGAAGAGCGGGCAGTCGAGCGTCAGCCGGGCAATATTTTCTGCTGCTCCGACAGGACCATCAAATGCCTCAAGCACTTGCGCGGCGAGTTGCCTGGCTTGCTCCAGCTTTAGCGGAATAAGTTTGATCTCTTCGATGCGCTCTCCAGCCAATGCAAAAATGCAGGCTTGGCCTTTGATGTAGTCGAGGCCGTATGGGCGAAACGATAGCAGAAGGGTTGCTTTGTTTGCCGGAATAGATGCATATTGAAATAGAAGTTGAAGATCGTCACGATCATGTGCGTCATCGACAATTAACAGCTTAGGGTCCAGCCCCAAGTCTTCCAAGCTCTTGTTGGTTACTTCTTCCGTGGGCGAAAGAAAGCGAATTTGAACAGCATTATTTATTTGCTCAAAATTCTCCACGGCCTGCTTTAATACACGGGACTTCCCGCTCCCGCCCGAACCAGTGAGAAAAATTGCCCGAACTACAGGGTTTGACAAACTGTTAACTATCTCCTCTGTTTCTTTATTCCTTCCAACAAGCTGCCATTGATGGCTAAAGATTTTTTGTTCGCCAGCGAACGCCTCAAAAAACTGCGTCGTGGTTTGCCATGGACCAGCTTCTGTTTCACCAAGCAATGCGAGCCTCTGTCCACGAAAAAAAGTGTCTACGAGGCGAATTTGCTGATCTTTTGATAAGTACTGGCGAATGATTCGTGATACATCTTCCTTGTCCCAAATATCCCAGTCATCATATTCACGTATAGCTTGCCTCGCTTGAGGGCTAGCGACGCGTGTGAGAAGTAAGTGCTTCTTTGTTGCAGTCCGTGTGTGATTGGCAACTGCGGTATGTACTTTTTCGGCACCAAATTTATCGACACGTTTGCACTGAAAAGTGTGATAGGTTCCGTCAGATAAAATCACCTCTACATCTAAACCGTCTTGAGTGTGACCTTGACCTCCAACACGATGCACTTTGGCAGCTGGATGCATTTCCTGTAAGAGATAGAGGCAAAAGCGTTCAAAACTATCGGGACTAAGCGAATCAATCGGAAACGGTTGGTCGAATGTTACTATAGGCATTCGTGTCGTATACCCCGCTGCTGCGAGAAGCTCGGCAAGATCAGTCTTTAAGACATTAGCAAGCAATGGCATCTGCTTATCTCGTGGACGGGAAGTTCCTGATTCCCAGCGACTAACAGTCTGCTGGCTTGTATTTAGTACGGAGGCAAGATCGGCTTGTTGGGCAAGCCCGGACTTTAATCGATGTTGAATAACCAAATCGCCGAAGGCTTTATAGGGAAATAGATTTTTCGCTGCCATTGCATCGTACTCAAAAATTGTGTTACATAATAATCAGTACTCATTATATGTGTGCGATGATTAATGTCAATATCTTTAACCCCCCAATAGTTATTTTTCACGACCGCTTACTCACTATTAAGAGAAGATGGGCGCAACTGGTTCCTGTTTGCCGCCAGCGAGCGCTGGCGCGAGGATGACAGCGAACACGAGCACTATTCCGACTCGGGCGGCAAATCGGGCGGTCAAAAAGAGAAACTGGCCTACACCATCCTGGCCGCGAACCTGGCCTACCAGTTCGGCCTTGAATGGGGAGCGATACGTTCCCGCTCATTCCGTTTCGTGGTGATCGACGAGGCGTTCGGGCGCGGTTCGGACGAGTCCGCTCAATACGGCCTGCGGCTGTTTGAACAACTCAACCTGCAACTTTTGATCGTCACGCCCTTGCAGAAAATCCACATCATCGAGCCTTTCGTCTCCAGCGTGGGATTTGTCCACAACGAGGAAGGCCGCGCATCCAAGTTGCGTAATCTGTCGATTGAGGAGTACCGCGCCGAGAAAGCGAGGATGTCCTGATGCCGCGCGGCAACTGGACCACACCGGCCGATTTGCGCGCCCAGGTTCTTAAGCTGTGGGATCGGAGCGAATTGCCGGCCAGTTTTGTTACCGGCGCACCGCTATTCCCGAAGCGTTTGACGCTTAAATGCCCTACGTCAGCCGAGATGGCCTCCCGCTTTGACGAGGTACGCAGTTGGATCGGCGAGCTTCGGATGATGCCTCACTGCCGGGTGGAGATGCGCGAGTTCAAGCACCGGGTATTCGGCGCAAACGCAGTACCTCACGAGGTATGGATAGATACCTTGGAAGGCGCCTTGGCGCTGATCGGCAAACGGCGAGATGCCACCCGCTTCACTGCATTGATTGATTTAACATGCGAGAAACAGCCGCTCGCACTGGCGTGGCTGGCCAAACGGCCAATGCGCGCACTGGAGCTTTGCGACGACTGGAGTCTGCTATTGGAAATCGTGGCTTGGCGGCTGGCTCATCCATGTCCTGGCGTATACCTAAGACAAATAGATATTCCGGGCGTGCACAGCAAGTTTATCGAAGCCCATCGCGGCGTGCTTTCGGAATTACTGGACATCGTCTTGCCGCTTGAGGCAATTGACCGGACGGCATCCGGCATAAGCCAATTCGCCAAGCGTTACGGGTTTCGCGATAAACCGGCGCGTATCCGCTTTCGCGTTCTCGATCCAGAGCATAGCCTGTTACCGGAGCCCCTTTTACAGGATATTGCCCTTGATGCGGAGAGTTTTGCCCGGCTCGATACCGATGTCACGCATGTGTTCATCACCGAAAATGAGATCAATTTTTTGGCTTTTCCGCAGGTTAAGAATAGCCTGGTCATCTTCGGTGCAGGATACGGGTTTGAAATGTTAAGCAAGGCCGAATGGCTTTCGCGCTGCCGCATTCACTATTGGGGCGATATCGACACCCACGGCTTCGCTATTCTTGATCAGCTTCGCAGCCGGTTCGATCATGTGCAGTCATTCCTGATGGACCGTACCA
>JALNYY010000078.1 GCA_023229605.1 Methylobacter sp.
CGGCGATAAACCCTCGGAAGTCGAATGGCATGAAACCGCCGCGGAAGGCAAACTCGATTTGCTGGTCACGCTGGATTTTCGCCTGTCCACGACTTGCCTGTATTCGGACATTATTCTGCCGACTGCAACCTGGTACGAGAAAAATGATCTGAACACCTCGGACATGCACCCATTCATCCATCCGTTGTCGAAAGCTGTCGATCCCGCCTGGGAATCGCGTTCCGATTGGGATATTTACAAAGGCATTGCCAAGAAATTCTCGGAATTAACTGTAGGCCATTTGGGAGTAGAAAAAGACATAGTCGCCGTGCCGATTCTGCATGACACACCGGCAGAGCTGGCCCAGCCGTTCGACGTCAAGGACTGGAAAAAGAAGGAATGCGAGCCGATTCCGGGTAAAACCATGCCGACGCTGGTGGTGGTCGAGCGTGACTACCCGAACACCTACAAGATGTTCACTTCGCTGGGGCCGTTGATGAGCAAAGTCGGCAACGGCGGCAAAGGCATAGCGTGGAACACCGAGACCGAAGTCAAGCAATTGGGCGAACTGAACCGGCTGGTGACCGAGGAAGGCATCAGCAAAGGCCTGCCGCGCATCGAATCCGATATTGATGCGACCGAAGTCATTTTGATGCTGGCGCCTGAAACCAATGGTCATGTCGCGGTTAAGGCGTGGGAAGCCTTAAGCAAAATCACCGGGCGGGATCATACCCATCTGGCGCTGCCGCGCGAAGACGACAAAATCCGTTTCCGTGACGTACAGGCGCAGCCGCGCAAGATTATCTCGTCGCCGACCTGGAGCGGTTTGGAATCCGAGCAAGTCTGCTACAACGCCTGCTATACCAATGTCCACGAGCGGATTCCCTGGCGCACGCTGACCGGCCGCCAGCAGTTTTACCAGGATCACAGCTGGATGCGGGCGTTCGGCGAGACCTTGTGCGTCTACAAGCCGCCGGTCGATACCCGCTCCATCGCGCCGATTCTGGGCAAAAAGCCCAACGGCAATGACGAGCTGGTGTTGAATTTCATCACCCCGCACCAGAAGTGGGGCATACACAGCACCTATAACGATAACCTGCTGATGCTGACCTTGTCGCGCGGCGGGCCTATCGTGTGGATGGGTGAAGTCGATGCGGCGAAAGTCGGCATTAAAGACAACGACTGGGTAGAAGCCTATAACGTCAACGGCGCGCTGGTCGCCAGGGCGGTGGTCAGTCAGCGCGTGCCCGAAGGCATGTGCATGATGTATCACGCCCAGGAAAAAATCATCAACACGCCGGGATCAGAGACAACCGGCGGGCGCGGCGGCATCCATAACTCGGTGACCCGGGCGACGCTTAAACCCACGCACATGATCGGCGGTTACGCCCAGCTAAGTTACGGCTTTAACTATTACGGCACGGTCGGTTCCAATCGGGATGAGTTTGTGATTGTGCGTAAGTTGAGCGAAGTCGATTGGCTGGATGAACCTACTCATGATGCTAATCAGCAAGAGGGGGCATAAATGACTAATCAATCCAAGAGGCCGCGCAATATTCGCGCACAAATAGGCATGGTGCTAAACCTGGACAAGTGTATCGGTTGCCACACCTGCTCCATTTCCTGCAAAAACGTCTGGACCTCGCGCAAAGGCGTTGAATACGCATGGTTCAACAATGTCGAAACCAAGCCGGGCGTCGGTTTTCCACAGCAGTGGGAAAATCAGGACAAATGGAACGGCGGCTGGGTGCGCAAAATCAACGGCAAGATAGAACCGCGCCAAGGCGGCAAACGCCAGATATTGCGCAACATTTTCGGCAACCCCGATTTGCCTGCCATCGACGATTATTACGAACCGTTCGATTTCGATTACCAGCATTTGCATAGCGCTAAAGAATCGAAAAACCCGCCCACCGCGCGCCCCTTTTCGGTGATCACCGGCGAACGGATGGAAAAAATCGAAGGCGGCCCGAACTGGGAGGAAATCCTGGGCACCGAGTTTTCATCACGTTCGCGCGATACCAACTTCGACAACATCCAAAAAGAAATGTACGGTGAATTTGAAAACACCTTCATGATGTATCTGCCGCGTTTGTGCGAACACTGCCTGAACCCGACCTGCGTCGCGGCCTGTCCCAGCGGCTCGATCTACAAGCGCGAAGAAGACGGCATTGTGCTGATCGACCAGGACAAATGCCGCGGCTGGCGAATGTGCGTTTCGGCCTGCCCATACAAGAAAATCTACTACAACTGGGAAACCGGAAAATCGGAAAAATGCACGTTCTGCTATCCGCGCATCGAAGCAGGCGAGCCGACTGTTTGTTCGGAAACCTGTGTCGGGCGGATTCGTTATTTAGGCGTGTTGCTGTACGACGCCGACCGCATCGAAGCGGCGGCAAGCGTCGAGAACGAGCAGGACTTGTACCAGCAACAGCTGGATGTTTTTCTCGATCCTTTCGACGAGGAAGTGATACGCGATGCGCGAGCCGCCGGTATTCCCGAATCCTGGCTGACAGCGGCGCAGGAATCGCCGGTTTATAAAATGGCGATAGATTGGAAAGTCGCGTTTCCGTTGCATCCCGAGTTCCGCACCCTGCCGATGGTCTGGTATGTGCCGCCGTTATCGCCGATTCAATCGGCGGCGGAGAACGACCAAATAGGTATGGATGGCGACATTCCCGACGTAAGATCCCTACGCATTCCGGTGCAGTATCTGGCGAATCTGCTGACGGCGGGCAAAGAAGAACCTATCGTGTTGAGCCTGGAGCGGATGCTGGCGATGCGTGCCTATATGCGCAGCCTTACCGTCGATGGCGTGGTCAATACCGCGGTATTGGAGCGCGTCGGTTTGACCCAGTTGCAGGTTGAAGAAATGTACCGCTACATGGCGATTGCCAATTATGAAGATCGTTTTGTGATTCCAACCAGTCATCGCGAATACGCCAGCTCCACCTTCGATGCTTACGGTGAGCAAGGCGGCTGCGGATTCAGTTTCGGCAGCGGCTGTTCCACGGGCAATAATGACACCAATCTGTTCGGCGGCAACAAAAAGCCGCAACGTAGTGGCGGCATTCCGATCAAGATTCCTATTAAAGTAGAACCGGCTAAATAAGGAATCATTATGCTTACATTAAAAACAGTCTCATCGTTCCCACGCCTCGGCGCACAGCCCTATACACAAGTATGCTCTCGTTACCCTCATTCCCACGCGCTGCGTGGGAATGAGGGTAACGTTGCTAGTTCCCAAGCTCCAGCTTGGGAATTCAGTGCGGGAAGCTCCAGCTTCCCGTCCCGCGAAGCTGGAGCTTCGTTAACTGGGTTCCCAAGCAGGAGCTTGGGAACCAGCATAACGATAACGCAGGAGCTAAAATGAGCATGCAAACCCTTAAAGTTCTATCTCTACTGCTGAGCTATCCCGAAGCCGAGATGCTTGAAGCATTGGACGAAATGGCGGAGGTCGTCGAGCAGGAAAACCTGCTGCTGGAAGAGCATAAAAAATCCGTACTGTCGTTGATCGATTCGTATCGCGGCGCAGACCTGATGGATAGCCAAGAGGATTATGTGGCGCTATTCGACCGGGGACGATTTTTGTCGCTGCATATTTTCGAGCATGTCCACGGCGAATCCCGAGATCGGGGGCAGGCCATGGTCAACCTGCTGCAAATGTACGAAGCGCACGGCTTTGAAATGTCCACGCATGAACTGCCGGACTATATCCCGTTATTTCTGGAGTTTCTGTCGCAACAGGAACAGGCCGAAGCGGTGCAGTTACTGCAAGACGCGATGCCCGTGTTAAGTTTGCTGGGCGCGCGTTTAACCGAACGCGGCAGCGAGTTTCGCGCAATTTTCGACGCACTGGCAGGTTTCGCAGGCGAACCCGATGAGCTGGAAGAAATCCGTCAGCAAGCCGCAACCGAAGGCGAGGATGAAACCGTGGTTTACATGGATGAAATTTGGGAAGACGAAGCCGTCAGTTTTATGGGGGCAAAGGATGCGTGTAAAAGCCAAACCCCCACTGCCAGTCCGGTCACAATCACGTCGCGCGATCAGTTTTTGAAATCGCAAAACCGTTCTCTTTAGAAGGAGTCAATCGTGGATTATCTCAATACCTTGCTATTCGGTTATTACCCCTATATCGCGATCAGCGTGTTTTTCATCGGCAGCCTGGCGCGCTATGACCGCGATCAATACACCTGGCGCACCGGTTCCAGCCAATTCCTGCGCGCCGACGAATTAAGACTGGGCAGCAATTTATTCCATATCGGCATCTTGTTGCTGTTCGTCGGCCATTTCGTCGGCCTGTTGACGCCGCCTGCGGTTTATCATGCCTTAGGCTTGACTACGTCGGCAAAACAAATGCTGGCCGTAGTCGCGGGCGGCGTTTTCGGCGGCGTGTGCTTAAGGGGTATTATCATCCTGATACGTCGCCGCCTGACCGATGCCCGCATTCGCGCGACCAGCAGCCGCATGGATATTTTCATCCTGCTGCTGATCGGCGTACAGCTGGCGCTGGGCCTGATGACCTTGCCGATTTCCATTTATCATCATGACGGCGCGAATATGTTGCTGCTGGCGGAATGGGCGCAACGCATCGTGACTTTTCGCAGCGGCGCGGCGGATCAAATCAGCGAGATCGGCATTATCTTCAAAATGCATTTGTTCCTGGGGCAGACATTGTTCCTGGTTTTCCCGTTCAGCCGTTTGGTGCATGTTTGGAGCGTTCCGCTGGGCTATGTTACGCGGCCTTATCAAGTCGTTCGCAGGCGTTGATGGAACGGCTGAACGTTAAGGCTCAAGCGCTGTATAATGCAAAATCATGATCATGGATAAAATAAATTGCAGACCGTATCGTTCTAATGATGCATTCACTCAGAATTAAACTTTCATTAGCGCTTATTATCACCAGTATGAGTGCTGTCATCGTCGTCGGTGTCGTTGCCCAGTGGCGTGTATCGACAAGATTCGACCAAATGGCGATGGAGCGCTCTTTTGAAAATTTCCAGGCGGATGTTAAGGCCTATATTGCCTCTTACGGGTCTTGGAATGAGGCGCAACAGGTCGAACGGTTTGGCCAGTTTGTCAGACGCAGGCACATGCCGACAGGCGCACTTTCTGAGGAATCGTTCTTTTCCGGGCCGAAAAGCCGGATAGGGCCTGCCGGGCGGCGATTGACGCCGCCGATGCCGGATGAGCCTGAGTGGGCTCCGCCGTTCCTGTTCATATTGCTGGATCCGCAGGGCAAGGTGTTATTGGGGGGCGGAAAATATGAAAATGGAGAATTTGTGCCGGTGTCGGCCCGTTTGGGGGCGAGTCCTGTTATGCTGGAAAACCAGGTGCTGGCATTGGCGATTCCGCAGGGTAAGCCTAATTTGTCCGCGATAGACCGGAATTATCTGGCGACAATCAGGGAAGCGCTGATATATGGATTTTTTATTGCCGGCATGCTGGCGGTTTTTCTCGGTTTTCTGCTCAGTAAACGGTTAAGCAGCTCGCTTCATGAGCTGACAATGGCTATCAGAGCCATGAACCAAGGCGAGCTCCGGCAAAAAGTGACGGTGCGTGGCAAGGACGAAACAGGCATTCTTGCGGAAGCGTTTAATCGCATGAGTGCGGATCTTGCCCATGCCTACGAGGAACTGGAAGAGTCCCACCGCACCATTAGCGAGCAGGCGTTGCTTTTAAAAGAGCTGAGCATCCGCGATGAATTAACCCAGCTCTATAATCGCCGCTATTTTAATGAACAGGCAATCAAGCTTTTTGCCCAAATGAAACGGTATAACCATTCATTGAGCTTTATGATTGGCGATATCGATCATTTTAAGCAGATAAATGACAAATTTTCCCATGCTACCGGCGACGAGGTGCTAAAAGCCGTCTCCGGCATATTGAAAAACAGCACGCGTGCAAGCGACATTGTCGCCCGTTATGGCGGTGAGGAATTTGTCGTTATTTTCCCTGAAACGCCGTTGATGCAGGCAGCGGAACAATGCGAAAGACTGCGTAAGTTGATTGAGGATTTTCCTTGGTCAACCATACATCCCGATCTTCAGGTTACCATGAGTATGGGCCTGAGTGACGATCTTAGTCTTGATAGCTTCGAACACATACTGGCGGCTGCCGATAATAATCTGTATCGGGCAAAAGCCGGCGGCAGAAACCGGCTTTGTTCGGCGGCTTCGGGGCTTGAGTGTGCAACGCTTTAATAAATATGCGCACCGCTTTGGCAGCGGTGCCGTGCAATACAAAGAAGCCAGGGCGCGCATCCTGGGAATATACGAAAATTAGGTTTTTTAGAAGATAATTGACATCGTATACATCAAATCAGCCAACAGCCTGACAGATCTATGACTAGAAGATGCTTAAAGAAGACGAATTTATTAGGGTGGTGAAGAACACGCCGCTGGTAGCGCTGGGTCTGGTTATCCGATCCAAGGATAACGCGTTGCTTATGGGAATGCGGGTAAACGAACCGGCAGCGGGCTGGTGGTTCGTGCCCGGCGGACGCATCCGAAAAGACGAATCGATTGAAGATGCGTTTTTGCGGATAACGAAGGCAGAGTTAGGGAGTCCCTATTCAATTGACCGTGCCCGGCTATTGGGCGCCTTTACGCATAAGTACCAGACAAATTTTGCTCATATACCGGGTATCAGTACGCATTACGTTGTTCTTGCTTACGAACTCCTGATCGATGTCGATCTGGGGCAACTTCCAATGGAGCAGCATAGTAAATATCGCTGGGTCGGAGAAAACGGCAATCTGATTAGGGTTCATCCGAACTCTATTGCGTATTTCCCCCGCGCGTAACGCCTATCTTTATACGAAACTTTGTCCCAGAGTCGTCTTCCGGCTGAGGTTGGGAATGACGTGCTTTAAAAAACTTGTGTAACAATGGCCTCGGAGTACGGGATCGAATGTTCGAGTGTTGCAGGCATGCTGTTTTGCCCGACCTCAATCAAAGTTGATTTCCATCTTCGAAGCTTAGTTCGCCGACTTTATGCCCGTATTCATCCCACAGGATGATCAATCCATCTTTCTTGCCGTCTTTGTATCCGGTTTCGACATATTTCGCTCCATTTGAATGATACGCCTCATGTTTGCCTGTGAAAGGCTTATCTTCATTAGGCAAGTAAGCAAGATCATTTCTAATTTCCAGATCTGCGGAAGTAACTATTTCTTTCGGTTTTGTATCTTTTAAAACAATTTCTTTAGGCTGGGCTGCTTTTTTAGACTTAGCCGTTTTCTTCGGCTTCTTAATTTTTTGAGCAGCTTTTTTAGCTCGGTGGTGCGCTTGCGCCCTTAATTGTTCTAACACTCTAATGTCGGCATTACAGTCAGATATAAAAAAAACTATTGCTAACAGAAATATTACTTTTTTCATAAAACACCTTTAAAGCCCTGTCGGGTAGGCTGTTTATGCCCTGCTTGCCGACTATTTCTTCTTTAATCCATGCACCATCGCTCGGGCCAGATTCTCACGGTGTATATAGCTCTCAACGGCCACGCCTGCGACATGCACAGCTACCAGAACCAGCGTGAAGTTGGCGAAGAATTCATGCACTTCTTCCCATATTTTTTCATTAGCGGGGCCGATAGCCGCGAGCGGACCGGCTGCCTGGTCTGCACCGTACACCGCAAAGCCGGTGATGACCGTCGCCAATAAGCTGACCAGCAATAATACGATCATCGCCGCACCCGCCGGGTTGTGGCCGATGTAGCGTTTAGTTTTTAATGCGATCAGGTCTTTAACATAAGCAATCGACTTGACAGGACTGCACAAGAAATTCGAGAACCGGGCATAGTCGTTGCCGATAAAGCCCCAGACCAATCTGAACGCCAATAATCCGGTTACCAGATAACCCGCCCAGACGTGTACCGTTAATAAGTCGTCTTCAGTCAGGTACGCGACAAAAAAACCGGCAACCAGCAGCCAGTGAAAAATTCTAAGTGGGAGATCCCATACTTTAACTAATTCTTGCGATTCCATTTTTGTGCTCCTGTTTCTATATGCTATTGAGGAAAATAAAAAAAGCAGTTGAGTTTATCATGAACCTTTTTAATAAATTATTAAATGCGATTTTAGGTTATTTTTTAACATTGCCCACCATAGCTTCGGTTTGCCAGCCGCCGCCTAGCGATTTGTACAGGGCCACCAGGTTGTTTGACAGTGCGGACTCGCTGGACGCCAGATTGCTTTGGGCTTGATAAAGCGCCGTTTGGCTGGTCAGCACATCGAGAAACGAGGTCAAGCCTTTTCGATAGCGTTCTTCGGCTAATTGAACCGCCAGCCGGTTTGCCGCAACGGCCTGCGCCAGCGCTTTGCGCCGCTGCTGTTCTTTGCTGTAGGCGATCAGCGCATCTTCCACTTCCTTGAACGCGGATAAAACTGTGGACTGGTAAGTCAGGAAGGCTTGCTCGAATTGCGCTTTTTTGCTTTTGATATTGGCGTTCAATTTCCCCCAGTTGAAGATCGGCATGGTTAATGAAGACGCTGCCGACCATGATTTTCCGATAGGGGTGAAGTCGGTAATGGTCGTGTTTTGCAAGCCGATGAACGCGGCCAGGTTGATTTTCGGGTAAAGTTCGGCGGTGGCAACGCCGACCGATGCATTGGCTACGGCCAGTTGCCGTTCGGCGCGGCGAATGTCCGGCCTGCGTTGTAATAATTCGGACGGGAGGTCGGTTAGCACATTAGCGGCAACGGTTGGGATGGAACCTTGTTGCTCAAGGATCATGGACAACGCACCGGGTTCTTTGCCGAGCAATACGCTGAGTGCGTGTATCGATTGTCTGGCTATCGTTTCATAGTTCGGCAGTTGCGCTCCTGTCGTAGCGGTCTGGGCTTGCGCCTGGGTCACTTCCAGCATGCTTGCAAGTCCCGCCTGCCGCCGGATTTGCGTCAGTTCTTCGGTTTCCTGCTGCGCATGCAAATTTTCTCGGGTTATTGCAATCAGCTTCTGGTTGGCGCGCAGTTCGATGTAGTTGCGGGCGACTTCGCCCAGCAGGGTAACCAACACATCCCGGCTGTTTTCGACTTCAACCTCAATCGTTGCATCGGCGGCTTCTATCGAGCGTCTGATGCCGCCGAAAAAATCCAGCTCCCATTGGGCGTCAAAGCCCATTTGGAAGATGTTGATCAGCTGGTTGCCGACGCCCACGCCGCCTATCGCAGAGCTTGTACCGCCGGTTTGGGACGCCGTTGAGGATGAATTGTTGAACCGCCTGCTGAGGTTGCTCTTGGCGGTCAAGCTGGGCAAGCCTGCTGCGATGGTCGCGGTGCGCAGGGCGCGGGCGTCTTTAACCCGCTCCAGCGCAAGCTTTAAATCCAGGTTGGACGCGACGGCATCGCCGATTAGTTTGTCCAGCACCGGATCGTTAAACGTTTTCCACCATTTGTCCGGTTGCTCCGGGCGGGAGCCTCTAGCCGCAGCCGGTTCGCTCCATCGTTCGGGAACCGGGATTTTCGGGCGCTCATAGTCGGGGCCGACTGCAAAGCAGCCGGATAACAGCAGGGCGGCAAACAGCGCAAGCGGGCGGCGGCTCATAACGGCGAGCCGCCGTTGCCGGCATAATCCCCGGCTTCAATGAATACGTCCATTTGCTGGCCCACATAGACCGGTAGTTGATTCCTGTCGAAACTGTACAGCGCCTGCAATACGCGGGTGTCGACCTGTTCGGTGCTGTCGCCGGTCAGGGATTTTTTAGGCACCACATAGGGTTCCACATAAGCCGGAACCAGGTCGGTTTTAAAGTTCCGGTTGCCGCGCAGGAAGGCCACGGCCTTGCTGTTTTTATCAAACCGCCATGCGTCATTCTCGTCGATGTCAACCCGGACATGCAGCCGGTCTAAATTGCCCAGCACCATCAGCGGAGTGTCCAGAGCCCCGGCCTGGGCAAATTCTCCCGGCCGGATATTGACTTGCAGCACTTCGCCGTCTATCGAAGCCTGAACGACGAGCCGGGCCAGCGTGGTTTGTGTGGTCGTCAGCGCGGCTTCGGCCTGTTGCACCAGGGCTTTGGCGCTGTCCAGCTTGGCTTTGTTGATAAGCTGGGCATCGTTCCGTCTAAGCAGTTCTTCGGAGCTGATCGCGCGCCGGTCGGTCACCGCTTCGGCTAAATCGCTGAGTGCTTTGGTATCTTTGAATACAGCTTCCGCTTCGTTAACATCGGCCCTGGCTTTTGCCAGATCGGCGAGTTTAACGGCCAGCTCCGCACGGGTATCTCGGTCGTCGAGATAAAAAAGCGGTGTTCCGGCCTTGACTTTGTCGCCGACCTTGACGGCCAAGGTCTTGACTATGCCCGACAAGGGCGTGCCGATGGCGATGTTCCGGCTTTCCGCTTCGACAATCCCCGCGCCGGCAATAAACGATTTAAACGGCGCAGAGGCGGGCGGGGCAAAGGCGGGAGCAACCGGTATCGGTTTGTTGCTGTTGATAACCGTATATGCCGCAAAAAGGAATCCGGCTGCGGCCAGTATCGGTAATGTGTATTTGACTTGCATATCACCTCGTGGGGATAGTTTAAAAGCAACGCATGTTATCTTTAATCTGTAGTAACTATTTGGCACATTAAAATGGAACACAGATGACGCGGATAATCACCGATTTAAAAGTGCGTAACAAACGCTTTTAAAAAATCCGTTTAAATCCGTATCATCCGTGTTCTATTTTTCTTACTGCCGAGTAATTCTCTTTGACCTCAACTATATGCCCATCATCCATTTCGGCAATGCGGTCGGCGAACTCGAAGATCCGGGCGTCATGGGTCACGATGACCAGCGCCCGGTCTTTGTGCAAAGCCACTTCCTTAAGCAAGGTCATCACATTACGGCCGGTTTCATGATCCAGCGAACTGGTGGGTTCGTCGCAAACAATGAGTTTCGGGCTGTGGACCAGCGCCCGGGCAATGGCGACGCGTTGCTGCTGTCCCCCGGAAAGCTCCGAAGATAAAGCCGTGACCCGCTCTCCCAAGCCCACTTGCTCCAGCACGGTAATGGCTTTACGTTCGGCATCGCTGCGCTTCATGCCGTTGATGATCAGCGGTACCGACACGTTTTCTGCCGCGCTGAGTGCAGGCAACAGATTAAAGGCTTGAAAGACAAAACCGATGTTGCGCGCCCTGAAAGCCAGTTTGCGTTGATTGCTCATGTTCAGTAAATCCTCGCCGAACACTTCGCAATAACCGCTATCCTGATCGAGAATGCCGGCGATGACCGAAATCAACGTGGTCTTGCCGCAGCCTGACGGCCCGACCAGCATCATCAGTTCGCCCATCGCAATATCCAGGTTGACGCCGTTAAGTGCGGTCACTTTTTGGCCGCCGGTATCGTAAACTTTGATCACATTCTGACAGCGCACTGCCAATGATGACGGATTCATGCTTTAGCCTTTAAACACAATCGCCGGTTCCAGACGGACCACTTTAAGTATGCTGAGCAGCGCCGCAAAAATGCAAATCAGGCTAACTCCCGCGCCGCTGAACAGCAGCAGTTCCCAGGTAAATTTGAACGCCAGTATCGAATGGCGCATCGAATAGCCGAACAGGGCTGTCAAACCCACGCCCAGGCCGTAACCGATGGAGCCCACTAAAACCGCCTGCAGCAAAATCATGCGCAGCAATATCCAGTTACTGGTGCCCATCGCTTTCAGTACGCCGAATTGACGCAGGTTCTCCAGAGTGCTGTTGTAGAAAGTCTGGCCGGCAATCGCCGCGCCGACGATAAAACCCAGCAGCACCGAAATGCCGAAATTAATCGGGATGCCGGTGTTGTGCATGAAATACTCATAAGTGAGGGTTATGAATTCCGCTCGCGTATAGGCCGCCAAACCGGTTGCCGCGCGTATACGGCGGGTCAATTCGGCGAGGTCTTGCCCCGGTTTGGCTTTAACCAGAACGAAGGACAGCAGCTTACGCTCCTTGGGCGCGTAGCTCTTGGCGCGGGAATACGTGGTAAAGACCACGGGTTGGGACTGGAAGGTGCGGGTGACCTTGGCGATACCGACAACGATCGCGCGATGGTCGTTTAACTCAAGGCTGTCGCCTACTTTAAGCGGGATGGGCTTGCCTCCGGGTATCGGTGAAGGCTTGCTCAGCTTGTCCTGGGCGCCGTCTATATCGACGATAACGCCGTCGCTGCGGCGTAAGTCTTCAACTTTTCCTTCCAGCATGACCGGCGGGCCGCCGATTAATGTGGCGTCGTCCAGGCCGATGACATTGCAGGTTTGAAAGGTGCCGTCGAGCAGCCGCGCTTTTAAAAGCCCCTTGTACATCGGCATGGCCCATTCCACGCCGGAAATACCGCGCACCCGATAAAGCTCGGTGTCCTGCAAGGGCTTTATGTCATCGACGAACTGCACTTTCGCGTCCATCACCCATATATCGGGCAAGCCGACATCCGATATGAAACTGTAAGAGCGCGACATAATCCCCAAAAAAATAGCCGGTTGCTGGGTCATGATTAACGAGGCGAACGTCAGCCCCATAACAATGCCGAGATATTTGCCGCGATCCCCCATCAGCATTTTTAAGGCAATGTGATTCATGGCTATGAACTCTTCGTTTTCCGGCTGAACTTAAGAGAAAGCCATAATAACATGTAACGCAAATTGACAGCATACAAGCGTATCCATAGAATACAAACCATGAACCATATGACCTTGTCCTTAAAACTTAACACACGATGGCTGCGAAAGATTATTAGCTTTCGCCGCAGTGCTGTTTTATTGGTTCATTAAGTCCATTTTAACTAAGCAACTGCGGGTCTTGTCCTCAGTTGCTTAGTTAGTCTTTCCGGCAAGATTCGCAGTTTTTCCACCCTAAGGAGAAGTTTGTGCATCAACCCGAATCCGTTATATCGCAAAACAATCGTCAGGTTATTACCGGTTGCCTGTTCGTTTTATTCGGCGCGCTAGGCTTTTCAGCCAAAGCGGTGCTGATCAAGTTAGCTTACGGTTACAGCCAGCAACTGGACGCCATCACCTTGATGGTGCTGCGCATGGCTATTTCATTGCCTTTTTTCCTTGCGGTTGCATTATGGTCGGCTAACGGCTCGGCACAAACAAAAGATGCGCCGCGCTTAAACAGGCAAGACTGGCTGATGATTCTCGGCTTAGGCATATTGGGCTATTACGTTGCCAGCTTGCTTGATTTTGCAGGGCTGCAATATATCTCGGCAGGTCTTGAACGATTGATTTTATTTCTCTATCCGACCTTTGTCGTTTTATTCACGGCGGCGATGCAACGCCGGGCCATTAACCGGCACCAAGCGCTTGCATTAGCTTTAAGTTATGCGGGGATGATTTTGGTGTTTGTAGACAACATGGCGGCAATGGCGTCATCGGGACTGTTATTAGGCTCATTATTGGTTTTATGCAGCGCTATCGCGTTTGCGTTCTTCTTGATGGGCAGCGGCATGATGGTTAAACGGATAGGTTCGGCGCGTTTTACCGCCTATTCGATGACGGTGGCGTGTCTTGCGACCGGCCTGCATTTCGTGATCCAGCATGGCGTTAAGCTGTTGAGTTTGCCGCACAGCGTTTATTGGCTGGCGCTGATCATGGCGATCTTTTCGACCGTACTTCCGGCATTTTTAATGAATGCGGGGATTCGGCGCATCGGCGCCGGTTCGGCATCTATTATCAGTTCTATAGGGCCGATAGGCACTTTGGCGCTAGCCTTCTTGCTGTTGGGCGAAACGTTAACGCCGGCGCAACTGGCCGGCACCGCACTGGTGTTGATCGGCGTTTATGTGGTCAGCCGGGCTAAGGCATAAATAAAAATTAATGGCGCCCAAACCACGACCTGGTTTATAGCGAGTCAGGTTTGAGCGTCGTGTCGCTGCGACAGTCGATTATTGCTCATAAGGGCTGCTGCCGGGACTATATGGACTATCGGCTCCGTACGGGCTATTGATCGGACCGGGATAGCTTGGATTGCCGTAGAGCCCTGATGGGGCCGGTACAGGATTCGGGTCAGCGCCGTAACTTCCCCGGAAATAACCTTGGTTGTCATAGAACTGCTGCATTTCATTGGTATAAGGGTTTGTAGTCGGGCTTGGATTGGCGTTGACGTTGTTGGGATCATACGGGGTTGTTACGTTGTTCGGACCGGATGGATTGTTGATCAAACTTGGGGGAGTGGCCGGGTATGGACTGTAAGGCTTGCCGTAGACTCCATACGGAGTTGGTGTGCTGTATTGGGTATATGGGGTATATGGACTGCCTGTATCGTAAGGGCTATTGGCAGGATAGCGAGGGGGCGTATTTCCGTTAGGCGCATACGGGTTCGATGCGGCTGGATAATTGTTAGGACTCCCGCGGTAATTCCCCTGGTTGTCATAGAGCTGCTGCGGGTTTGCCGAGTAAGGGGTAGCGGTCGGGTTACCGTAGACGCCATACGGATTCGGGCCGTAGCCTCGGTATCCGTCGCTCCATGCGACGCCTGACGCCGACAGCAAGGCCAGCACAATATAAAGTCGACGTTTCATAACAACCTCTTTTTGTTTTTAAGAGCCTGTGGCTCGCGGGATGGATTCGCCAAATTGTTTTGCATGGTATGGGCAGGCAAAAAAGCCCGCTCACTCTATCGGGCTCATTTTTTCTTAAGATTCTCTAATAATTGGAGCGTCAAAGCATCTTGCTCGCTATTAAAATATTTATCAAGGATACGAGTAAACACGGAGCATGATGGAGTCGCCACATAGGCAAACAGTGTCATGGAAGATTTAAGCTTTAGATTATCCGGATAACCAAATATTTCTGAAATTGATCGTCCTTCAAGGGTAAAAACCGCTTCCGCGCATTCCAACAGCCGTTTTCCAAGAACAGGGTGGTTTAGGTATTGTCGGGCTTCTTCTATGCTTTTAATGGCATAGCGTTTTGATGTTGCGCTGTGCCCAAGTCCGTCAATTTGCGGGAATACATACCACATCCAGTGAGTCCGTTTCCGGCCGCTTCTTAACTCTGCGAGGACGCTGTCATAGATATTTTCTTGCGCATTCGTGAAACGACTTAAGTCAAACGGACTACGGCCGACGGTGTCGCTTGTGTTTATCATGCTTGGCTCTTTGTTGTTCTGCTCAATTATCCGGCACATAGGTCCGCAATAGAAGCTTTGTCGCGTATTGCGCCCTAAGGTTGCGCTTTACCGTATTGCTCCCCTCACGAGCGTGGGACTGTCTAATTTATTTTTTGATGTTGAATTTCAACCCAGATTTTTCCATAGTTATTGCTGTAGAAATAGTCTTTATCCCAAAAAAAGCCTTCAGCATCATTTGGATATAAAACAAGCTCACCATCAGCGTTTGTTTCGAACACCGGTTTTTCACATAAATCATGAGGCGCGCTTTTCGGATCTTTACCGGGTATCACTTCGGCAAGAACCGAAAACCACAAGGAACCTGTCGATCGTTTTTTAAATGAGAATAGCTTCATTAATAAAGAACCGCCTTCACCGCATAAAGGCGTATTTCGCCGGGTCAAGTCAAACCATGCTTGCCTACCTGGCGCGGAAACCAAGTATTTTTCCCCTGGCTTTACATTTAGTCCGGTTCGAGATTCTCTATTATCGGCTTCAACAAGCGCTATGCAACTCGCCCCTTCCGCTAATCTCTTCTCAGGAACGTTGAAACAAGGCGGTAATTCCGAAGCAGGCAATTGGGAGTCATACATTACAGGTTTATAGCTTGTGCAACTTGTAATAACGAATGATGCTAAAACGGTTACCATTAGCAAAAAGTTATTCATGCTGTTCATTTAATTTCCTCATTCTAAATGTTATACGGACATCACCGGAAAAGCGCAGAGTTATGGAATGATCAGCTAATCATCAACAATCTCGATTTCTTTACATTTGTCTTTGTTATAGCGAAGACCGTATGATGTTTCATCAAAACACGCAGGATATGCATTCCTATCAAATTCATTACTGTTGGACTTCACCCAGTTATATTCATTGCTTTTGGGCTTAATTCTGTTCAGACGTTCGATAACTGACCGATGTAGTTTTATTTTTTGATTGTTGTAATGTCCGGTTTCCGCATATTTGCGAATATCTCTCGACTGAGCATGATAGATGGGGCTCCAGAAGCCGCTTTCTGGATCATGACTGGACCCAAATAGGTCTTCGGGAACTGCCGCATCCCTGGGCAGTAAATCCGTTTCCGGATTTTCTTTGAGCTTTTTAATCATCCAATTCAGAGAAACGCCGCTCAATAGACTATCCTGGTAACCCCCTCCTACATCTGAATGGGCTCCAGAGAACCAGACTTCATCAACTTCATTGATATCCCTAAGTAGAGGCTTTCCCAGAGCGAGGGAGCAGTGTTTGAATAGATGATCTCGCGTTAACAGTAAAGGAGTGAAAACCCGTTCCCGATCGTCATCTATGGAGACGGCATGAAAAGCCTGTTTAACATTGCATAATTGATCCCCGTATCGTTTGTTGGGATTATCGATGTCCACTTTATAATCTTGAAAACCTAACTTATCTAAGATTATCGCAGGCCAATCCGGCAAGCCCAACGCTTCTACCGTATCCCACAAGCCTAGGACGCTAATAGGGACGGGAGGGGAGGCGGAAAGGCCTTCGTCTGCAAGAGCCTGCTCAACATCCTTCCTCCTTCTTTCTGCATTTTTATGGTTACTTTTAACCGCATCGTAAACAATGTCGGAGATTTCGGCGGATGTGATGCTTTTATCGCTCCTGACATTAGGAATACCGGCATGGTATAAAAGCGATGCAAGAATTCTTCCTGCGTAAGCGCCTCTGCTGAAGCCGAAGATGAATATTTCATCGTTCGGGCGATAGTTTTCAAGCAAAAATATGTAAGCCATTTTTACTCTGGCTTGAATTCCCCAACCCGTACCCATGCCGAGAACTTTGCCACCGGCTCCAACGCCTTCTATGTAGAGCGCCGAGATGTCGTTACGATTCTGTAACGTGATTAAGGAATGTAATTTTTTTATATTTGTATCCGATTGCTCGTCGTTGTTGGTGCCGTCAAAAAAAATTGCTAATTTCTGAGACCCCTCGTTTGTACGAACCAGAGCCTTTTGATCAATCGTTGAGCAACCCGAAACCCCTTGAACCAGGAAAAACACGAAAACGAATTCCCAATGCCGCAGTTTATTCATCATAAAACATTCTCTATTGATAAGTTAAAAGGTGGACAATATTTTTCGCTCTACCGGGTTCGGCGCGGACAGCTGAAATATAGAATCCTAGGTCGGTAGGATGAGGTGAGTTCGCGAACCGCATCAATCGCGTTATTCTTCAACCTTGTCTCGCAGATCAAGCCTTCTGCCTCGCTTCTGATGCCAGCTACGACACTGAACGGTCCAAGGGCGTAGGTTCTGTAGCCACAAGGCAAGTGTGCCCAGTTGGTTTATTTTATTGTCCGGCATACAGAGTTAAGTCTATGTAATGGGACAACATTCAAAAATACATAAAAAACGATTCAGAGCAACCAAACCATTGTCCCGCCGTCAACGAAAAATCAGCCCGTCAGTTCAACCGCGACCTGTTATACAAAGCCAGCACTGTTTTGACGTAATTTTGAGTTTCGGGGTAGGGCGGGATGGAGTTGTTGTAACGGATCACCGCATTTTCGCCTGCATTGTAGGCTGCAACGGCCAGATGCAAATTCGAATCGAACATTCTGAGCAGGTCTTTTAAATAACGTGTGCCGCCGTCGATATTCTGGATAGGATTGTTTCGGTCGATAACGCCGTATCGCCTTGCGGTATCGGGCATTAACTGCATTAAACCTACGGCCCCGGCTGAGGAAATCGCCTTGGCATCGTAAGCGGATTCCGCCTGAATAACGGCATGCACCAGTCTGACATCAACCTGGTGCCGGTTGGCCGCTTCGGTGATAAGATCGGCGAATCTCTGTTTGTTGACGCCCATAAAGGGCAGGGCGGCGGAATAATTTATCGGCCTTGTGCGTATGATGCGTTTGTACAGGCTATGTTTAGGCTTATCGGTATAGTAGATGCGGCCGTCAGTATCGACAAATTTATAGATGTCGGCCAACACCTCATTTGAGAAGAGCAAAGTGGTTAAGATAGCGGCACAAACCCGTCTGGAACAGATTTGCATTAACCCGAAGGGCGGCAGGCAGGATAGCCTGACGTGAATTCTCATTATCTTTTTTACCTATCTGTCAGGTTTAATAACGATCATGCTTGCGGCTTTAACGGCTCTTTTTCTGGCTTCATCGACAGTATCGGCGGTGGCTAACGCAACGCCCATGCGCCTGTTGGTAAATGCTTCAGGCTTGCCGAACAACCGGACTTCGCTGGCCGGGACAGACAGCGCCTTGTCCAACCCTTCGTAAATCACGCCTTGTGCATCCAGGCTGCCTAGGATAACGGCGCTTGCTCCGGCGCTGTGCATGCCGGTATCGATGGGCAAACCTAAGATGGCCCTGGCGTGCAATTCAAATTCGTTTTGTTTTTGGGTAGCCATCGTCACCATGCCGGTGTCATGCGGCCTGGGGCTGACTTCGCTAAACCAGACCGTGTCGCCTTTGATGAACAGTTCGACGCCGAACAGGCCGAGTCCGGCAATTTCATCGGTTATTTTAAACGCGATGTCCTGCGACGCTTTTATCGCTGCGGAACTCATGGCTTGCGGCTGCCAGCTTTCCCGGTAATCGCCGTTTTCCTGTACATGGCCTATCGGTGCGCAATAGGAAGTCTCGACTTCGCCGTGCTGATTCAGCGCGCGCACCGTCAGCAGGGTGATTTCAAAATCAAAGTCTATGTTTGCTTCGACAATAACCTTGCCGGTATCGACCCGGCCGCTGGATTTGGCGTAATCCCAGGCGGCCTTAAGCTGGTCGGCGTTTTTAACCATCGACTGGCCTTTGCCGGATGACGACATGGTCGGCTTGATAAAGCACGGATAACCGATGCCGCCGTCAACCGCCGCCTGCAACTCATCAAAACTTTGTGCAAACGCATAGTTCGAGGTGGGGATTTTAAGCTGTTCGGCGGCCAGGGTTCTGATGCCTTCCCGGTTCATCGTCAATTGAATCGCCCTGGCGTTGGGCACGACAGTACACAGGCCTTCCGCTTCAATCTCGAGCAGCGCCTGGGTCGCAATCGCTTCAATTTCAGGGATGATAAAATCCGGCTGCTCCAGCGCAATCAGTTTTTTGACCGCTACCGTGTCGGTCATATCGATCACATGGTTGCGATGCGCGACATGCTGCGCCGGTGCGTTCGGATAGCGATCAACGGCAATCACTTCCACGCCGTAGCGTTGCAGTGCAATAGCCAGTTCCTTGCCCAGTTCGCCGCTGCCGAGCAGCAGGGCTTTGGTTGCGCTGTTTGATAATGCGGTGCCTATTTTCATTGTGAATCCGCCAGATAGTTGTCGATGTCTTCTTTGGAAAAGCCGATTTTCTTGGCCACGCGATCGGCATGGCTGACCCTTGAAATGCCTGGAACCAGTTTGTAGGTCGGCGCGTCGTTGGCAAACTCGACCTGTCT
>JALNYY010000079.1 GCA_023229605.1 Methylobacter sp.
GCTGGACAATTATACAGATCCAATTCAGATTGTCAACGCCTTGTTGACTTTTTTATTTCTTCATCCTAGTCCCGGCGCCTTTCAAAGGTCCCGAAGAAGCCGACCATTATAACCTAATCCGCTCATTCGTCAACATCCTTGATAACTTTATTTTCTGCTGCGGCTTTCTACCGCGTGCCCTTCCAACGCATCATGCCCTGAAAGAGCTGCGCATTATACAGCTAAATGCTTTAACTGCAAATGGTTATTTGGCAAACCTGAAATCAGTCGCACTCTAAGGCATGTTGACGGATATTATTTGCCCCCCCTCGAAGAAATCTATCTTAAAAGAAATAGCTATACTGAAATAATAAACAGTAAAAAACCTCATTACCTCCAGCAATCCTCAGGCTGCTTTCCCCGTAAATTCATTGTATATTACGACCGAAGAGAATCTGACTTTAAAATACAGGGATTTCCATCGCTTATGTTCTCGGATACTTTCAAGAAAAAAACACCCAAACAGCCATCAATCAATGATAAATTGAATTTTCCACTTGCCGACGATAAGAACCCCACAACGACAAAAAATCTCACATCCCAATTTCTTTTTTCAAAGACTGATGCCGCTTGCCCAACTATTGTCCGAAAAAGAAATACGAAAATTACATATCGCCGCCAATTTTGTGCATAGAGCTACCATTTTAACCAAGGCACTAATGGCACTGTTTATTGACAATAATGCCACAACTTTCTGCCATCTCCCGTCAAAACCGACTCCCACTAATCATCACGCTGTCGGCCTTTCAGAAACTGGAAAACAGCCTTTAATACCGGAGATGTCTCTACAGATATTATATGACGCCAAACAACAAACTGCAGAAACGCTAAACTTTTTCTCGCACTAGCAACCAAGATTACTTGAGCTTTTCACCCACACACGATAATATTGATTCAATACTACATTGGAGACCAACATAATGAATCCTGCAAAAAAATGCCTGTCCAGATCAGCCTTTCTCGGCTTAGCCGTCGCCCTATTGCCTCTTGGAGCGCAAGCAACCTCCGATACAGGCAAAAACATGCCTCAGCTATACGAGGACAATTGCGCCAGCTGTCACGGCTCGGACCATGGCGGGTTTATTGCTCCTGCGTTAAATTCAGACACACTTAAGGGCCGCAGCCCTACCGCTTTACGCACTTTGGTCATGACCGGAAGTTTCGACACCCTGATGCCTCCGTTCTTTGGCCGTTTATCGGATGATGAAATCCGCGGCTTGGTCAAACACCTGCAAACTACGCCAAAGCAGGCCAATCCAGCCTGGACGATTGACGACATCAAAGCGTCGATCAAAGTCTATGTTAAAGACGAAAGCACCTTGCCCGCAAAACCTACCTATCAGATCAACAGCATGGATGATGTAATCGGTGTGGCGGCTCGCGGCAAATACGGACGCGGCTCAGGCTCCAAAGCAGTGTTCATCAACAGCGTTACGCACAAACAAATCGGCGAAATTCCTACCGGCACCGCCGCGCATATCATCGACTATAACCCAGCCAACCCGCGCTGGGCTTATGTAAAAACCGATACCGCGGAAATCTTTAAAGTCGATTTATATTCCATGCAAGCCGTGCGTAGCGTTAAGACCGGCTTCAACGGCCCCGGCTTGGGCGTTTCCCGCGACGGCAAATACATCATGGCTGGCTCTTATGTACCGCACAATGCCGTCATCCTTGACGCCGACACCTTGGAACCGCTAAAAACCTTTGAACTTGAAGGCATTGATCCTGACGGCAAAATGGTTTCTTCCGATTCCGGCATGATCATCGGCACACCGTTTGCCGACATTTTTGCGATCGCCCTGGAAAACGCCGGTCAAGTCTGGGTGGTTGATTTAAAAGAAGGCTTTCCGGTCACCAAAATCGAAAACGTCGGACGCCATTTGCATGATGCCTTCCTGTCCCATGGCGGCAGCAAACTGATGGTTGCTTCCTATGATGACAGCATCGTTACTGCGATTGACTTAAAAGATCGCAAAATCATCAAAAAACTGGAAGCCGGTTGCGTACCTCATGTAGGCGGCGGCTCTGTGGTTGAAGTTGACGGCCGCACACTGGGCTTCGGCACCAACTTCGGCGATTGCGATAAAATGGTAGTCAGCGTCTGGGATCTGGATAAAATGGAAGTGGTCAAGCAGGTTCCGGTTTCCGGCGGCACGGAATCACCTGCGGCTCATGCCAATGCGCCTTATGTCGCGGTAGACATCATCTCTAAGGATCGCCGCGCCCGCACCGTCCAGCTGATCGACAAGAAAACCCTGGAAGTCGTTAAAACCCTGGATGTCGGCGGACATGCTTATTTCCCTGAATACAGTGCCGACGGTAAATTCCTGTATGTCAGCGCCGGTTACAGTGGTGATGAAGTCGTCGTTTATGATTCTTCGTCCTTGCAAAAAATTGCTTCCGTATCGATGGAAAGCCCGGCCGGTATATTTTCTCACGGCCGAGTCAGATACATGACTCGCGGTCTTTCTCCCGACGAAATGAAGGGGGCAAAATAATGAGATTAACCGTTCTTTCAGGATTATTGATACTGGGCTTGCTGTCCGTCCGAAGCGTCAATGCCGCGAGCATCTATGCAGGTCAATCCAAAGCGGCAGCGGTTTGTTCGCAATGCCACGGCATCAGGACGCCATCAGCCGATGCGCCTTTCCCACCGTTGGCCGGGCGCGATGACGAATACTTGAAAACCGCGCTCAAACAGTACCGGGATAAAACCCGCAAATCAGACATTATGAATGCTATCGCCGGCTCCTTAAGCGATGACGACATTAGTAATGTTGCGATGTACTACGCCAGGTTAAAACCGTAACAGCCATGAAAAAACTGCCGCTTTTAATGTTGGTTATTACCACTATTTTAGCTGAAACCAGTCTGGCCGGAGAACCGTCACCGGAAAGGCAAAGCGCAATCCGCAACATGCTCAATCATGATTGCGGAGCGTGTCATGGCCTGACATTAAAAGGCGGCCTCGGCCCTGCCCTGTTACCCGAAGCATTGGCCGGGAAGCCTGATGATTTTTTGATTTCAACCATTCTTAACGGCCGCAAAGGAACCGCCATGCCGCCTTGGCAGCCGTTTATGAATCAGGATGAGGCGGCTTGGCTGGTTGGCGTTTTGCGCAAGTCCGAAACAAAACCTAACCTAACTGAGACAGACAAATGAAGACTTATTGTTTTTTATTCTTGCTTGCTGTTTCGATTACCCGAGTAAACGCCGAGACAAGTATTGCTATTTTGGATTTTGAACTCAACGACTTGACGCTAAAGCCCAGGATCGCCGCTGAAATTAATAGAACAGCAAGTATAAAGCCCTTGCTGGAAAAGGAATTAAAAAGCGCCGGTTATCGGATTATTTCAATTGCCTTAACCGCCCAACATCAATCCAACAGCGGTTTCGGCTATCTGTTCGACCATGACGATGTCGCCGCCGAGCTTGGCAGAACTGCAGGCGCCGATTATGTATTGGTTGGAAGGCTGCATAAACCCAGCTTTTTATTCGCCTATATCATGGGGCACTTGATCAAGGTTAACGATGGACAGTTAATCGGCAACTACATTTCGGAAACCAAAGGCGGCGATGAAAAACTAACGCTCAAAGGCGTTGAAAGTCTTGCCGGAAAAATCGATAAGGATTTGGATAATCGTTACACGCCACCGCCCCCAAAGCTTAACCCTTTGCACTAATTATTTTGCTGTTTCGTCTCTACGCTCAAGTAGACTCTTGTCCTAACCGCTCCAAACCTACAAAATCATGACCAAACTACTCCCCCTTCTAGCCTTGCTATTCTCCATCAACGCCAGCGCAGAACTGCGCGCCACGGGCGACCTGGGCATCGTCATCGAACGGGAAGACGGCAATGCGCTGATCGTCAACACCACCGAACATAAACGCCTGTCCAAAATCGAAAAGCTGGGAGATTTGTCCCACGCTTCGGTGGTTTTCTCCCGCGACCAGCGTTACGCCTATGTGTTCGGCCGGGACGGCGGCTTGACCAAAATCGACATACTCAAAGATGCAATCGACAAGCGCATCATCCAGGCCGGCAACAGCATCGGCGGGGCGATTTCCCAGGACGGCAAACTAATCGCCGTATCCAACTACACGCCGGGCGGCGTTAAAGTTTTTTCAGCAGACACGCTGGAACTGGTTTCCGATATTCCTTCCAACTATGGCGACGGACTGCGCTCCAAAGTGGTCGGCCTGGTCGATGCGCCCGGACAGCGCTTTGTCTTCAGCCTGTTCGATGCCGGTGAAATCTGGATGGCTGACTTTAAAAATCCCAAAGCGCCTGCCATTAAAAAATTCAAGGACATCGGCAAACAGCCTTACGACGCGTTAATATCGCCGGATGGCCATTACTATATCGCCGGTTTGTTCGGCGAACCCGGACTGGCGCTGCTGGATTTATGGAATCTTGATGCCGGGGTCAAACGTATATTGCCCGACTACGGCAAAGACGATGAAAAACTGCCCGTTTATAAAATGCCGCATCTCGAAGGCTGGGCGGTAGCCGGGGACTACGTGTTTGCGCCCGCGATAGGCCAACACAAAGTCCTGGTCATCGACAAGAACACCTGGAAGCTGCACGACACCATAGCCGTTGCCGGACAGCCGGTTTTTGTAATGGCAAGGCCCGACGGGCGGCAAGTCTGGGTTAACTTCGCCTTCCCCGATAATAACCAATTACAGATTATCGATGTCAAAGACCTGTCCCTGCACAAAACCTTGTCGCCGGGAAAAGCCGTGCTGCATATGGAATTCACCCCGCGCGGCGAACAAGTCTGGGTTGCGGTAAGGGATGATAACCAAGTGGTGGTTTACGACACGGACACCTTGCAGGAAATCGCCCGTCTGCCCGCTAATAAGCCTAACGGCATTTTCTTTAGCTCGCGCGCGCATAAAATCGGTTTATGAAACCAAACATTTTAATGACACTGATTAAACGGATTTTTAAAGTAACTACTCGCATTATTAAATTGCGAAGCTAAATTTAAAACGTCCAAAGCGAGCTTTGGACTCCAGAAAACGTAAATATTGGAGTTCAAAGCTAGCTTTGAACATTATTATTCTAAACACCATGATTTATGGCGTCCTGAACCCAATGCCAACCGGGTGTCATTTTTTAATATCAAAGATATGCTATCCCACCTACACAAACAGCTGCTAAACGACTATCAGCACGACTTCCCCCTATCGGCGCGGCCTTATCAGGACATCGCCGATACGCTGGGCGTGACCGAAGCCGATGTGCTATCGGCATTTACCGAGCTGAACGATAACAACCTTATCAGCCGCATAGGCCCGGTTATCCCGCCCAATCATATCGGCGTCAGCGCGCTGGTCGCGATGGCCGTGCCTGAACAGCACCTCCAGGCCGTTGCCGATAAAATCAGCGCTTATTCCGAAGTCAATCATAATTATGAGCGCGAACACCGGCTTAACCTCTGGTTTGTGGTCATCGCAGCCGATGCCGAACACTTACGCGCCGTTATCGACTCGATAGAACAGGAAACGTCCTACCCGGCCATGCTGCTGCCGATGCTGGATGATTTTTTCATTGATTTGGGTTTTAAGCTGGATCTGAATAATGCTTGATGTCAAAGACCGCCAACTGCTCGAACATATTCAACTGGGACTGCCGGTTTGCACTAGGCCCTACCTGGAAATCGGTCGGCTTTGCGACATGTCCGAGGCCGAAGTGATCGAACGCTTAACCCGACTCAAACAACAAGGCATGATCAAACGCATGGGCGTTATCGTCAAACACCGGCAACTGGGTTACCGCGCCAATGCGATGATCGTCTGGAATGTGCCGGATAACCTTATCAAGCAACTGGGTGGCCATATCAGCCGGTTTTCGTTTGTGACGCTCTGTTACCAACGCCCCAGGCAGCCGGAATGGCCGTATAACCTGTATTGCATGATCCACGGTAAAGACAGAGCCACCGTCTTGAACCAACTGGAGCAGCTTATTGACGCTTGCGGCTTAAGCGGTTTCGACAAAGAAATCCTGTTCAGCAACCGCTGTTTTAAACAACGCGGCGCTATTTATCAAAACCCGACCCCCGCCTTAGCCGATGGATGAAATAGACAAACAAATTATCAATGCGCTGCAAGACGGCTTTCCGATCTGCGATGCGCCTTATCGGCAAGTCGCAGCGCTTTTGGGACTGACCGAACAGGAACTGATAGCCCGTCTAAAAGCGCTGTTGGATAACGGCGCCCTCACCCGCTTCGGCCCCTTGTATAATGCCGAACAAATGGGCGGCGCATTAACCCTGGCAGCCGTTAAAGCGCCGCAACAGCGCTACGATGAAATCGCGGAAATCATCAATGCCTTCCCCGAAGTCGCCCATAATTACGCGCGCAGCTATGAGTTGAATATGTGGTTTGTGATTGCAACCGAAACGCCCGGACAAATCCGGCAAACCATCAGCGCAATAGAACAAAAAACGGGGCTGACCGTCTACAACATGCCGAAAAAAAGAGAGTATTTTGTCAACCTGAAGCTGGAAGCCTGACCATGCTTGATGAAACAGACCGTAAAATCATCCAGGTAACCCAAGCCGGCTTGCCGTTAACGCCCCAGCCTTACCAAACGATTGCAGAACAACTTGGCCTGACCGCCGATGATGTTATGATGAGGCTAACAGCCATGCAAAACAGCGGCGTCATCCGCCGCATCGGCGCAGTGCCCAACCACTATAAACTGGGCTATCGCTTTAACGGCATGACCGTCTGGAATGTTCCTGATGAGTTCATCGATGAACTGGGGCAAAAAGTCGGACAACTGGAATTCGTCAGCCATTGCTACCACCGTCCCCGGCATCCGCCCGAATGGCCGTACAACCTGTTTGCGATGGTGCATGGAAAAACTCAGGAAGCCGTCGATAAACAGATTCAACAGATTGCCGATCTGCTCGGCGACTATAATCTGGGTTGCGATGTTTTATACAGCACAAAAATCCTGAAAAAAACCGGTTTTCGAACGAGCGCATAATAGAACACGGATGCCACTGATTAGACGGATTTAAACGGATTTTTTTATTCCCGGTTTATCAGTGTTTATCCGTTAAATCCGTGTCGCCTAGAGGCGCCTACTTTTGGTATCCGTGTTCTATTTTTCTAACTATCGAGGTAGTTACTGATTATGTTTAGACTAAGCCACTACATGCGGGAACTGATAGACCCGACACCTTTAAAACCGGCGCGCAAACCGGCGGCCCCGGTGGTTATCTGGAACCTGATCCGCCGCTGCAACCTGACTTGCAAGCACTGCTACACGACCTCCACCGACATCAATTTCCCCAACGAATTGAGCACGCCGGAAATCTATACGGTCATGGACGACCTGAAAGCCTTCAAAGTGCCGGTGCTGATCTTGTCCGGCGGCGAACCGTTGCTGCATCCCGACATCTTCGACATTTCCCGCCGCGCCAAGGACATGGGCTTTTATGTCGCGCTGTCCACCAACGGCACCAAAATTTCCGCGGCTAATATCGATGAAATCGCGGCCATTAATTATCAATATATCGGCGTCAGCCTGGACGGCATCAAAGACACCCACGACCGGTTCCGGCGGGTTAAAGGCTCATTCGAGCTAGCCCTGCACGGCATCCGCCTGTGCCTGGAAAAAGGCATCAAAGTCGGACTGCGTTTTACGTTGACGCAGGATAACGCCCAGGATTTCCCGGCCTTGTTGCAGTTAATGGATGACCGCAACATCGACAAGTTCTATTTATCGCATTTGAATTACGGCGGCCGCGGCAATAAAAACCGCAAGGACGACGCCCATTTTGCGATGACCAGAACCGCGATGGATTTGTTGTTTGAGACCAGCTACGACTGGCTTAAGGCGGGCAAAGACCGTGAGTTTGTGACCGGCAATAACGATGCCGACGCGGTTTATTTCCTGCAATGGGTGGCCCGGCATTTCCCCGATAAAGTCGAACATATCAACGCAAAGCTGGAACAATGGGGCGGCAATGCCTCCGGCGTCAATGTCGCCAATATCGACAACCTGGGCAATGTCCATCCCGACACGTTCTGGTGGCATTATGAACTGGGCAATGTAAAAGAGCGGCCTTTTTCGGAAATATGGCTGGATACCGGCGACCCGCTGATGGCAGGTCTTAAGCAACACCCAAGACCGCTCGAAGGGCGCTGTGCAAGGTGCCGTTATCAGGAAATCTGCAATGGCAATACCCGCGTCAGGGCCGCGCAAACCACCGGGAATTTCTGGGCTGAAGATCCGGGCTGCTATCTGTCGGACAGTGAAATAGCCTAAGTTACGTCTGCTGTGCAAACCTTTCCGCCAAGAGCGGCCTGTCGCACAATAAAAAGAAAACTGTATATCCGCTACGGGAAGATATACAGTCAGGATTCCGGGCAAACGCCGGAGTCTAGGTTTATTGCCTGGAATGTCGCAATCGGGGATGATTACAAAACTATATAATCATTTGTTAGGCAGCATCACACTGGCACATTGAGAAAGGGGGGTACCATGAAACAGAAAGCGATCACAGTCACCTTTAACATAATTGTTTCAACATTCTTAGCGATCCTGTTGCAATCGGCCGCGAGCGCACAGGAGACCGCTCCAACTGACAAAACAGCGGTAATATTGCGGGCCTACGGTCCAAGCGGCCCTGCTCCGGCTATGCGCGAAGCCGCGAAAGTATTCGGGGACAAGAAGGGGATTAGAGTAGAAATCAACGCCGGTCCAACGCCAACGTGGAAGGATCAAGCAGCGAAAGACGCCGACCTGATCTTCAGCGGCTCCGAGTATATGATGGCCGACTTCGTTCAGAATGACCTGCCTGGGCTGGTCGACGCGGCAACGATCCGCACGCTTTACCTGCGTCCTTCGGCGATTCTCGTCCGTCCCGGTAATCCGAAAGGCATCAAAGGCATCAAGGATCTTGCAAAACCCGGCCTTCGGATTCTTGTGGTTCAAGGCGCAGGGCAGATTGGCATGTGGGAGGACGTGGTTGGCCGCACGGGAGATGTCAAACTCGTAGATGCCGTGCGCCGTAATATCGGCTACGCCGCGCCAAACGGCGGCGAGGCCAAAAAACTCTGGAGCAGCGACCTTAGCTATGATGTTTGGCTCATTTGGACCATTTGGCAAAAAGAGAATCCCGCCTCTGCCGACCTAATCGATACCGAACCGGAAAATACAATTTACCGCTCGTGCGGCATTGCGGCCACAAACCGTTCAGAGAGAAAAGCGTTAGCTAAGGAGTTTGCCGAGTTTCTTCAGTCTGCCGAGGGACGGGAGATCTTTGTGAAATGGGGCTGGATGTCGCCGTAGACTGCACGGTCCCGGCCGCCCTCTTAGCCGATGCTCAATCAGTAAGCCGGCAGGTAAGGGTCGATTTGATACGGTTGCGACTGGCTTAAACCTAACAAAAATCAGTTGGAACGAGTGAAATCCGTTCCACCCATTTGGTGAGCATTCCAGGTTAAACAGGCCAATTGCCGCCGGCGAAATTAGACGTTATATCGTTTCAAAATACGAATTTGGCTGACGGGTTTGGATCGAATTAAAGTTGGCCGACAAGATGACGTTAGGGATCTAAAAAATCAGGCGAGTGGAATAATCACAATGAATGCAGTTTCCAGCTGGGCCAGGATCAAATGTGCAATTGTCTTTATTGTCTTCATGATTTTTAGTATTGGGCCTATTCCAATTACCAGTACGATTGGATTGCTTGTTGTTATTTTTCGCCCAACCTGGTTTAAAAAACTCGTAGACAATATTTATGAGGATAAGAACGACTGATTAGTTTTACATTAATTGCCTAACTGCCCAAAGATTAAAGGGCGGCAGGTTTATTTTAATGTAAAGTCAAATTTGATCTGGCAATATTAGAATCCAAGGAGAACTAATCCCGCCAGCGAAGAACTTCAACCGGCTAACTTTAGACGGTCGATGTTGATTTTAATTTTCCCGTGAAAACGCATCAAGGAGACTAAATGAGCCGACCATCATTTTTTTGGCAATTAAAATGGTTGATTTTAATTCTGGCAATGATGATCCTGGACTTTAGTCCATTCCCTGTTTCTTCCCTTGTTTTGCTGTATATTTTCCTGTTTAAGCCTGCCTGGTTCAAGATATTTATTGACCGGCTATATTCGTCCGAATAACATTATTTCCACTGTTTGCTCAAGGTTCGCGGGATTGCAGCAAGATACTTTCATTTTCCGGCGTTGTTGAATAAATCGGCAAACACTTGATTTATAGAGATGAAATTTCAACATAACGTTCAGTAAAATCCGTAAAAAGCTGATTCCTCTTATCCATATTAGAAAAAGGTGCATGACATGGCGGAGATTATGAAAGAAGTCGGCAAAGTCCTGCAGGAACAGGCAATACCCGTGGCGCATAGACTCCAGGCCATCGTCTCGAATGCGATGGTCATGTTGCGCGCAAAGGCCGAAAAAATGGCCTCGGAAATCAGCACTGCCCAACAGCCCGCCGCGAGATTGAAAGATGCCGACGACCGAGCTGAATACCACATGTACAGCCCTGTACCGACCGCTCAAGGGGATGAAACAGTCTCGGAAGTAAGCCGGCGGCTGGTTAGCTTACCCGGCGCTTTCGATTCCGTTGAATTGCTGTTTGTCACCGATGACCATCAAAGGCTGCAAGGCGTGGTGCCTTTATCCAAGTTCCTGGTGGCAATGCCCCGGATGACCTTAAATGAACTGCTAAACAGGGATATCACCAGCGTCACCCTTGCCGATCACCCCGAACAAATCGCCAAGGTGGCGTTAACCCACAAAATACCCGCCGTGCCCGTAGTGGACGATCAGGGACGCCTACTCGGCGCAGTCCCCGCGTACACAGTATTCAAAATATTGCGGGAGGACCATATCCGGGATATGGATCGATTGGTCGGGATATGGCGGAACTCGGATCAAGCTTTGTCCGCCATTGAGGGCGACCCTCTGCGCCGGGTGATGGACCGGTTGCCCTGGTTGATCGTGGGAACCGCAGGTAGCGTGTTGGCAACCGGGCTCATGGCGACATTTGAAAGCACGCTGAGGACTGATTTGGCCGTCGTATTTTTCATCCCCGGTATAGTCTACCTGGCCGATGCCATTGGAACCCAATCCGAAGCGATCGCTGTGCGGGGACTCTCGTTCAGTGATACGCCGATTCCGCAGTTGCTGAAGGGAGAGTTCAAAACCGGCTTGTACCTGGGCATCGCATTGGCGCTGATTGTTTTTCCGTTCATTTGGTTTGCGTTTAATGCATCGCTTGCGTTTGCGGTGTCGGCGGCCCTGATTTGCGCCAGCTGCGTCGCCACCAGTATCGGCCTTTTGCTGCCATCGATTTTGTCCAGGCTGGGAAAAGATCCCGCCTACGGCAGCGGCCCGGTCGCCACGATTATTCAGGATTTGCTCAGCCTCTTGATTTATCTCAGCGTGGTAAGCATGCTGATTCTTTGATAACGGCCGACAGCTGCCGCTAATGGGAACATGCATTTTAAGCAAAGCTTTTTAGTCATGATCAGCGCCGCCGGCATCGACGGCCCGGACCGGTTGCTCCAGATCCAGCCAGCTTTTCAGCAGCGTAAAACAAACGACCAAAAGGGTAGCGCCTACAAAGATGCCGACAAACCCCCATGCCAGCAAGCCGCCCAGTACGCCAAGAAAGATCAGGGGAATAGGCAGTCCGCTACCTTGGCTGATCAGGTAGGGCTTCACAAAATTGTCCGCTATATTAATAAAGAGACTCCAACCTACGGTAAAAGCCGCCCACCCCGTATCGCCATGATAGAACAGCCAGACGGCTGCCGGAATCCAGACCAGGGACGTGCCGACCTGCAGCATAGCCAGGATAAAACAGAACAACCCCAATAACCCGGCACCCGGTATGCCTGCTATGGCGAAGCCGAACACACTCAACAAAGCCTGCATCAATGCCGTGCCCACCACGCCTACGGAAACGGCCCGAATGGTTTGGCCCGCGATAGCAATCAATTCAAGGCCCGGCTCCCCTGCGACCCGGCAAATCAAACGTTCCAGTAATTTATTTGCCCCGGCACCGTTAGCGCACAGGAAACCCGCCAGCACGATCGCCAGAAGAAATTCAAAAAGCGATAGCGTCAAACTTCCGCTTTGTTTGAGCAGCCAGGTCGTACCGTCTTTGATGGCGGGCCTAGAAGACTCCAGAAGCGTCGGCATATCCGTGCTTGCATGCTGCCAGAATGCATCGATTCTCGGGCCGATCAGCGGCGCATTAACCAGCCAGGCCGGCGCCTGGGGCAATGTCATCGTTGTCAAATCCTTGATCAGTCCGCCCACGGAAGCGACATGCTCGGTCAAGGAATAAACCAGCAGGGAAATGGGCACGACAAAAACCAGGATCAGCCCTGTCGTCAGAATAAAGGCTGAAAACCCCTGCCGCCCCTTCAGTCGTCGTTGGAGCCGCTCAAACAGCGGCCAAGTCGATATTGCAATGATTGCCCCCCAAAGCATCGCGCCCAGAAAAGGAGATATGATCTTGAGGCAGGCAATGACAAGTACCGAGACAATGGCAAGGCCGCCTGCCCTTTCGAAAAATCTATCGTTCATATCTGTACTCCTCTCGTTGGGTCGGGATTGGAAGAAGGTAAAAAATCAATCTTCCTGCAAATCCGCATCGGTCAATTGATTAAAGGATAAATACTTGTAACTACCCTTGCGCATATTGAAAAAAAACAATTCGGGCAGGCTCATTAAAATACCGGTTGCGCCCGACTTCAAATTTTTTCCCGAATCCAGGGGCCAGCTGAACAAACCATAAACGCTCTGGCCGATCCCGGCGCCGGTGTTAACAAGGCCGAACACGGGTCTCATCGGCACATTGTCGTCGGTAAAAAACACAAATAACGCGTCGTCGGGATTGTACTCGTATAAACGGCTGCTGATAACATTCGATTCCGTCAATGCCGTTACCAGATGGTCTTGCCCTGCGGTGAGCTTTGCCAACTCAAGGCCCCGGTAAGAATCCAGGTCACGGCTCTGCGTCACATGGTAACGCTCCAGAACCGATTGGTAGGAGATAAAAGGGATGAAGTTATAAGGTATATCCACGTATCCCCCCAAACGTTGTTCGGATTCCTTTATCGTTAAAGCGTCCAGGTCCGCAAGTTTATCGGCGGAACGGTAAGGTTTTAACAAAGCCCGGTCGATGGATCTAAACAGTTCGGTGACGCAGTTTCGGCTAAACAGATCGTAGCGATAGCTTTGTTGCAATGTTTCAAACAGGCTGTTTTCAATGTTATCCAATGCGGACAGCGCCGTGGTTAATTGCTCCCGTGTCAGATTCGGAACCGGACCCTCCGGAAAACCGATGCTTTTTGAAGGCAGGGCTTTTTCTCCGTTATAGCGGAAATCATGCTGTTGTTCGCTGTTGAGCAGTTCTATATAACGATTGGCCGACATTTCGATTTGGCTGTACTCGGCTTCGCCCAACCGTTGGCGGGACGCTGCCGACAGCCGGACTTGATTCAGCGCCGCCCTGGCGTCGCCAATCAGAGTCCGTATCCGGGCGCCATGTTCAAGGTACTGCTCCGGCCTGAGCCGTTCGCTGTTTTCGGCAAAATCGTCTATAAAAAACCAATAGCCGGACTGCAATGAGGCGTCGATCGCGATATACCGGGCCATATCGACTAAAACGGCATAGCCCCAGTCCGGCCGGTTTGAATCGGCCGCTTTGACAAGGCGGGTTTCCAGGTCATTGCGCAATTCCCGTAATACCCGGCTTTCCGCTTCGGAAATTTTGAAGGCCGGCCGATTCGTCAGCAACAGCGCATCGGCTTGCAGCGGCGGCGCATCCATTAGCGCCTTGATCGCAAATAATGCGGTCAGATAATCCGAGTATCTTTCCGTGAACGAATAGATTGAGGCAGGAAATTTCCCGCCGGCCGGACCCGAATCGATGGCAGGCCAATGGCTGGGCGCCAAGGCCTTGATTTGCGCTTCGATCATTGCACGGCGGCGCAGCAAAAAGTCCGGGCCATAGCGCTGCTCCACTTTTTGGCGCAAGCTTTGAACGCTTAGCGATTGTTGTTTCGCTAAGTTGCTGTCTGTCAGTTGAGGCCTATGGCCCGGTTCAGGATAAAAAAGCCCGACGCCTTTTAACCGCAAAACTGAAGCCGCGTCGGCGTCAATAATGGCCTGACCGGCTGTTGATTTCTGCAACAAGTGCCGGATAAAAATCCGCTCTTTGTGCAGATCGTCGAGCAGTTTGAACTGCCTTTCCTGCGTCAAAAACTGCCACTTGAATTGGTCTTTAAGCAGACCGAAGGTATCGTCGGTCACCTCGATACGGCTTACATGCATCGGACGATTCTGCAAATACCGGTAGATAAAATGAAATTCGTTTTTTTCCAGCCTGAACAGGCGAATCAGGCCGGAATCGACATGTTGATAATGATAAATTTCATCGCCGAATTGTATGGCGGTATGCCCCCCGCTCGAATTCCCTTCGCCGGCTTCTATATACAGGTAATTAAAAGAAGCGGCCGCAGCGGCAAACGGCAGTATAGCCAAAGCCGCCAGAACTCCGGTCACATGTAATTTCGAGCGCATCATGTCTCGAACTGCAGCCTTAAAAGACGAATAGCTTATTTGTCCGACTCGTAACCTTTTTGGATGCTTTGCATGTGCTGTTGATCGAAGCCTGCAAAGTTCTTTTTATAGGTTTCGTAAGCGACACCCTCAATCCCGGCTTTCTTCAAGCCTTTACCGATCCCTCTGTAGGTTTTTGGCTCCTGCTCCCAGTTAACGATGCCGATCTTGGCCGCAATATCGCTCAAACCCTTAAGAAAGCCCGCGTAATCGGCATCCGCATGGGAGGATTTCACATAAGCCATCGTGTAGTCCGACACTTCGTTTTCGTATTTCTTGTCTCTATTCGACTTGCTGCTGGAAATAGAACCTGATGAATCGAGTGAACTTTCCACGCTGTCGGAAATACTTCCGGAGCTATCGGAACTACCCCTGGAACTATCCGAGAAAGAACAGCCGGTGACTATCAGTGAAAGCGCCAGAATCACGGCTTTGAAACAGTTATGATTAAAGCTCCCTGGAATGGAATGCATAATTATCTCCCGCATAAAATTAAGTCGTGTTGAGCGTCATCGCTCAACAACTGATTAATCTTAATCGCGTCGCTGTGATTTAGTCGAGGCTTATTTCCCCGCCCGGCTAATCTGTAATCCATCAGGTTTCGCCTTTGCCCAGCCAAGGTTTTACGGCAGGAGGCCGATAACTGACAAAGCGCTCCAACAGCGCGTCAGGATTGCTCTCCACCATCAACATCGCATGGTGCTGTTCCTTAACAAATTGTTCCGCCAAAACGTGATCTAAAAACTCGATCAGCGCATCGTAATAACCTGCCACATTGAGCAGGCCGCAAGGCTTATGGTGGAACCCCAGTTGCGCCCACGTCCAAATCTCGAATAATTCCTCAAGCGTTCCTATGCCGCCGGGAAGTGCGATAAAGCCGTCCGCAAGCTCGGCCATCAGCATCTTCCGCTCATGCATCGATTGGGTTACATGCAATTCGGTCAGATGATGGTGCGCGACTTCTTTATGCGCCAAGGCCTTCGGTATCACGCCGACAACTTGGCCGCCGAGCTTCAATACCTGGTCCGCCACCATGCCCATGATGCCGATACTCGCGCCGCCGTAAACCAGCCTGATGTTTCGGCTGGCCAGCGACCCGGCCAGCGCAACAGCGGCCGAGGCGTAGGCATCGAGCCGCCCCGGACTGGAACCGCAATAGATACAGATGCTGTTAATCGGCGTCATGTTTTGGATTGACGGTACGGCTGTTAATACTCGGCATCATGATAAACATTCTGCACGTCATCCAGATCGTTGCACAGGTCTAAAAACCTTTCAAACTGCGCAACATCATCGCCGCTGATGGGGCTGCCGCCTTTGGGCAGAAATTGAATCTCGTCCACTTCAAAATCGATTTCGCCTAACAAGTCCGTTAAAGCTTGCTTGGCTTTGAAGTAATCGGCCTGAGGCGTGAACACGGTGATTTTTCCCTCCTCGCTTTCAATATCGCTGACATCGACATCGGCCGAAAGTAAGGCCTCAAGAACCGCATCCTCATCGTCATGTTTAAATGCCAGGATAGCGGCATGGTCAAACATGTGGCTGACCGTGCCGGGGGTGCCGATTTTGGATTTTGTTTTTACAAAACACTGGCGTACATCGCCGTAAGTACGGTTAGGATTATCGGTCAGACATTCGACTATCACCATGCAGCCGCCGGGGCCATAGCCTTCATAGCGAGCAACCGCGAAATCTTCACCGCCGGCTCCTTTAGCCTTGTCGATGGCTTTTTCAATAACATGGGTAGGAACCTGGTCTTTCTTGGCGCGTTCAATCAAGCCGCGCAAGGTCAAGTTTGCTGACGGGTCAACGCCCCCCGACTTGGCGCTCACATAAATTGCACGACCGTATTTGCTGTAGACCTTGGTCTTGGCTTCTGCCGTCTTAGCCATGGACACTTTTCGGTTTTGATAGGCTCTACCCATTTTGCTGTTGCTCCAATGATAATAAAGCGGCAGATTTTACAGGTAAGTATTTGCATAGGGAACTTATGAATTGGCAAACAAGGCCGAGCATGCCAGAAATTCGCATAAGTCCGGCTTGTTGACCTGATTGCTTTTGCTGATCGATATTAACGCGAGCGTTGAATGGCAGGAAGCCGTCTGTCACGTAATAAAAAGAAACTACAATCCGCCGATACGGGAAGATATACAGTCAGGATTTCGAGAAAACTCCAGAGCTTATTGCCTAGAATATGGCAATCAGGGATGATATACGGGAACTATATGATTATTTGTTAGGCATAAGGGTGGCATAGTGTGTATGTTTACAATCTTGTTTAAAGATAAACTTACAGAAGCATGGTATTATTAATCACAATAATGTGATATTTTATGTTAAGAATAAAATGCTATGAAAGTTCAAGCGGAAAAAACGAGGTACAAGAAACCTATGATTCCGGTACAGAAGAACTAAAGGCGGAGCTGGAAGTAGCACTTGCGTATCTTAAAGTTAGAAATCGTCAGGACTGGCGGCGGCCACATGCTCACAAGATGTCAAAATGCAAAGAATTTCGTGATTTTTTTGAGATTCGATTTTTTGCAAACAGACTACAACAGCGGCCAATTGGCTATTTTGGCCCTGAAAAGAACGATTTCACCATCCTAATTTGGGCTACAGAAAAGGGCAATAAATTGAACCCTGAAAACTGGTGTGGAAAATCAAATCGTCGCCGCGAAGAAATTATTAATGGCAACGCCAAAGCTAAATGCCTAAAACTTGAAGGTGATCCAGAATGCTAAAAGCAATAATCAATCGACTGAAGAAAAAAGAATTCCGTGACGCTTTTGTTCGTTCGCATCTTACACAAGGATTGGCTTATCAAATCCGTGATCTTCGCATTCAACGTGGATGGACACAGAAGGAACTGGCTGAAAAATTAGGATTAAAAGGGCAATCTGCCGTTGCTCGAATAGAAGATCCTAGTTACGGGAAGCTATCTATAGCTACATTAATTAAGCTAAGCAGTGTCTTTGATGTTGCTTTGTCTGTGCGTTTTCAAAGCTATGGGAAGTTTTTGATGGAGCGGGAAGACCTTTCTCCTGCCGCGCTCAGTGCCGAAAGCTTTGAAAGCGAAATGCCCAAAATTATCGACTCAATGGATCGTATTACTCGTTACAGCAATACGGTAATAACATCAAATTTCAAAGACACTTATCCAACTGCTATTAATTTTCCAAGCCAAACAGCTAACTACAAAAAAATGCTCAACAATATCCGCACAGGAGAGCACGTATGACCACTATCACTCAAGTTCGGACAGAAGATGCAAAGTTTGATCTTGTCATCACTGACAATATGCCTGAAATATTTACCGATGGTATTTCTCACCTACTAATGGGCAATCCCATATCAAAACTTACATTTCATTCGGTTACGAATCCATCTCTCCCAGACAATGATGAGATCGAACAGCGCAAAGGTGTTCTCCTACTCACTATTCCCACTCCAGTGTTGTTGGAGTTGTGCAGAAATATTCTGGCATCAGCTCAGTCCTCGCTTGATGCCTTTAGTGATGCTGGAAAAAAAACCGATACTCAAGTCAGGAAAATTATGGATGGTGTGAATATTGAGAAACCCAATATAATAGTCCGGTAGGTCGGACAACGTCTTTTCGTTGCCCGACATTTAATTCGGGTGATGTCGGGCATAAACAGCATGCCCGATCTACCACTAAAGAAAAGTTAGGGACGTTACACTAGACAGCAGAGTATCCAGAATATGAATCCATCTTCCCCCCAGCGCTTCAATGCACTTGCCGCCGGCTACGCCAGCAGCGAAGTCCATACCGGTAGCCCTACCCTAGACCGCCTGCACACGCTTCTGCCGCGCGTCGATTCGGTTTGCGACTTAGCCTGCGGCGCGGGACACACGGGCCTTGGATTCGCGGCGATCGCCTCGCGGATCGTCGCTGTCGACCCTGCGCCGAACATGCTCGCCCAGGTGCGCCGTCTGGCGGCAGAGCGCGGTGTTGCCGTCGAGACGGTTGAGGCGTTCGCGGAATCGATCCCGCTGGTATCGGCGTCGTTCGATCTGGTCGTTTGCCGTCTGGCCGCGCATCATTTCTCCAACCTTCCCAAAGCCATGGCTGAAATGACCCGCCTGGCGAAACCGGGCGGCTACTTGGCAATTATCGACATGGAAGGTGACGAGAACCCTACTCTCGATGCCCTCAACCACAAGATCGAAGTGCTCCATGATCCGACGCATGTGCGTTCTTATACGGCGAAGCACTGGCGGGAGCTTTTCGCGGCGAATGGGCTGGAAGTGGAAGCATGCGAAAACCGCTATTGGGAAATTCCCGGCGGTCTGACGGTCGCGCGATGGTGCGAACTGGGCGATTCCGGCACTGAAGCTTTTCAAACCATCCACGATCAATTAGCAGCCGTCCCACCAGAATGGCTATCGGAACTCGAAATTACCCGGGACGCCGACGGCGGGTTTCGCATCCCGGTGCGCACGCTGCTCATTCTTGGCCGCAAACCTTCCGATTCCCGCACCTAAGAAACACTGCTTAGCTGTTAATTGATGATTTCAATAGCCCATTATGTGAATCAATAATCAATGCAATAATCAAGAATCAATGGGGATCAATGGGGTCGGACTCTGAGGTATCCCCACGAATTATCCTTTCTCCAATTTGTCAAAATAGCCGATTAACAACGCCTGTGCCAGATTCAAATAGTCATCCGGTAATTCAACTAAAACATATCGGCAAGCGATTTTACCGAGAAAGATAACTGAATATGGAGAATGTTTTGAACTGCTATTAACCCTGATA
>JALNYY010000080.1 GCA_023229605.1 Methylobacter sp.
GTTGCCGAAGGGCAGCTGAAAATGCGCGAGAAATACGGTTACGATAACGTATGGAGCCTGTTTTATGTGGGCAAAGAAGCGGAATTGTTGGGCTGTCGAAAGATTTTATTTTCGCCCGACGGCCCGCCGAATGTTGAGCACTTTGTTATCCAGTCTTATGACGATATTCACAACCTGGAAATTCCGGACGATATTATCCACCACCCCGTTTTTGCCGAAGAATTGAAATGTCTGCAAATCCTGAAGCGGGAAGTCGGCGGGCGTTATCCGATTTGCGGCTATGTGACAGCTGCTATGGCATTGCCCGCATTGTTAATGGGCATGGATAAATGGTTTGAGCTGTTATTCATGGGGCCGCCGGACGTGCGCGATGAGTTATTAGCCAAATGTTCGTTATTTTGCCGGCGCCATATCGCCGCGTTGAGGGAATTGGGCGTCGATGTGATTGTCTACGCCAACCCGTTCGGCTCTACCGATTTTGTGCCGCTGCAATACATCATCAACACCGGCATACCGTGGATGAAGCAAGACTTAAGTGGCGGTTTGCAAGGCATCGTCTATTACTGCGGCGGGGCGCGGTTTAATCAGGTCATTGAAGCCGTTATTTCGCAAATCGGCATAGAGACTTATTATTTAAGTCCCTTGGATGATATTGCGGCGGGGAAGCAAATCATCAACGGCCGCGGCCTGACCTGCGGCGTTATCAATGACATTAAACTCATCGATTGGTCGGAACAGGAAATCAGGCAAGAGGTGAAACGCATGTTGGCGGCGGGTATGGCGGGCGGTAAATTCCTTTTCGGCACGATCCTGATGCCGTACAAAATTCCTGAACGCAATATTCGGGCGATGTTGGATGCCGTTTATGAGTTTGGGCAATGTTAATTGTTCGGCCACGGATTACGCGGATGGACATTATCAACAGTGGGGCGAAAGGCGAAAGGCTAAGGGCGGGTGTGTTGACGCTCGGATTTTTTCGCCTTTAGCCCTGTGCCTTTCGCCTTATCTGTCGATCTGCGGCTGAAATTGTATATGTCAACATCAACACTAAGCCTGGTCGGCTGCGGCATTTTGCAAAAAGAAGTCGGTTATTTAATTGCAAAAAATAACTGGCCCTTGACTACGGATTTTTTGCCCGCCTCGTTGCATATTGATTTTAAACGCCTGGCCTGCGCTTTACAGGCGGGTTTAGCCAGGCATGCGGATGAACAAACCATTGTCTTTTACGGGGCCTGCCATCCGGGAATGGATAAGATGCTGAGCGAAGCTCACGCGCTGCGAACGGCTGGACAAAATTGTATTGAAATGCTGCTAGGTGAGGAAGAATTTAATCGAGAGCTGACTCAAGGCGCGTTCTTTTTATTGGATGACTGGGTGCGCAATTGGGATGCCGTTGTCGCCAAAACATTCGGCTCGAATATTAGCGTTATTCGCGACATCTTTCATGATCGGCATCGCTATCTCTTATGTTTGCGCACACCGCAATCAGATGATTTCAGCCAGGATGCCGCACATATCAGCGACATGCTGGATTTGCCGGTGCAATGGCGCGACGTGAGCTTGGATCATCTCGAAAGCGTTTTACATGCCGCCATCAGGCATAAATTGGAAAGCTTGCATGCACAATGAACTAATCACCATTCCCGTTGCCGAGTTGAACAAACTCAAACAACGCGCTACCAAGCTCGCTTTGGATAAATCCAATCAACAACTGGTCATGCAGTTGATGAGTAAAATGAGTGAAGCCTCAGGGTTGGAAAATGTCATTGACACAATGTTGCGCTCGATAGTCGATGTGATCGGCGGGGCTAACCTGACCCTGTATTACAAAATCGATGCGGATATTTTTTGCACCGATGTTTATGGCGCGAAAAAGCACCTGCAACAACTGAATGACAAGGGTGTTGCCGATGCCTTCGCTACAGGCAACGCCAGCGAATATGAGCATGATTTTAGCGATACCCAGATGCTGACTCCCGCCTTCACCCATGCGTATACTTGGATTTATCCGCTCAAAGTCGGGTCGACGGTGATCGGCGTGTTCAAAATGGAAAGCCTGCATATCGCGATGCGCGATTTGCATATTCAATTGCCGCTGTTTTTTAATTACGCCGCGCTGGTTTTAAAAAATGAAATTCTCGGTTATACCCGTTTACAGGCCGTCAATAACTTATTGCAACAAGAAATTATTATTCGTAAGCAAACGGAACAGGAGTTATTGGCGGCAAAAAATGAAGCCGAAGCGGCGAATCGGGCCAAAAGTATATTCTTGGCTAACATGAGCCATGAATTACGCACGCCGATGAATGCCGTGTTGGGATTTTCGCAGTTGATGCAAAAAGACAGCAGTCTGAGTCCTGAACAACGCGAAACCCTGAACATTATCAATAACAGCGGTCAGCACTTGTTGGGACTGATTAACGATGTGTTGGATATGGCGAAAATTGAAGCGGGACGCATGGTTATCGAAAACGGTAATTTCGATTTAGGCGCACTCATACGGGACACCATCGACATGATGCACCAACGGGCTGAAGCGAAAGGCTTGGAATTGTTCCTGGACCAATCGTCCAGTTTTCCGCGATTTGTTAATAGCGACGAAGCAAAATTCCGGCAAATTTTGCTCAATTTGATCGGTAATGCCATTAAATACACAGAAAAAGGCTGTGTTATCGTGCGCTTAACGGCTGAAGACTTGCCCGGTACTCAACAATGCTTATTAAGCTGCGAGATCAAAGATACCGGTATCGGCATTGCCGAACAGGACTTGCCGTTTGTTTTCGACACCTTTGTGCAGGTCGGCAGGGAATCCGATCAACAAGGCAGCGGGTTAGGGTTGCGGATTACCAAACAATATGCCGAATTAATGGGCGGACAAGTCACCGTTACCAGTGAATTGGATAAAGGGTCGTCGTTTATCTTAAGGTTACCTGTTGCCAAGGTCGGCCAGTCAGAAATTATCAACAAAACCGTTCTCGATGGTAAGCAAGTGTTGGGATTAGTTGCGGGGCAGCCTGACTATCGTGTTTTGATTGTTGAGGACCAGTTAGAAAACCGGTTGCTATTAAAAAGGTTGATGGAATCCGTCGGTTTTCAAGTGCATGAAGCGGTGAACGGCCAACAAGGCGTAGAACAATTTATGCATTGGCAGCCGCATTTTATTTGGATGGACAGACGCATGCCCATTATGGACGGCATCGCCGCCACGCAAAGAATTCGCGCTTTGCCCGATGGCGATAAAGTGAAAATTGTCGCGGTTACCGCGTCGATTTTTGCCAAGCAACGGCAAGAGTTTTTAAATTCAGGTATCGACGATATTGTCGGCAAGCCCTATCGCGATGCCGAAATTTTCGATTGCATGGCAAAACATCTAGGCGTGCGCTTTATTTACGATGAGCCGGTTAAGGACCAAAATGCTACCGGGCAATTGCTTAATGAGCAGCGCTTAAAACGCCTGCCCGAAGCGCTATTGGCGGAATTACAGCAGGCGACAATGAGTTTGGATATAGAGCAAAGCCTGGCGGTGATCGAGCAAATTAGAGCCATTGATGCGCCGTTAGCCGATGCGTTGGTCGAGCGGATCAATCAATTCGATTTTGAAGCAGTGACTAAATTGCTAGGTGATTTTGGAGTTTCATAGCTTGCAGAGCATGATTCTTTTGATTCCTTTGTTTCATACATTGCTATATCAGCATGATGCAACAGCGTTTTAGCGTCGGTTCCATGGTCGGGATAAATGCTTAACCCGGCGCTTACGCCAATTTCGATCTTGTGATCGTCAACAGAATAAGGCTTACCTGTCGCATCGATAATCAGGTTAAGTAGTTTTTCAACCATTTGCTGATCGGTAATATTATCGATCAGCATGACGAATTCGTCGCCGCCCAACCGGGTGACCGTGTCGGTTTCGCGGACGCTTCGAGTGAGCCTGTCGGCAACCTTCTGCAATAGCTTATCTCCGACCTTATGTCCGAAAAGATCATTAACCGGTTTGAATTTGTCCAAGTCCAGAAATAACACGGCAAACTTCTTATTGTTGCGCGCCGCCAGCTTAATCGCCTGCTCGAGCCGGTCGTTGAACAGTACCCGATTAGCCAATCCGGTCAAAGGGTCATGATGAGCGATATGGCGCAGATGCTCTTCTTTCGCCTTCCGTTCGGAAATATCCGACATGATGGCGACATAATGCGTGATTTTATTGTCGGTGTTTTTTACCTGGTTAATGCTGACTCTCATCGGTATTAAGTCGCCGTTTTTCATACGGTCAATAATATCGCCCTGCCATTGGCCGGTTTTATTCAGCGACTCCCACATTCGGTTATATTCTTCGTCGGAGGTATAGCCCGATTGCAGGATGGCCGGAGGCTGACCCAATAATTCGCTCTCGGCGTATCCGGTCATGGCGCAAAGCGCGTGGTTGACCGAAACAATGCGCGCCGATGAATCCGCAATCAAGATTCCATCGCTGCTGCAGGCAAAAACCGTTGCCGCCAATTGTAATTGTTGGTTCGCTTTTTTGCGTTCGCTCAGGTCCATCACATAGGCAATACCTTGTTCCTGATTGCCGTCGAGCATCGCCGCGCCAATATATACCGGTACCCAATGTCCCTGTTTATGTATCAAGGCCTTCTCGAAGGGCTCGCAGCGGCCATGGGTTAACAGCTCGTTGACGGCTTGTTGATCCCGGCGCTGAAATTCAACCGGTGTAATATTCCGCCAGTTGATGACGCCGGTCGAAATATCCGACCGCTCATAGCCGAGCATGGTTAAAAACAGGTCGTTCGCTTCCTCGACCATGCCGTCCATCCGCCAGGCAATAATGCCGATCGTATTCGATTCCTTGAGCCTGCGAAACCTAGACTCGCTGATAAGCAGTTGCTGTTCGGCTTTGGAGATCCCTTTGATAATCTGGCGGCTGACCCATAGCCCGATACCGGTAAAGATGACCAGTACCAGCACGGTAACGCGCCATGTCGTTTGTTTAACCCATCTTGCCCCCGCACTCAGGACCAGCGAAAAGTGATTTTCCAGTTGCTGAAGCTCCTTATTGAGATACTGCAAGCGTTGCCTCAATTCGGTTATTTTTTCGGTGTTGGGATTTGATGCGCCGGCTTCAATCCGAATTTGCTCGCTTAGCCGCTTCAATTCGCCGATGGCTAGATCGGCGGATTGCCAGATAGCGATAGCATCGCGCATATAGGAAATGCGTTGGAATGTTAAAAAGAACCCGATCATTGAATCTATGTCGTCCGGGTGGTTTTGTCCCTGCAGAAAGCCTTTTCTCGCTTCTTCGTAGTTCGGCGGAGACTCCAGTAATGCCAGGCGGGCATTTTTATCGCCGCTGATGACCTTTAGGGCTTCCTGATAAGCGTTGTAATCGGTTTCCGAATGACTATACGAGTAACTGCCCAGATAGAATACGGCATCTTTTTGCGCCTTGGCCCACAAACCTTCGCCTCTGACGTAGGAGCGCACGCCGTCGAAAATATTGCCGTACCAAAAAATCATGCCGCCCAGCAGTACCGAAATCAGTACGAACAGGGAGATAATAAAAACAACTTTCCCGCCGGTAGAAAATACCGGAAGTCCAGGCCTGTGTTTTTTAAGGCTTACCATCGGCTTACACAGGCTGTGTATTGTTTGGCGCTCCGGCACATAATCCTGTTGTTCATCGGCTGCTGTCCTGAGATTGGTGTAAACGAGGCTTAAATTAACGCCCCTGCATCCTGTCTTCAAGTTGAATGGTAAACCCGTTCGGCGCCGCTTTCCAGTCCTGTAGCCGATAAGTCTGTTTGAGCGCAGGCAAAAACAGGCTTATTCCGGCGCACTGCGCTGTACTTCATGCTGCGACCGGCTCTAAAATGAATGGCCTAGAGCGCCCGCTAGGCAGAGCAGACTTTATTTGTGAATCCGAAATGAAAACAAACCCGTTGATCCAAAACCTATCCTCCGAACACCTGTTGCAGCATATGCCGGTATCGACGTTCGTGTTGAACGCCAAGCACCAGGTGGTGATCTGGAACAAGGCCTGCGAGCAATTGACCGGCCTGAAAGCCGGGGAGATGATAGGCACCGACCAGCATTGGCGCGGCTTTTATACCGAAAAACGCCCGTGTCTGGCGGATTTGCTGCTTGACAGTACGCTAGGCAACGTAACCGATCTTTATGAACAAGCCAGTTTATTCAGCACCTACTCCGATATTTGCCATACCGAAAACTGGTGCCTGATGCCGGACGGCCGCAGGCTGTATCTGGTCATCGATGCCGGAACCATCAGCAATGAGCGGGGCGAAGTGGTTGCAATCGTCGAAACCCAGCGCGACCGCACCGAGCAACGGCTGACGATGCAGGCGCTGAGCGAAAGCGAACAGCGGATTTCCTCGATCCTCGGGTCGGCGATGGACGCCATCGTTACCGTCGACCAGCAACACCGCATCACGCTGTTCAATGCGGCGGCGGCCAGAATCTTCCGCTGCGCCGCCGACTTTGCGATCGGCCAGCCGGTCGAGCGCTTTATCGCGCCGCATTGCAGCAAACTGTTCATGCAATTCATCGCTTTCGATAACGCCGGTGCAAAAAACCAGGCCTGGGCGCCGGAAGGGCTCAGCGCCCGGCGCGCCGACGGCGAGGAATTTCCGATCGAAGCCACTTTTTCGCCGCTGGAAGCACACGAGCAAAAACTCTATACCATCATCCTGCGCGACGTGAACGACCGCCGCCTCGCCGAACAGAAACTGGACCGGCTGCAACAGGAAAAAGGCTATCTGCAGGAAGTGCTCAACGACGATCACAATCCCGGCGATTTCGTCAGCGGCTCCAAGCTGATGCGGACCGTCATGGAGCAAGTGCGGATGGTGGCCCGCACCGATACGCCGGTATTGCTGCTCGGCGAAACCGGCACCGGCAAGGAATTGCTGGCCCGCGCGATACACGAGTTCAGCGACCGCAGCGCGGCGATCATGGTCAAAGTCAATTGCGCGGCTCTGCCCGCCGAGCTGATCGAGAGCGAATTGTTCGGCCATGAAAAAGGCGCGTTCACCGGCGCGACCCAGCAGCGCAAAGGCCGTTTCGAGTTGGCCGACGGCGGCAGCCTGTTTCTGGACGAGCTTGGCGAACTGTCGCTGTCGGCGCAGGCCAAGCTGTTGCGGGTGTTGCAGGAACAGGAGTTCGAACGGGTAGGGGGCAGCGAGACCATCCGGGTCGATGTGCGGGTGATTGCGGCAACCAACCGCAATCTGGCCGAAGAGGTTAGTTCGGGGCGGTTCCGTTCCGACCTGTATTACCGGCTAAATGTGTTTCCTGTCGAAGTGCCTGCGTTGCGGCAGCGGGCGGCGGATATTCCGTTGCTGGCGCGGTTTTTCCTGACCAAATACGCCAAAAAATTCGGCAAACGTTTTGACGACATCGATCCTGCCGGACTGGACTATTTACGGCAATATATGTGGCCCGGCAACGTCCGCGAATTGCAGAACGTCATCGAACGGGCGGTGATTCTGTCCCAAGGCTCATTGCTGGAAATAGCGCCGTTGCAGCCCGCTCGCGCCCGTCCCGAGGCCGCTACCGGCACGTTGCGGACCTTGGAAGCCGTGGAGCGCGAACACATAACGCGTACCCTTGACGTAACCGGCTGGCAGATTTCCGGCGTCAAGGGCGCGGCGGCGATACTGGGCATGAATCCGAATACCTTGCGATCCAGGATGTTGAAGTTGGGGATTTCCAGAGCGGGCTGAAGGTGTATTGAATGCATTGATAATCTTAAAAACCGCATCGTAACTATTCAGCTTCCGCGTTCCTACGCGCTGCGCTCATCGTTATACACAAGTCCGGCTGACCCTCGATAAAAGCGAGGAACGCAGGAGCAGTTGCCGGGGCGAAGCAAAAGAAAGTAACTCGCCTTCGGGTGCGGGAACCCGATTCAAATAATCGTCGCTGTAGCGACACTTTTAATAATAAAAATGTTAATGTAGTCTAAATTCGAATAACTGCGTAACACAGCTAATAAAAGTTTCCATTCATCCCATTCGACAAGCTCAGGACGAATGGAAAAAGCGACATGCTTGAGTAAAGTTACCCACTAGGAATCATATAGAGCCGAACAGACATGAACAAACCGATAAAACTATGCATTATTGGCGGCGGGCCGCTGGGAATAGGCCTGGGCAGGGAGCTGAACGACGGCGGAATCGACTATGACCTGTATGAGTCGGAAGCGGATTTGGGCGGCGTGTGGAACGGCGACGGCAAAAGCGGCAGGGTCTACCCTTCGCTGCATTTGATTTCGCCGAAGTTCAACACCCAGGTTCCCGATTACCCGATGCCGGACGATTATCCTGTTTACCCGAACCACAAGATGATGCTGGCCTATATGCGTTCTTATGCCAAAGATTTCGGCGTGTATGACAAAGCCATTTTCAATACCTCGGTAACCAAATTGGAACCGGCCGGAGACGGCTGGGACGTGACCTTGTCCAGCGGCGAGTGCAAACACTATTCGTTTGTCGCAGTCTGCAACGGCGCGCAACGGGTCGCCCGTTATCCCGACCCGCCGTACCGGGGACATTTCAGCGGCGAGGTCTTTCATTCAATGGATTATAAATCCCCTGACCAGATCAGAGGCAAACGGGTTCTGGTTGTCGGCGCGGGCAACTCCGGCTGCGATATTGCCGTGGATGCCGTGCATCATGGCACCGAGGTGTATCACAGCACACGGCGGGGCTACCATTATTACCCGAAATTTATCGGCGGCAAGCCGACGCCGCAGTGGATGCTGCAACTGGGCAACAAGTTCAAGTCCAAGGAAGAGACGATGGCTTACATCCATCAGGTGTTCAAGCTGGCCGGTTATGACGGGGTGGATTACGGATTAAAAAAACCCGATCACCCGCTGGATGGCGCGCATCCGATCATGAACTCCCAGATTTTGTACCATATCGGCCATGGCGATATTCAGCCGAAAGACGATGTTGATTACTTCGACGGCAGCACCGTCCATTTCACCGACGGCACCAGCGCCGAAGTGGATGTGATTATCTACGCCACCGGCTATGACCGTGATTTTCCGTTTATCGACCCGGCGCTGCTGCAATGGAAATCGGGCATTCCCGACCTGTTCATACACATTGCGCCCAGAAACTGGGACAACATCTTTTTCTTCGGTTTTGTCAACGCTGCCGCCGGTCTGGGCGACGGTTTGAGATTGCAGGGTCAGTTCGTCAGAAGCTATATCAAGGCATACGCCGATAAAAGCAAAGGTTTCGACCAATTCATCAAGGCCAAGCAGGAAGACGACCCGGATCTGGGGCAGGACTATTTTCTGGATTCGCACCGGCATTTATGGGAAGTGGATTTCTGGAAGTTTATTAAAGTCGCGCGCAAATACAGGGATATGCTCGATGAACGCTGATTCCCCGGCAACGCCGGGAGCAGTTGCCGAGAGGGCTTTTACGCATCGCGCTGAATAGTTGCTAAACAGGTAACCATTCACAAACCAGTAAAGTCACCAGCGCCCGAACGCATTTTTGAACAATCATGACACAAAACACCAATAACCTGGCCGCCTACATCTGGTCGTTAGCCGACTTACTGCGCGGCGATTTTAGACAAAGCCAGTACGGCCGCATCATCCTGCCATTCACCTTGTTACGCCGCCTTGAAGGCGTATTGGAAGGCAGCAAAGAAAATGTGCTGGCTCAGGTTGAAAAAGTACAAGCCATGAACCTGCCCGAAGAAGCCCAGGAAAAACTGCTGTTAAGAGCGACCGGCGGCCTGTCGTTTTTCAACATCTCCAGAATGGATCTTTCCAAACTCGGCGAAGCGGGCATTGCCGCCAATCTGGAAGCCTATATTCAAGGTTTTTCAAAAGATGCCCGCGAGATTTTCGAACACTTCAAGTTCGCCGAATTTATCGGCCAGCTCAACGATGCCAACCTGCTGTACAAAATCGTGCAAAAGGTGAGGCAGACCGATTTAAGCCCCAAGGCTATTTCCAATCACGATATGGGCTTGGTGTTTGAAGAACTGATCCGCCGTTTTGCTGAAAGCTCGAATGATACCGCCGGGGAGCACTTTACCCCGCGCGATATTGTGCGCCTGACCACCTCGCTGGTATTTATGGAAGATGACGACGCCCTGACCAAACCGGGCATCATCCGAACCATCTACGACCCGACCGCCGGTACAGGCGGTTTTCTTTCTTCGGGCATGGAATACGTGCATGAGCTGAACCCGCAAGCGGTGATGCGCGGCTTTGGGCAAGAGCTGAATCCCGAGAGTTACGCCATCTGCAAAGCCGATATGCTGATCAAAGGGCAGGAAGTCAAAAACATTAAACTCGGCAACACCTTATCGAACGACCAGCTGTATGCCGATAAATTCGATTATATGCTGTCCAACCCGCCGTTCGGCGTCGATTGGAAAAAAATCGAATCGGACATCAAGGACGAACGTACCCTAAAAGGCTTTAACGGCCGCTTCGGCCCCGGCCTGCCGCGGGTTTCCGACGGCTCGCTGTTATTCCTGCTGCACCTGATCAGCAAGTTGCGCGATGCAGCCGACGGCGGCGCGCGTATCGGCATTATTCTTAACGGCTCGCCGCTGTTTACCGGCGGCGCGGGTTCGGGCGAATCCGAAATTCGCCGTTACATTTTAGAGGCCGACCTACTGGAAGCCATCGTCGCGCTGCCGACCGACATGTTCTACAACACCGGCATTTCCACCTATGTGTGGGTGCTGTCCAATAAAAAGGCCGCAGAACGCAAAGGCAAAGTCCAGCTGATTAACGGCGTCAACCTGTGCGGCAAAATGCGCAAGTCCTTAGGCTCAAAACGCAACGTCATGGATGAAACCGACATCGCCACCATCACCCGCACTTTCGGCAGCTTTGCAGCGGTCGATGCGAGGGAATTGGACGATGTACAGGATGTACAAGTGTCGCGGGAAACAAGGATGTCGGGAGCGACCAAACCCGCCGAACAAAAAAGCAATCGCGGCCGCCAGTCCGCCAACCCAAAGGCTGAGACGCAAAAAACCTTTGCCTGCAAAATCTTCAACACCTATGAATTCGGCTACCGCCGCATCACCATTGAGCGCCCGTTGCGCGAATCCTACCAGTTCAGCGACGAGCGCATTGAAGAATGCCGTTTTGCTCCCGGCGCATTAAACGCGGTCATGAAGCGGGTCTATAACGAATACGCTGCAAGCTGGTCGGATGATGAAAGCTGCGCGTCTTATGGCGATTTAGCCGAGCAAGCCATCGAGATTCGCGCCTACCTAAAAAGCCATTTCAGCGACCTAAAAGAAAAGCAGATCAAAGACCTGCTCGACCGCAGACTATGGCTGGAACAAAAACAAATTCTGCTCAAAGCCCGGCAATTGCAAACAGCCATCGGCACAGCGCAGCACGATGACATGAACGGCTTTGAACAGGCAATAAAAGCCGCGTGCAAACAACAAGCCCTTAGCTTGGACGCGAAAGAGAAAAAACAAATCAAGGATGCCGTGAGCTGGAAAAACCCGGCTGCCGAAAAAGTCATCAAGAAAATCCACAGGGGTAGCGCCAATCCGCTATACGGCTTGTTTGCAGTGGACGGCCAAGTGCTGGAATACCAAGCCGATAGCGAGCTGCGCGATAATGAAAACGTCGCCCTCGATCCCACAAAATCCGTTAACGCGATTAACGAAGCCTACTTTCTCAAAGAAGTGCAGCCCCACGTCCCCGACGCCTGGATAGACGCGAGCAAAAGAGACGACAAGGATCAGGAAATCGGCATCGTCGGCTACGAAATACCGTTTAACCGGCATTTTTACCAGTATCAGCCGCCGAGGGATTTGGCCGAGATCGATGCGGACTTGGATGCGGTCAGTGCGGAGATTATGAAGCTGCTGCAAGAGGTGCATTCGTGATGCCGCCCAACCTCAGCTTATTACAAAACAGTGAATACAAAAGCTGGCTAAAAAACCTCAAGGAAAAGGTATTGCAAACCCAAATTAAAGCCGCAGTTAAGGTCAATACCACGCTGTTGCAATTCTATTGGGAGTTAGGGGAAGAGATTGTCCTCAGGCAAGCGCAATCAAGCTGGGGCGATGGCTTTTTAAAGCAGTTAAGCAGGGACTTAATGGCGGAATTTCCTGATATGAAAGGCTTTTCTTTTAGCAATATTAAATACATACGCCAATGGGTTGTGTTTTATAGTCAAGAAAAAGCAATTAGCCAACAGCTTGTTGGCCAATTGACCCAAATCCCTTGGGGACACAATTTAAAGATCATATCCTGCTGTCAAAATATTGAAGAAGCGCTTTATTACGTACAAAACACCCTGGAAAACGGCTGGAGCCGTAGCGTATTAACGCATCAAATTGACAGCGGTTTATGGCGGAGGGAAGGCAAAGCGATTAATAACTTCAGCGCAACCTTGCCCACGCCGCAATCAGACCTCGCCCAACAAACCTTAAAAGATCCCTATATTTTCGATTTTCTGACCCTGAGTAAAAAACACAGCGAACGGGAATTGGAACAAGGCTTGATCGAACATATCACCCATTTCTTATTAGAGTTGGGGGCCGGCTTTGCCTATATGGGCAAACAATATCCGGTTCAGGTCGGCGAGCGCGAATTTTTTATCGACTTGCTCTTTTACCACACCCAGTTGCATTGCCATGTGGTGATAGAGCTGAAAATAGGCGATTTTGAGCCGGAACACGCAGGCAAGCTTAATTTTTACATCAAAGCCATTGACGAGCAGTTACGTAAAGAGGCGGATCATCCCACCATCGGTATTCTGCTCTGTAAAAATAAGGATCGGCTGGTTGCAGAGTATGCCTTGAGCGATATTCAAAAGCCCATCGGCGTCTCGGAATATCAATTGACGCAAGCACTGCCCGAAAACCTGCAATCGAAGTTGCCCAGTATTGAAGAGCTGGAAAATGAATTGGGCGGTGAGTTATGAAATATCGGGCTTATGATGAATATAAGGATTCCGGGGAAGAATGGTTAGGCAGCGTTCCTAGTCATTGGGACGTGATACAGATTAAACATTTAAGTTCAGTTAAGCGTGGTGCTTCACCTCGACCAATTGATGATGCCAAATATTTTGACGATGAAGGCGAGTATGCATGGACAAGAATTTCAGATGTCACTGCATCCGATGTGTATTTAACTCAAGCGCCACAAAGATTATCAACGCTGGGTAGCTCGTTAAGTGTAAAGCTAGAGCCAGAATCGCTTTTTCTTAGTATTGCCGGAACCGTAGGTAAGCCGTGTATAGCAGGTATGAAAGCTTGTATTCACGATGGCTTTGTATATTTTCCAGATCTTAAAATTCCAAGTAAGTTTCTATTTTACGTGTTTGCTGGTGAGCAAGCTTATAAAGGGTTAGGGAAATTTGGAACACAGCTTAATCTTAACACTGACACAGTGGGTGGAATAAAGATCGGCTGTACAAGCAATAGTGAGCTTGAAAAAATAGTCAACTTCCTCGACTACGAAACCGCCAAAATCGACACCCTGATCGGAAAACAACAACAGCTGATCAAGCTGCTCAAAGAAAAACGCCAGGCAGTCATCAGCCATGCCGTGACCAAAGGTTTAAATCCCAATGCCCCGATGCGCGACTCGGGGGGTGAGTGGTTGGGTGAAGTGCCGGAGCATTGGATAATCTGTTGCATTAAACATGTAGTATCCCCAGAAAAAGATTCTATGGTTGATGGGCCTTTTGGTTCTAGTGTAAACACTGATAAGGATTATGTAGATGAAGGTGTTCCAGTCATAAGAACTGTCAACATAACGAATGTCGGATTTTCAAGTGAAAACCTTAAATTTATGCGGCAGGTAAAGTTCAACCAACTAAAAAGACATGCGGTACATTCTGGAGATGTTTTATTTTCTAAAGTTGGAACTATAGGTAACTCATGCATACTTCCAGAATCAATACCTGAGGCCATTTTATCAACAACAGGTAGTTGCAAGATAACTGTTGATTCTAATAAATATATAGCTGAGTTTCTTGTTCTATGTATCCAGTTGATGCATGAAGATTTAATGTTAATTGCGAACTCCAATGTTCAACCATTTTTAAATATGGCTGCTATAAAAAATCTAAAAATACCCATGCCTTCTTTGGATGAGCAGTCGAATATTTTGATGGTGTTGAATGTGAAAATTAATGAAATCGACAATGTAATATCAAAAGCTTTAATATCAAAAAGTCTTCTCAATGAACGCCGCACCGCCCTAATATCCGCCGCCGTCACCGGCAAAATCGACGTCAGAAACTGGCAAGCTCCCAATGTCTAACGAAACCGGCTCAATGGCTGAAAACATCACGCGTGTTATTCAGCATCACGCCCAAGTCGATGCGATTTATCTTTACGGCTCACGCGCAAAACAAACCGCGCATGAGCATAGCGATTGGGATATTGCCGTTTTATTCAGCGGTTACGAAACGGATTTAAGTACCCGGCTTTTGCGTCCGCAATTGCTGGAAGCCGCTATCGAGCGCGAATTAAAACTTTATAATCAAGTCAGCGTGATTGATTTGGAAACTGCGCCGGTTTATTTGCAATACAGCATTTTGATGTCGGCGGTTAAATGGTTTGACCGCAACGTGCCGCACGTTAAACGGGTTGAACAAAGCATTTTGTCAAAATGGGAGAAGGATTATGAGAGATATTGCCTATGAGCAGGCATTGTTTCGGCATCAACGAAGAATGTTGCGTATCTTGGACGAATATAGTCTTGAAAATACCGATACCTGGACAGAGCGCGATTTCCTGGCGATACAGCGGGCGTTGCAGGTTTATATTGAATCGTTTATCGGCATGGCGCGTTATTTTGTTCAGCAAAAATATAACTTATCCGTCAGTCAATCACGCGAAGCGTTAGACGAGTTAAAAAGTCGCGGCGATTTGAGTTTTAAGCAACATCAGGCGTTGTTAAAGATGGTCGGTTTTCGCAATGTGCTGGTGCATGATTACCTGGAGATTAACGACGGCATCGTGCAAGCGGTTGTCACTAAAAAGCATTATGCCATTATGGAACAGTTGATTTTGGAATGGCAAAAGGCATTGGCTTTGTTATAAAAGTACGCCGCACAGGAGGTCCTATCTTCCTCTGTTACGGAGCATTCGCTTAGAGAGGCATGAGAACCCGTAGTGGGAAATTGATTGGTTTTTGTTGAATGTGTTTCCCGTCTTTGTTACCCTAGCTAAAAACCAAGGGCAACAAGAATAATTTTTATGAAATACAATAACATCAGTACCGTAGATAAGCTCGATCAGCTTCAATCGGCGTTGGTTTATTCGACAAAGCTTGCGGAAGCGATTGGCGTTTCAAGGAGAACGCTTCTCAACTGGCGGCAGAAGCCTGAGTCAATTTCAGCCAAGTGCCGTCTGGATATAGATGTTTTGTATTGCCGGCATTTTTTGATTCCTGAGTGGGATGCCCCCAAACAAAGCTTTGAAGCCGTTTTGTTGCCGGACGATATGCCTCACAACAAGGCGCTGTTTCTGCCGTTTCTACGCCGTTTGAGTTACGGCACGATTGAAATTGAAACCGACATGGCGAAGGCGGATTTCGATAATATTATTGATGGGAAGAACGTGCCTAAGAATATGGACAGGCAGACTTTTCTTGAAGGTTTTAATGCTTTTATTACGCATAAGCAGCTTTGGCAGAAAATTGTCGAGCATGGCGAGCCGATGCCGATCACTGTAGAGAGCATCAAGACCTTGCATGCCGATTTTATGCGGGGCATTTATGATAATGCAGGTTTTTTTTCCACCAAGATTCGCGTGATGGGGCAGTTGGAAGGCGTGCAAACCACCGGGCCGGAAGATATTGAGGAGGAAATGGTTCGATGGGTTTATAAAGAGGCTAAGTCCGCTACGCTGGAAGCCATTGCCAAAGCCCATGCTTATTTTATTTTAATCCATCCGTTTGGTGACGGTAATGGCCGTGTGGGACGCGCTTTGGTGATGGCGCAGTGCTTGAATGCCCGGTTAATGCCGCCGGTATTTGATGGTGGGAATAGGGCGATGTATTACGCTGCGATGGAACATGCAATGAAGCATGGCCGCTATGCGCCGTTGGTTAGGCTTTTTTATGAGGCGGCCAAACCGAAGTAATGGGGTGTATTACTTTCGATGCAAAAACGGGCTTCCCGTTTAAGGCGGGACACACGTAAGGCTTAACCGTTCGTCCTGAGCTTGTCGAAGGGTGGGCGGTTAAGCCGATCATGGTTCGACAAGCTCACCACGAACGGCTTAACCTTAAACTGTCCCGCCTTAAACGGAAAGCCCAAAAACGATATGGAATAATATGAGCAGTAAAGCCAACGAGCTACCTTTTCAGAATGACATGATCAAGCATTTGGTCGCCAACGGCTGGCTATTGGGCAAATCGGAAAACTACAACCGTGAACTGGCTTTGTACCCGGAAGACTTGTTGGGTTTTGTGCAGGAGACTCAGGATGCGCACTGGCAAAAATTCTGCGCGCTGTATCCGAAAAATCCCGAAGAATCGTTTTTGCAGCGCGTCGCCACCCAGCTGAATAAAGCCGACCCGAATGCCCCCAATAAAGAAATGCGCACTTTCGGAACCTTGGGCGTGTTGCGCCATGAACTGCGCGACCGCGGCGCCCGCTTTAGTTTGTGCCAGTTTAAACCGGAACATGATTTAAACCCGGAGACCTTGGCGCGTTACCAAAAAAACCGTTGCCGGGTCGTGCCCGAATTGGTCTATAGCCCGTGGGCTACGGAAGCGCACTTGGCTGAAACGGGCTCAAAAGCCAAAGCCTGGCGTATCGATCTGGTGCTGTTTGTCAATGGCTTGCCGGTGGCGACCTTGGAGCTGAAGTCGGAATTCAAGCAGGCGGTGCATAATGCGATCAAGCAATATAAAACCACCCGCCATCCGGTAGATCCGGTCACCAAAAAGCCGGAACCCTTATTAACCTTTAAACGCGGGGCGCTGGTGCATTTTGCGGTCAGCCAATATGAAGTGTATATGGCGACCCGGTTGGAAGGCGATGACACCTTCTTTTTGCCGTTTAACAAAGGCACTAAAGAAGGCGCTGCGGGTAACGATGTGCCGGACGATGTTAACCGATACGCCACGGATTATTTATGGAACGAGGTATTGCTGCCGGATAACCTGCTCAATATTCTCGCCCGCTTTGTGCATTTGCAGATTGAGGAAAAAGAAGACTGGGAGGGGCGCAAGTACAAGAAAGAAGCGCTGATCTTTCCGCGTTATCACCAATGGGATGTCGTCACCAAGCTGGTGGAGGCCGCGCGTAGCGAAGGCCCCGGCCATAAATACCTGATACAACACAGCGCGGGCTCGGGCAAATCCAATTCGATTGCCTGGGCGGCGCATCAGTTATCGTCAATCTACGATCAAAACGGCAATAAACAATTCGATTCGGTGATTATCGTGACCGACCGGACGGTATTGGATGACCAGTTGCAAGATACCATCTACCAGTTTGAGCATGTGGACGGAGCGGTAGGCCGCATCAACAATAAAGAAGGCGACGGGTCAAAATCGGAAAAGCTGGCCGCCGCGCTGAATAACGCGCAGCCGATTATTATCGTCACCATTCAAACCTTTCCGTATGTCTTAAGAGCCATTGAGAACAGCGTCAGCTTAAAAGAGCGGCGTTATGCGATTATTGCCGATGAAGCGCATTCGTCACAAACCGGCTCGACTGCGCGCCAGTTAAAAGAAGTGCTGATGATTGATGCGCAAGGCAGCGATGACGAAGAGCTGACCACCGAAGACATTCTGGATGCCGCTATCGCCTCACGCCGCGCTTCTTCTAATGTTAGTTATCTGGCTTTTACCGCCACTCCGAAAACCAAGACGCTGGAATTGTTTGGACGCCTGCCCAAGCCTGAGATAGCGCCGTCAAAAACCAATCTGCCCGAAGCCTACCATGTCTATAGCATGCGCCAAGCCATTGAAGAAGGCTTTATTCTGGATGTGTTAAAAAACTACACCAACTATAAAGTCGCCTATAACCTGGCGTTAAAGATTCAGAGTGCCGACCAGGAAGTTGAAAGTAAAAAAGCCAGGGTAAAGCTCAATCAATGGGTGCGCCTGCATGATTACAATATCTCGCAAAAAGTGCAGGTGATTGTTGAGCATTTTAAAGCCAACGTGGCGGGCCTGTTAGGCGGCCAAGCCAAGGCTATGGTGGTCACCAGCTCGCGTAAAGAAGCGGTGCGCTACAAACTGGGGTTTGATCGATACATTAAAGCCCGGGGCTACCAAAACATTCATGCGATGGTCGCTTTCTCCGGCGAGGTGGAGTTTAGCGATAAAGACCCGAACGCTGAGGGACTGATCGGCGAGAAATTTACTGAAAGCACTATGAACCCGAACCTTAAAGGCCGTGAACTGCGCAAAGCCTTTGATTCTGACGATTACCAAGTGATGATTGTCGCCAACAAATTCCAGACCGGTTTTGACCAGCCCAAGCTTTGCGCCATGTATGTGGATAAAAAGCTCGGCGGCGTAGAGTGTGTGCAAACCCTGTCGCGGCTGAACCGTACTTATCCCGGCAAAGCGGAAACGGGCACTTTTGTGTTAGATTTTTTCAATGAGCCGGAAGATATACTCAATGCCTTTCAGCCCTATTACCAAACTGCCGAACTGGCCGATGTGTCTGACCCGGATTTAATCTTTGATTTATACGACAAGCTGCGCGCCGCCGGTATTTTTACCTGGCAGGAAGTCGAACAGTTTTGCGAGGCGTTTTTAGTAAAAAGCAAAAGTAACGCGGCAATCGCCAATATTTGCAAACCTGCGGTAGAACGTTGGCAAAAACGGTATCAATCAGCCGTTGACGCATATAAACAAGCCAAGGATATGTTTGAGCGTACCAAGAAGACTGCCGATCCGGTGCTGATGGCTAATGCGGAAAACAGCTTCAAAGAGTGCAAAAAAGAGAAAGATGCCTTGGAAATCTTTAAAAAGGATTTGGGTACGTTTGTACGCTTTTATGAGTTTATGTCGCAGATAGTCGATTACGACGACAAGGCCTTGGAAAAACTCAGTCTGTATGCACGCAATCTGCGTCCGATGCTGCGTGAAACGTTTATGGAGGAAGACGGTATCGACTTGAGCAACGTGCTGCTCAGTCATTACCGCCTTTCTATCATCCGTCAGCAGGACTTGAAGCTAAAAGAAGATTCGGCGGATTATAAGCTTGAACCGGGAGAGGGCCTGGGGACTGCTAAAGCAAAAGATAAACACGAAGAATTCATCTCGCAGATCATCAGCCGTTTGAATGA
>JALNYY010000081.1:0-10870 GCA_023229605.1 Methylobacter sp.
CATGCGTGAACACAGTGGCGTCTCGATGAAACTTTTACTTATATACCGTTGCGGGGGCAGCGTCGGATTTGGCGTAAACCTTACCGACTTCCCGTTTAACCATTGGGTCTGAAAAACCCTCTGGAACCTGAAAGCAGAAATGATTATAAGGGGAGGGATGTTGATAAAGCAAAAATTTCATCAGGCTTTCGCTAGAAATTGACCGTGACGGTTGCCCGCACCATTCTCGGTTCGACCGGGTGTTTCATAAGCCCCGTCTGCGGCGCAGCGCCGGCGGGATAGGCATATTGATAAGCGTAGGCAATGTCGTTGGCGGTCGAATCGAAAATATTGAACAGATCGATTTCCAGTTTGTATTTTTTCTGCTTGTAACCCGCCCCCAAATTAACGACGCTGGTAGACCCGCCCCAGAATGTGCCTGACGGATCCAGCGGCATGTCGCCAAAATGACGCAAACGTATCGTGCCGAACAGACCGTTAGGGGCAACCACTGTCGCGCCCGTTGTGATAACCCTGCCCACCGAGTTTGGGACATAGTTGTTGGTCTCCCCGACCGGAGTCGTCAGATAACGCGCCGAAGTCAACGAAAAGTCGGCATCCAGCGTCAACCAATCTGTAGGTTTGTAGTAATTGGTCCATTCAACGCCGTATCGATGGGACTTTCCGTTCACCTCAGTCGTGCCTTGATCGCCGGTAAATACCAGCTCTTGATCGCTCTCCAGCCACCATAATGCCAGGGTGCTATTCAGGCCTTTGATGAAGTTGCTGCGAATGCCGGTTTCAGCGCCGCGTGACCAGGCCGTAGGCGAGATTCTGGCGGCGCTACTGCCTAGTGCAATACCGGTATTCGGATCAAGTTGCAGCGTAGTGCCGCGCGCGTCGTTGGAATGATAGCCGAAACCGCCATTGACAAAGTATTCGGTATCGAACCAGGGGCCGAAGACCAAACTTAGTTTGGGACTGACCAGCGCTTGCCCGGTATTGCCCGAGTTTGCCGCATTGATATTAGGATCATGCGTGGCGGTGTCGAGCACAGTGACATCGTTATGGATAAAATCGCCCCGCAAACCGGCAATGGTGCGCACTTTTTCATGCCAATAGGTCTGGTTCTTCAGATAAATACCGGTCGTAGTCTCGCTGACCGTGCTGTGACTGACCGTGCTGAGATATTGCCGATTAACCGTGTGATCCAAACCCAGGCCCATGATTTCATCGTGACGAAGCTGAAAACCCACGGTGTTGTCCATGTCAAAACCAAACAGCTTGTTGTAGCGGGTATGTTCGATATTGCCGCCGGTCTGCACCCGATGTTCAAACTGGTGTATCTGATCGCCGTTAGCGGGGTTGTCCAAGTAGCCGGTAAAATTGGAGAATAAATTCACGTCATAGTACAGCGCATAGATATTGGCGTCATTTTTCCAGTTGTCGCCTTTGTTCCATAGATTGGTTGAAAAACTGTAGCGGTTGGTCTTGCCGCCATCAGTGGGGGCCATGGAGCCGTACAGGCCGAGCGTGCCGTTATCGACCAAGGCTTGAGGGATCTGGTTGGTTGCCGTCCAGCCGTTGGTATAACCCTTTCCGTTAACCGATAAACCCCAGTCGCCCTTATCCAGGCTGTAGCGCAGCATGCCGTTGAATTTTTTCGAATCCTCCGGCTGTTGCCAGACGCCGTTGTAGAAATTGAACTCTCCGGCGTAAAGCAAGTCGCCGCTGCCGATCTTGTTGGAATTGGCCAGCAGAGTGCGGTAATAGCCGAACTCGCCGCCGGTAAACTTCAAAATGCCTTCAGGCAATTTGTTCATCGAGAACATTTTAGAATAACCGGCTGATGAAAAATCGCCGATTTCCGCATAATACGGACCCTTGCCGTATTCAATCTTGTTCACCAACTCGGGGATGACGCTGTTAATGTCCATATAACCCTGTCCGTGGGCATGGCTGGGCATGTTCATCGGAATGCCGTCGACGTAGGTCGTAAAGTCGGTGCCGTGGTCGAGATTGAAACCGCGCAGGAAATATTGGTTAGCCTTGCCGGAACCGCTGTGTTGGGTAGCCACTGCGCCGGGCACCATTTCCATAAGCTCGCCGTTGCGGGAAAGCGGACGATATTCAAACTGCGCATGGCTTACTTCACCCTGGGATGCCGATCCGGTTGTGCCGATAAGGTCTTTTTCCCGCCCGGTTTCGACGACTAATTCATCAAGTTCCAAAGGTTGAGCGCCGGCGTTACCCAATGCGCAGTTCAGGCTTAACAGAACCCCCATGCCTAGGCGTATTTTAGCGTTTTGTTTTTTCTGATACGCATGGCAACGCCTTTTTGGGCTACCAAGCTGAGTTATATCGGGAAGATTTTCCGGGGTTTCCTGAGTATGTAACAGGGCATTGGAACCCGTAAATAATAATGTATCGAAGATGAATTTTTGCATGATAGTCCTCTGCGCCGCCCGCGCATGGAAAGTTGATTTACACAACAGAGGACTAAAGAAAATGAGAGGAGATGGGCTGTCATTTTCGCTGCCAGCCCTCCGCTGTACCGAATTAAACTCTCGGGCCGGTCTCCGGGCTTATAAGTGGCGTTAGCCTGAATCATCGCCTTCCCATGCGTGAACACAGTGGCGTCTCGATGAAACTTTTACTTATATACCGTTGCGGGGGCAGCGTCGGATTTGGCGTAAACCTTACCGACTTCCCGTTTAACCATTGGGTCTGAAAAACCCTCCGGAACCTGAAAGCAGAAATGATTATAAGGGGTAGGGTCAATAAAGCAAACAAGAGGAGGGCTATTCAGTCGCAGAAGTTTCATAACTGCTACGCTTAGCGTCGCCAAGCATTTCGTTTGTGCAGCGGCTGTGGTTAGCGATCATTTCTGGAACGCTTCAACACATCCCAGACCGAACGCAGATTGGATTCAGGTTCAGGCAAAAGCCAAGTGATTACGATTTCTTCAACGGCCGCAATTATGCAGATCACGGCAGCCACCCGAAACGGCCATGCAGGGCCTCCTAAAAACAGCACATACAAGGTCAAGCCCATCGCGGCGGCGGCGATTTTGACCGCCCAGGTATGGTAGCTGGTAAAACGCCCGAACTTGAACATGCCCACTAGAGCAGGCACCAGGCAACTGGCGACAATCAGGCCTACATAAACCAGTTCCCGGCTCACCACATCAGGCCATAACCACCAGCAGCACAGCGCTATGGTCAGGTAAGTGATGACATCCGCCCAGCTGTCCAGGGTGGCACCGAACTGCGAAACTTGGCCGGTCAACCGGGCGGCCATGCCGTCCAGCAAGTCGGTAAGAAAAGCAATCGCCAGCAAGCCCATAAAGGCAATTCCGTGTCCATGCCATGCCAACCACAACAACACCGGGGCCGCCACAAAACGGAATCCGGTCAGCAGGTTGGGTAAGGTCAGTTTGGATTGTGCGCTGTTCATAAAGTAAACGTGGCTGTCAATGGCGCATGGTCTGAAAGCGTATGCCACGGTGCGTGGGACAGCCGTTCACAGGATACCGGCGTTAAGCCGCGGTAATAAATACGGTCCATCGGTAAAAAAGGCAGCCAGGCCGGAAAGCTTCGCGCATAGCGTCCGTGGGTTTCCCGAAAAATCTCCTGCAAACCCAAATGATCATGGAACAGCCGGTCAGCCTGTCCCAACCAGTCGTTAAAATCGCCGGCGATAATCAGCGGAGCATCATGAGGCACATGGCTGTCGATACGCGCGCATAATTTGTTCATTTGCAGACGGCGTTCTTTGCCGATCAAGCCGAAATGTATGCACACAATATGCACATCCTGACTGCTCCTAGGCAGCCGAATAACGCCATGCAGCAGGCTGCGGCTGGCCCAGGGGAAAGGCGACACATTAATGTTTTCCCAGCGCTCGAAGGGATACTTGCTCAAGATGGCGTTGCCGTGATGACCGGCATTATAAATCGCATTCTTGCCGTAGGCGTGGAAAGGCCAGATGTTTTCGGCGAGAAACTCAAGTTGGGATAAAACCGGCCAGTCGGCGATTTTTTTCTCATGCTGCCGGTGTTCGCCCTGCATTTCCTGCAAGAACATCAAATCGGCGTCGGCGGCGGCCAAGGCATCGCGAATCTGGTGCAGCACAAACCGCCGGTTGCCGACGTTAAAACCTTTGTGGATGTTGTAAGTTAGTACCCGCAATCCTTTTTCATGCATACGTGTTTTAGTGGGTGAAGTTAGTCTAATAAGGCCGTTTGCGGATATGCAACCGGTAAAGAATCGGCGAGATCAATTCCTCGATCATGAAGAACAGCGCCACTACCAGGATGATGTCGATTAAACCCAGCGCCAGCGGTTCTTTTAACAGCCATATCGGCAGCAATGATTCCGGCAGCGTATCCAGGCCTCGCGCCCGGCTGCTTTCAGCGCAGCCCATCCGGCGTTTGATAAGGCTTGCCATTAAATCGCCGGTCATTGCCAGCGCGCCGAATAACGCCCCGGTCAAGGGTTCTATGCCGCTAAAAATTGCCGCAAGGCCGGTAAATAAAACGGCCGAACACAATCCGCGCCAGGTCTTGGTGCTGCCGAACAAACGGTGACCGTCACGCAATTTTAAGCCGTTATCCACCGGCCATGCCCAACGTTTGCCCAGTGCTTTGTTGATCAGCACCGGCGCGCCGTTCGCGGCAACAAGCAACGCGATAGCCTGGGTCATGCAATATAAACACAGCGGTAGCGCAGTCATGTCGGAAACCTCGTATTCAGGCGGTTGCTAATCCTTATCAAATCTTATTTGACCATAGTCGGCAATCTCTGTCGATTATGACGGACCGGCACGCGCATAAAACAGGCTGCTTAAAAATGCTGTAAAATGCTGTAAAATGCCTGAAAGGCGAGTTTTGCCACTTACTTCAATTACGAGAAAACCATGATAGATAAAAAGCTGCTCGATATTCTGGCGTGCCCTTTATGCAAGAGCCCGCTGATTTATGACAAATCCAAGCAGGAACTTATCTGCAAAGCCGACCGTATGGCTTTTCCTATTCGCGACGATATTCCGGTTATGCTTGAAGATGAAGCCCGCGAGTTAACCAGCGATGAAATCGACGCATTATCCAAATGAGCGTGCGTTTTAAAGTCGTGATCCCGGCAAGATACGGGTCGACACGATTGCCGGGCAAACCGCTGCTGAACATTGCCGGCAAACCGATGATTGCGCATGTCTGCGAACGCGCCAAGGAGGCCGATGCCGACGAAATTATTGTAGCCACCGATGATGAGCGGATTTTGCAGGCGGTTACTGATTTGGGCATTAAAGCGGTGATGACCCGCGCTGACCATCAAAGCGGCACGGAAAGAATTGCCGAGGTTGCGAGGCTTTGCGGCTGGACGGATGATCAAATCATCGTTAATCTGCAAGGCGACGAGCCGCTGATTCCACCGGCCTATATCCGCGATGCCGCGTCGGCGTTGGCCGGTCAAAAATTGGCAGGCATAGCGACGCTGGCCGCTAAAATCAACGACCCCGAAGAAATTTTCAATCCCAATGCGGTCAAAGTGGTTTTGAACAAAGACGGTTATGCGCTTTATTTCAGCCGCGCGCCCATTCCGTGGGAAAGGGGTGCATTCACTCGCTCAGGCGGTTCGCCCTCGGGGAAACTGCCGTATCTTCGGCATATCGGCATGTACGCTTATACGGTTGATTTTTTAAACCGCTACTGCCTGTGGGGCGCTTCTTTGCTGGAGTCGGTCGAATCGCTGGAACAGCTCAGAATACTGTGGCACGGCGAAGCTGTCCGCGTGGAGATCGTCGATAAAACACCGGCCGCCGGTGTCGACACAGAAGAAGACTTGGTGCGCGTGGAGCAAGTATTGCGCCTGAATCGTTAGCCTGCCTGGGTACTGTTTCCATTTGACATAGCTTATTAATAACAGTACCTTGGACAACATTTTTTAACTTTCACTTAAACACCGGTTTTTCAAGAGCTGTCAATGGAACAATTTCATAGAATAAGTCGTTTACCTCCGTATGTTTTTAATATTGTTAATGACTTAAAAGCCAAGGCGCGAGCGGCAGGAGAAGATATTATCGATTTCGGCATGGGCAATCCCGATCAGGCTACGCCCGATCATATCGTCAATAAATTGATTGAGTCGGCCAAACGCCCCGATACGCATCGTTATTCAGTATCCAAGGGCATACCCCGATTAAGAAAAGCCATCTGCACCTGGTATAAAAACCGCTTTGATGTCGATTTGGACCCCGACACCGAAGCCATTGTCACCATAGGCTCAAAAGAAGGTTTGGCGCATTTGGCCTTGGCCACTTTAGGGCCGGGAGACGTGGTATTGGTGCCCAATCCGGCTTATCCGATACATCCTTACGGCGTGGTGATTGCCGGCGCCGATCTCAGGCATGTGCCGATGGTTCCTGGCGGCGATTTCTTTGAGGAGCTGCAAAAAGCCATTGTCGATTCATGGCCTAAGCCGAAAATGCTGATCCTTAATTTTCCCGGCAACCCGACCAGCCAGTGCGTGGAGCTGGATTTTTTCGAGAAAATTATCGCCATAGCCAAAGAAAACAACATCTGGGTGGTGCAGGACATTGCTTATGCGGACATCGTTTTCGACGGCTACAAAGCGCCGTCGATTCTTCAGGTCGAAGGCGCAAAAGACATAGCGGTAGAGTTTTTTTCGCTGTCGAAAAGTTACAACATGCCCGGCTGGCGTGTGGGCTTTATGTGCGGCAACAAGGAACTGGTTTCCGCATTGGCGCGCATTAAATCTTACCTGGATTACGGCACCTTTACGCCGATCCAGATTGCGGCGATTGCAGCGCTTGAGGGTCCGCAAGAATGCGTGGCTGAAATTGCCGAGATGTACCGGAAAAGACGCGACGTACTGTGCGACGGATTGGCGGCGGCAGGCTGGCCGGTTGAAAAACCGAAAGCCACCATGTTTGTCTGGGCGCGTATTCCCGAAGCCTACCAACATATGGGTTCGCTGGAATTTTCCAAAAAACTGCTGGCGGAAGCCAAAGTAGCGGTTTCGCCGGGCATCGGTTTCGGGCAGCATGGCGACGATCATGTCCGCTTCGGCCTGATCGAGAATGAACACCGGACGCGCCAAGCGGTTCGCGGCATACGCAATATGATGAAGAAAGACAAGCTCATATAATAATTTTTTAACTGGAGTTTGATTTGAAACCGGTAAAAGTAGGTGTATTAGGATTAGGTACTGTCGGCGGCGGCACCGTCAATGTGTTGAAGCGGAATGCGGCGGAAATCGCCCGCAGGGCAGGGCGTGAAATCATTATCACCCGCGCCTCGGCCAAGGATTTAAACAAGCCGCGTATTTGCGATACCCAAGGCATCGCCTTAACCACCGATCCTTATGAAATCATCAATGATCCCGAAATTGAAATTATCCTGGAATTGATCGGCGGAGCGGGGCCGGTCAAAGACATGGTGTTGAAAGCCATAGAAAACGGCAAGCATGTCGTGACCGCCAACAAGTCGCTGATTGCTTTGCACGGCAACGAAATTTTTGCCAAAGCCAGCGAAAAAGGCGTGATCGTTGCGTTTGAAGCTGCTGTTGCCGGCGGTATTCCGATTATCAAAGCCATACGCGAAGGCTTAAGCGGCAACCAGATCGAGTGGTTGGCGGGCATCATCAACGGCACCGGTAATTTCATCCTGACCGAAATGCGCGATAAAGGCCGCGATTTTGCCGACGTGTTGGCCGAAGCGCAAGCCCTGGGTTACGCTGAAGCCGATCCCACCTTTGATGTGGAAGGCATAGATGCCGGTCATAAATTAACCATCCTGGCTTCCATCGCTTTCGGCATACCTTTGCAGTTCGACAAGGTTTATACCGAGGGCATTACCAAAATTACCCGTACCGATGTCGAATACGCGGAACAGCTGGGTTACCGAATCAAGCATTTAGGCATCGCCCGCAAAACGCCGGAAGGCATCGAATTACGAGTGCATCCGACGCTGATTCCCGAGCGTCGTCTTATTGCCAACGTAGACGGCGTGATGAATGCCGTTTTGGTTAAAGGCGATGCGGTCGGCGCTACGCTTTATTACGGAGCCGGAGCCGGAGCCGAGCCTACCGCATCTTCAGTAGTCGCCGATGTGATCGACGTGGTCAGGGCCTTAACCAGCGACCCGGAAAACCGCGTGCCGCATCTGGCGTTTCAAGCCAATGCTTTAGCGGACATTCCGGTATTGCCTGCGGACATGTTCAGGACCGCTTATTATTTGCGGCTTAATGCGGAAGACAAGCCGGGCGTTTTGGCCGAAGTGACCCGCATTCTGGCCGACCACCAAATCAGCATTGAAGCGATCAGCCAGAAAGTGCCGCCGAACAATGAAACTTCGGTGCCGATTATCATGCTGACGCAGATCACGCTGGAAAAAGAAATGAACGCGGCTATCGCTGAAATTGAAGCGTTAAACACCGTTACCGGTAAAGTCAACCGCATACGTCTGGAAACTTTGGGATAAATAAAAAACATGTCTACGCAAAAACACTACACCGGCCTGATTGAACGCTACAGAGACCGCCTGCCGGTCAGCGCAAGCACCCGTATAATCAGTTTGAACGAAGGCAATACGCCGTTGATTCAATTGCAGAACATTCCTAGATTGATCGGCAAGGACGTTGATATCTACGTCAAGTTTGAAGGCCTGAACCCGACCGGTTCATTCAAAGACCGCGGCATGACCATGGCGGTCACTAAAGCCGTGGAAGACGGCAGCCAAGCCATCATCTGCGCCTCAACCGGCAACACCTCGGCCGCTGCAGCAGCTTACGCGGCGCGTGCCGGGATCAAAGCCTTCGTGTTGATACCCGACGGCAAAATCGCTCAGGGCAAGCTGGCGCAAACCCTAATGTACGGCGCTGAAATTATCCAGATCAACGGCAACTTCGATAAAGGCATGTCGCTGGTGAAAGAAGTAGCCGAGCATGCGCCGGTCACCATCGTGAACTCGATCAATCCGTTCAGGATAGACGGGCAAAAAACCGCCGCCTTTGAAATCGTCGACGCCCTCGGTTTCGCGCCCGACTATCACTGCCTGCCTGTCGGCAATGCCGGAAATATTACCGCTTACTGGAAAGGCTATTGCGAATATGCCGCCAGCCGTGTGTGCAGCACTCGCCCGGTCATGTGCGGTTACCAGGCTGCCGGAGCCGCGCCGTTCGTAGCCGGACATATGATTGACGAGCCGGAAACCATCGCTACAGCGATACGCATCGGCCATCCGCAATCCTGGGATTTTGCCTGGGCCGCGCAAAAAGAATCCGGCGGCTGGTTTGACAAGTTTACCGATGAGCAGATTTTAGCCGCGCAAAAAATGCTGTCCCAGTATGAGGGCATCTTTTGCGAACCGGCCTCGGCAACGTCATTAGCCGGGGCCTTGCAGGACATCGGCTCAGGAAAAATCCCCGAAGGCACGAAGATTGTCTGTACATTGACCGGTAACGGCTTGAAAGATCCCGATACCGCTATCTCGCAATGCGCCGCCGCTCATCCGGTCACGATTGAAGCTAGTTTGGATGCGGTTAAGCGGGCTATTTTGGATTGTTTGTAATCCAGTTTTATGATGCAGCATGAAAGTCACATCATGGTGATGCGTCCAGGTTTTGGAAAGGTAATGAAAAATATACGCACAATAGCTTTACTCACAACTGTTCTGCTTACAGCTTGCAGTAAGGATGAGACGCCTAAAGATGAGGTGCCTAAGGTCGAAGACCCGCATAACATTGTCATAGATGGTCAAAAAATGACGCAATTAAACTTCTTGCAAAAATATTGCGTCAGAAAAGTAGATAACGAAACTTGCGCAATAGTAGGAAACGCTATGGGGATGGACGCCACTCGTGGCGAAATGCCAAAAGGGTGGTAAGCCATGACTAGCCTTAAGGTTTGGCAGTATCTTACGCGGGTTCCCAAGCGCCAGCTTGGGAACCCAGTAGACGAAGCTCCAGCTTCGCGAGACGGGAAGCTAGAGCTTCCAAAACCGAATTCCCAAGCTGGAGCTTGGGAACTAGCGAAGTAATGCAAAGCCGACTCTGTCGGCTTTTTTATTGGAAACCCATGTATTATCAAGGTGTCAAAAAAACCATCGTTACCCGTCCGGTCCCGAAAAAACGCGCTAAATTGGGCGAAATGCATCCTGTATTGGAACGCATTTTTGTAGCCAGGGGCTTAACTTCTGAAGCGGAACTGGACAGGACGCTGGCAAAACTTCCGTCGCCCTGGCTGCTGTCGGGCATGGAAGAGATGGTCGGTCATTTGATCGCTGCGATCAATGAGCAGCAACGGATTTGCATTGTGGCCGATTTCGATGCCGACGGCGCAACCAGCTGTGCGGTAGCTATCAAGGGCTTGCAATTGCTGGGGGCAGGGCAGGTAACATTTGTCGTGCCGAACCGCTTTGAATACGGTTACGGCTTGACGCCTGAAATAGTCGGTCTGGTTCAGCTGCAAAACCCTGATGTGATTATTACCGTTGATAACGGCATATCAAGCATAGACGGGGTTAGGGTGGCCAAAGAGCTGGGCATCAAAGTCCTGATTACCGATCACCATTTACCGGCGCATGAGCTGCCTGCTGCCGATGCAATCGTAAATCCCAATCTGGTTGATGACAAATTCCCTAGCGGAGCGCTGGCCGGCGTCGGCGTTATGTTCTATGTGTTAATGGCGTTAAGGAGCCGGTTAAGAGAGCAGAACTGGTTTGAGCGGCGTCAGGTTCAGGAACCCAATCTCGCCCAGCTGCTTGATTATGTCGCATTGGGTACGGTCGCCGACGTGGTGGCGATGGATCGAATCAACCGGGTTCTGGTGCATCAGGGCTTGTTAAGAATACGCACCAGACGCTCCCATCCGG
>JALNYY010000081.1:10880-19167 GCA_023229605.1 Methylobacter sp.
GCTTAATGCTGCGGGGCGCATGGATGATATGTCGTTGGGAATTCAATGCCTGCTGACCGAAGATCCGGCGCTGGCGAAAGAAATGGCGCTACAACTCGATGAGCTGAACAATGACCGGCGGGAAATTGAAGGACAGATGAAAAACGAGGCCATGGCCTTGTTAAGCGAGATGAAGCGCCTGGATGAACATCATTTGCCGGCGGGTGTCTGCCTGTTCGATGCAAACTGGCACCAAGGCGTCATCGGCATTTTGGCGTCGCGGATTAAAGATCAATTGCATCGCCCCGTTATCGCCTTTGCGCCTGCCGGAAAAGACGAGATAAAAGGCTCCGCGCGCTCGATCCCCGGCGTTCATATTCGCGATGTATTGAGCGATATTGCCGCAGCCCACCCTAAATTGCTGAGTAAATTCGGGGGGCACGCGATGGCCGCAGGCATGAGTTTGAAAATGCACGATTATCCGCCTTTTGCGTTGGCTTTTGATGAAATGGTCGGAAAGCGACTGGCAACCGTCGATCTGGAGCAGAAAATCTATTCCGACGGTGAGTTGACTGAACAGGAGATGACTATTGAGTTTGCCGATTTACTGCAAAATGCAGGCACCTGGGGGCAGGAATTCCCCGAACCTGTGTTTGACGGGTTTTTTGATGTGATTCAGTCTCGTATTGTCGGGCAACGGCATCTTAAATTGGTACTGAGGAAACCGCTCGGCAATTTGCTGATCGATGCGATTGCTTTTTATGTGGATAAGCCGGAGAGCTGGTTGGGTTTGCGGCATATTAAGGCGGCTTACAAACTGGATGTCAATGAGTTCAGGGGAAACCGCAGCGTGCAGTTTATAGTGCAGTATTTGGAAAAAATCACATAAAAAAGGGCGGATAAACCGCCCTTTTTTTGCATAGCGCAATACTATTTTTTAGGTTCGGCAGGCGCGGCAGGCGCCGGCTCTGCAGCTTTTTCTTCGGTTGCTTTAGCGGGTTCTGCTGTTGCAGGCTCAGCCGGTTTTTCCTCGGCTGCTTTTTCAGTAGCTTCGCCTTCAGTCGTTTGGGCCGGTTCCGTGGCGGCAGGCTGCCCTTCCGTAGCTGGAGTAGGCGCTTCAGCTTTTGGTTGCTCGTCGGTCAGCGGCACCAGAATTTCTACTTTTGCCTGTTTACGCAATCCTTCTATCATTTCCTGAACTTTTTTGCGTTGCAGGAAAGGCATCAGTTGATCCTTAACCGCTTCCAATGGAGGAGGGGTTAACGCACGGGAATCTTCTTTTAAAATCACATGGTAGCCAAACTGGGTCTTAACAGGCTCTTTAGTGTATTTGCCTTTTTCCAGTGCGGCCACGGCTTCAGAGAAAGGAGCAACCATTTGCGCGGCAGAAAACCAGCCTAAATCGCCACCATTTTGTGATTCTTTGGCGTCTAATGAATACTTGTTGGCTAATTTGGCAAAATCTGCTCCTTTATCCAATTCAGCAATCAGTTTTTTAGCTTCCGCTTCGGTTTTAACCAGAATATGACGCGCTTTATATTCGGTTCCCTTTTCGGCGGCAACTTTGCTGTCGTATTCGGCTTTGATTTCTGCATCAGTTACCGGATTGGCTTTGATGAAGTTTTGCAGGTCGGCTTGTGTTAATAATGCCTTTTTAGCGGCCTCAAGCTGCGCTATGACTTCAGGTGACTTGTCCAGTTGCTTTTGCGTCGCGTCCTGAACCAGCAATTCACGCTGAACGAGTTCTTCAACCAGCTTTTCTTTAGGGAAAGTTTGCCCGTGGCTGCGCTCGGCGATTTCTTTTTCCAGCGTTTCCAGAGTCGACTTGGCGATATACTGACCGTTGACGACAGCAACGGCATCGGCTTTATCAATCGTGGTTGCAGCAGGGGCGGCGCTACCGGTATCGGCGCCTTTTTCTTGATTACAACCGGCAATCAATGCTGTGCCGACGACAAGCAGGGGGATAAATTTTTTCATTTATAATCTTCCTTTGGTTTCTTCAGAGGGTGAGAGAGCATTAATGCCTAAGGCATGAATTTGTTGTTTCATCATGTCGCCCAGCGCCTTATAGATAAGCTGGTGCCGCTGAACTAAAGATCTACCTTCAAAAACTTCAGCAACAATAATGACATGATAATGACCGCCGCCGTTACGTGCGCCGGAATGTCCGGCATGGGCGGCACTGTTATCAATGATTTCTAAAAGCCCTGGATTAAAGGCATTATTTAACAACTGTTTAATTAACTCGGATGTCATTGTGGAAAGACCTTTTTAAATGGTTTAACAGTAACTTTGGCGTAAACTCCGGCATCGATATAAGGATCAACATCCGCCCATTGTTGTGCCTCTGTCAGGCTGTCAAACTCGGCAACCACCAGGCTACCGGTAAAACCGGCCGACCCTGGATTATCGCTGTCAATTGAAGGATGAGGGCCGGCTAACACCAACCTTCCTGCATCCTGTAGTTCTTGCAGCCGCTTGATATGCGCCGGGCGCACCGACAGTCTTTTCTCAAGGCTATCGGCTACATCTTCACTGATAATGGCGTATAACACGGTTTATTTCTCTGTATCAGGGATGTGCTTGTATAAGAAAATCATTTGCAGCAAAATGAAAACAACCATTAAAGCCGGTACGCCAAATGTCTTAAAAGTAACCCAATCATCGGTGTTGTAATTGTACATCACATAAAGGTTGATAAAGCCCACACTGATAAAAAAGCAGGCCCATAGGGTGTTTAATCGTTTCCAGATCAATGCGGGCAAGGTTAAGCTGCCGGACATCATTTTTTCAATGAAGGGCTTTTTGCCGACATACTGGCTACCCAAAAAGGCTGCGCCAAACAGCCACTCTATGATGGATAGTTTCCATTTGATAAATTGCTCATCCTGTAAATAGAGGGTTGCGCCTCCCATAACTAGAATCAAGCCCAGGGTAATCCATTGCATGGTTTCAACCTTGCGGTGTTTGAACCAAGCATAAGCGACCTGAATAATCGTCGCCACGATGACAACGGCGGTAGCGACATAAATATCGTAAAGCTTAAACGCGATAAAAAATAAAAGTATAGGGAAAAATTCGAAAAGCTGTTTCATTAGTAGCCGAGAGTGGGGTGATCAGGCGTAAGCATCTATTCCTGTTATCAATTGAGCACGTTGATCCTGCAGCGGTGCATTGAATTCCTGGGTGTAGGCGGAAAGTGCTCTTAAGGTTCGTGCGTTGGTTGGTTTAACAATATTGTCTTGGCCTGGCGAATCAATACCTGAGTTAACATTATTCAGTGCTTTTTTAATTTCTTCAGGTGAAGAGGTTTGATTAGATTTTTTGTTTTGCTCATCTTGAACAACAGACAGCCCATTTTTATCTTTATTTTGCGCACTATTGTTCCTGCCAACTCTCTGGTTCAGGTCAATAGGCTTGAAAGTTAATGATGAACTATGAATTCTCATATTTTTGAAGCGAGCGGTTATGCAAATCTAACTGTTGTTCATTGTAAAATCTTTGATGCGGAATGTACATGCTTGAATAGTTGTTTCTGCTAGAATATCGATTATTTTTGGAGCAAATCTGTGGATAAAAACACAAAAACAGAATTAGAGGCTGCCGCATTCAGACGTTTAGTCAATCATTTACAAAAAAACACCGACGTTCAAAACATCGATTTAATGATCTTGGCCGATTTTTGCAGGAACTGTCTGGCTAAATGGTATATGGCGGAGGCGCTAGAGCGGGGCATAGCGATGGATTATGAGCAGGCCAGGGAAGTCGTCTACGGCATGACTTATAATGAATGGAAAGATAAATTCCAAACCGAAGCTACAGCGGAACAATTGGCCGCCTATGACCGCAAACAACAAGCCAAACTATAATGACCGACACATCACCATACGATGCCATGTTCTCCGGCGTCATCGGGCAGGATTACGAACTGCTTAACTTAATCTGCCCCTTAGCGACCAAAATGAGCCGACTGGTGGGCGCTGCCGCCTCGGAGTATGCCGCGCAAACAACCGATAATCTCACTGTTGTCGAACTGGGCGGCGGTACAGGCATTACCACCTTATCGCTGTTAACGGCGTCGGATAAATTCAATATCCTAAGCATCGATAACGAACCGGTCATGCAGGAACAGGCCAAAAAGCATCTACACAAATGGGCGGCAGAAGGCAAGCTGGCTTTTTGCGGTGATGACGCCTTGTCGGCATTAAAAAACATTGCAGCCGGCAGCGTCGACATAGTGGCGTCGGCTTATACCTTGCATAACTTTCTCGATAGCTATCGCAAGGAAGTCATACAAGAAATTTACAGGATTTTAAAGCCAGGCGGTCACTTTATTAATGGCGACCGTTATGGTTTGGATGATATTTCCAAACATACCCGTACCATCCAGGACGAAGTCGGCGGTTATTTTAAGGTATTAACCCAGATTAACAAGCCGGACGTACTGGAACACTGGATAGTGCATTTGTTTAGCGATGAATCGGAAAACCATGTCATGCGCGAATCAATAGCGTTAGATCAGCTGCGTGATGCCGGTTTTTCAAGCGTCAATCTTACCCACAGACTTGAAGTCAATGCGCTGGTAACAGCTACAAAGCCCTGTTTATAAAGCGCTTATGAAACATATTTTCCTGTTACTTATTATGACAACCCAACTAAGCGGCTGCGCGAGTCTGGGCAAAGGTATGGCTGAAGCTTTTCTGGAAAAGCAGCAAGCGGTCGATACCCGTCTTTGCGAAATATGGGGAAAACCTTTTAAAGGACTTGCGTCGAATCTGGGTAATAAGCAAGGAAAAATGAAGGTGCTGATGGTGCATGGGGTGGGCGATCATTCGCCGGGATATTCCACGCAATTTGTAGAAAAATTGGCTAAAGAACTGGATTTGCCGGTGATGTCGTCGCAGTATAAAAACATCACCCTGACCAGTCGCGTAGATAACAGCAAAAATCTGGGCAACTTGAGAATCACCCGGTTATTAAGCAAAGACAGAAGCAAAGAATTACTGTTTTATGAGTTAACTTGGTCCATCATTACCGCTAAGCAAAAAGAAGTGTTGGCCTATGATAATTCAGGGGAATATTCATTTCGCAGAGCCGAAGTCAATAACATGATGAAGGTGTTCTCCAATGATACCGGCCCTGATCCGATTATCTATCTGGGAGAGAGCAGGAATGACATACTGGTTTCATTCGGCCAATCTTTCTGCTGGATGACCAAAAGCAACTGGAACGACTTGCCTGACGATAAAGTACAAGCCTGTTCATTTAATGATGACAGCGCAGCAAAAAATATATTGGTTGATCAGTATGCCTTTGTTTCGCACAGTCTGGGCAGTCGGATTATTGTTGACGGTATGCAACGCATTGCTTCTTTAGTGGACCAGCGCGATGCCGATTTCAGTGCAGCATTAAAGAACAAAGAAATCCCCATTTATATGATGTCCAACCAGCTGCCGATGTTGCAGTTGGGGGAGAAGCTACCCGCTGTAAGCAATCAAAAAGACGCTTATTGCCGGGAGAATGGAGAAAAGTACAGTCAACGCATGTTGGCTAAAACGCCCATCATTGCCTTCAGCGACCCTAACGATTTACTAAGTTATGCGATTCCACACGGCTTTGTAGAAAAGTATCTGGACTCAAGGCTGTGTACTGAGGTCACGAATATTAACATCAATGTGGCGACCATATTTGATGCATTCGGCTTGGGCAAACTTGCAAACCCTATCGATGCGCACGTGGGTTACGATACCGATGACAGGGTAGTTGCACTTATCGCCAAAGGCATCGGTAACAAGAATACCGCTAGAATTGTGACTGACCGTTGTCGATGGATTGAGACGATAGATTAGAGACTTTTATCCCGGGTAATGAGTTAAACCTGAAAGCTAAGCGTATTCGCAATAAGCAGGATTCGACACAATAACACTCTTGCAGGATGCTATTGTGTCGCTTTATTCGGTACAATATAAACGGCAACTTCATCAAAAAATAAGTAGAGGCTTTCTTTATGATTACTCTTGAACCAACTACCGAGCAACGTATTAGGCAGGCTGCTATCGAATCCGGCTTAACCATACAAACCTTTCTCGATCAGCTTATCGAGCGTTATTTATGCGATAAATTGGATATGCAACAAGCTGATTTGGCTATGTCAGAAACTGGTGAGATTTCACTTGAAGAATTGAAAGCCAAATATGGTTTATAAAGTCATACTTAAGCCAATTGCTGAAAAGCAATTGGCTAAGTTGCCTAAGGACATACAAAAGCGCCTGTTTGCCGCTTTACACTGGCCGATAATCCGCGTCCACATGGTACGCGATTAAGCTTCAGGGTAACACAGATTATTTTCGTGTCAGAGTAGGTGATTATCGTATCGTTTACGCTATTGACGATCAAGGACTTAAAGTTTTGGTCTTAACTCTTGGTCACCGTCGTGATATTTACGATAAGCTATGATTCCAACATGTAGACAGACCGCAGGTCGTCCCGGCGTAAGCAATAGGCCGCCGGTCATTTAACCTTCAAATAACCGGCCAGCGGCCCAACAACGCGTGTTGAATGGCCCAATCGAATTACCGTAACGTGTAACGATAATTAACCAATCGGCTGCGCCATTCCACACCCTAAAAACCGCTGTAAACGCCTGAATCCGTTTGAGGTTGGCGTGGAATTGGCTTCGAGGTTTTTTGTAGGTATTGATCAGCCCTTGTTGATTTTAAAACTAAAGAGATGTGGATTAAGGAAAAAAGTAAAAAAGCTTATACTAAGGTAAGGAAGGATGTTGAAGATTTTAAGGCTCAGTATAAAAAGCCGGAAGAGTGTCTTGACCTTAAAGACAGCGCAACACGTATGCGTTGCACTAACGCTTACATAAAAGCAAGACGGGATTTTGAAGCTTTAAATTAAGTGAATGGCGATTTTTATCATGCCTTTGAAACTTTTTAATTGGTACAGTTCGCTTTCCAATTGGTAAATTCTTTCATCTTGCTGTCTTAGTTGCATTAAGTTTTCTGGCCGCCAGCATTTATTCTTGTGGATTAATGCGCCGCGACTAAAAACCCAGTCGTCCCAGCCAGGGGCGTTAATATGCTTTTTGTCCCACAATAGCAAAAGGCGCTTGGCCATGATCGGAGCGCCTTCCTTATCCATTCGTTCAATTTCTGAGATTTCCACGCCGAGCAGTTCGGCGGCCTGTTGTTTGTTGGGCGCAACTTTATTGCGCGTATGATAAAAACTTGTTTTTTTCAATGCCATTTCTTTGACTCCATGCTGTAAGAATCAGGGCTAACGCAAAGACTATGCCGATAATGAGCAAACATTCAATTTAACTTCTGAGTATCTTTAAAATGTTCATAAATAAGACGTTCTGATCATAATATATTGATATAATAGTATATTTGCAAATTAATGGGGTGCTAATCGCGCCCAAATGTTCATATATGATGTCCATAAATACCGTTTTTAAAAAACACCTTATCAATTGTTCATGAACGATCCAGTTGAACTTACCCAGAACGAATTCGAATATGAGAGGGTTTTTGCGCGGCACTTTGCCGGTACGGTAGAATACAGGTCACCTGTAAAATAGTTATAAAAAGGACCAAGGACTAATGACAGATGCAATAGACAGCACAGAGCCGACTCCAGAGCTTGTTAAAGAGTTATGTAACTTGTTCAGCGAGGCTCAAAACCTCTTCAACACACAGAAAAATCATACGAAAGTCATTAATGACGTGTTCGAGGGCCGCGAACTACTGAAACCGGAAGTATTGGAGAAGGTGAATACAGCCGTAATGATTGTCTACCAGATGACTGCCAATATTCAGCAGAGAGTAAACACACTAAGGAAGCAGTTACCGGAAGGCTACCGCGACGAGAACGGCCATTTCTGGACTGCTCGCACTACTGACTTGATCAGAGAGACGCATCACGATTTCGATAGTGCTGTGAAACAAGGCAAGATAATTTCAGGATGGGCATCGGTCAAAATCGACGGAACAAAGTACCCGAACTAGAGAATAAGGGAGTGAATTGATCCGTTCAGACCGGGGAGTCGCTATTTTTGCGAAAGCTTTTATGGGCATCCCTGCCCAACAAGCGGCAAAAACTACGCGACCGCTCATGCCTGCGGCTGCCCCAGCCGTCCTGCTTCATTCGTTGGATACCCAGCAAGGGGTATCCAACATCATTCTCGCAATGACTCGACGCGATGTCGGAAAGCCTGCATTTTCACTACGCAAAAAGCGCTTCGTGAAAACACATGCACTATCGCTTCTGGGGACTACTCGACTCCTGTCTCGCAGCG
>JALNYY010000082.1 GCA_023229605.1 Methylobacter sp.
TGCGCGGGTTGCGCAACAATTATCGCCGACCGTCTCAGAAACGCCGTCATGCTCCACAGAACAAACTATCACCATGGATGTGTTGAAAAAAGGTTATTCGCCCAGCCGGTTTACTCTTCGCAAGGGAGTACCGGTCAAATGGGTCATTGACGGCAAGGAATTGACCGAATGCAACAAGGTTATCGTGGTTCCTCAGTACGGGCTTGAAATCAAGCTGCAACCAGGAAAACAGATCGTAGAATTTACGCCAACGGATACTGGCGTGGTTCCGTGGAGCTGCTGGATGGGTATGATTCCAGGGACCTTTATCATCGTCGATACCGAGTCTGCCGCTGAAGAGAAAAAGCTGCCCGGCCGGCCCGCCGAACCGGAAATCCCGGCAACCGAAACGGATCAACAGCGCCTGATTCGTCAATTCAAGCAACTCTGGCGTCAATTGGAGTCTTTTTATCAGTCTATCCGTACCGGATAGCAGTGTATTTCTGGTTTTAATTGCAAGCAATCATGTTGCGGGAGCGGCTTTTATGCCCTTACTAAAGTTTCTTCTACAACATTGCCGATTGTGATGTGCGATAAATATAACTTACCGGCGGCAGGCAACGTTTGCCTGCTGTTAAGCGGAAGTTAGCAAACTATTCAAAATTATCGACATAGATAATCCGTTAGCCAATTTAATTAAACTGTGTCATTTAACGCGTAACCTATGCGATATAACACGGTTTAATTAATGGCCTGGCCTCTGCGCTTCCTAATATATTGATTAATATATGTTAATCAATACGGCATATATCATGCGTTGTAGTTTGTGCAGGGTGTTTGTTAAATTCATAAACTCAGTGTGTTTTATATAACATATTGCTTGCTATACATTTTTTATTAATAATGTAAACCGGTTAAACGCTCGTACTTCCCTCTGGAAACCGTCAAATCAACGCATCTGACGTTGCCCATGATCCCGAATAAAATAGTTAAATAACAAACGCATTACTGATGAGAAATTCGTCGTTATTTTTTTTGTGTTTATCGACAGAAGTGTTGTTGCTGGGACTGCTCCTGGTTCATGCTTCTTTTAGCGAATCTGCGCGGCAGGAAACCGTTGAAGAAAAAGCGGCAATGGTTAAATCGCTGAAACTGACGGATCTGTGCCTTTTTACCGAAGCCCGCTATACCCGTCATCTGTCTCAGGCCGATTTGAACACGGCATTTCAGGACCATCCGTTGTCGCTGGAACATTTCCCGTCCGGTTCTTTTACCCAGCCACCCGAAAGCATTAGAAAACTCCCATGAAAAACTGGATTGAAAAACAGCGTTACATTATAGACTTCACCATCTCTTCGCTGCTGCGCAGGAAGGTGAAAAACTTCGGCTTGCTGGTCTTATACACCCTCATTGTCTTCATTCTGGCCTCAACGATGTTTTTTACATACTCCATCAAAAAGGAGGCCTCGCTGATCCTGAAGGGCGCACCGGAAATTGTCGTGCAAAAAATCGTGGCCGGGCGGCACGACCTTTTTCCGGTCAGTTATATCGAAACCATTAAAAACATCCGTGGGGTGGCCGCCGTCGAAAGCCGGTTGTGGGGCTATTATTACGACAGTTTGGTCAGCGCCAACTACACGCTGCTGACTCCGTCAGCCAGCGGGGACACTGCGGAGACACTCAAGTCATCCGCCAAAACCACGGTGGTTGAAAGCGAATCCGACAACCATCAGCCGGCTAAACCCCTGTTTGAACTGGGCGGCGCGGTGCTCGAACCCGGAACGCTGATTATCGGCAACGGGATTGCGCGTCTTCGCAATATCGGCAAGGGCGATTACATGCCGTTTCGCGCCTTTGACGGCAGTATTTTGAATTTCAGGATTGCAGGTACCTTATCCTCGCAATCCGAATTGGTCTCATCCGATTTGATGCTGATTACCGGGGAAGACTTTAGAAAACTGTTCGGCATCGACCAGAGCCATGTGACCGATCTTACCGTAGTAGTCAACAATCCCAGCGAGATTGCGATGGTGGCGTCGAAAATAAAAAAACGCCTGCCCGATGCCCGGCCGATTATCCGGGACGAAATTCTGAGAACCTACGATTCCATCTTCAACTGGCGCGGAGGCATGATGATCGTCATTTTCTCCGCAGCCGTGCTCGCCTTCGTTATTTTCGCCTGGGACAAGGCCTCCGGCCTCAGCGCTGGCGAACGGCGAGAAATCGGCATACTCAAGGCCGTAGGCTGGGAAACCTCGGACGTGATCCAGATGAAATTTTGGGAAGGGGCTGTGGTTTCGCTGACGGCTTTTTTCACCGGCGTGATTCTGGCTTATGTGCATGTGTTTTTTACCGGTTCCATTGTCTTTGAACCGGCGCTGAAGGGTTGGTCCAGCCTTTATCCCAATTTCGAGCTGACACCTTTCGTCAATCTTGAGCAACTGACTACGCTGTTTTTTCTGACCGTGGTTCCCTATACCGTCGCAACCATAGTACCGATCTGGAGGGCTGCGACCATCGACCCGGATTCGGCGATGAGATTTACCGGAGAATAAGTCATGATCGAGTTGATGAATGTTAAAAAGGTTTTCAACGCGGGCAATCCCAGCGAGTTTTCGGCGCTGAACAGCGTCAATCTGCGTATAGCGGAAAACCAGGTCACCGTGCTGAAAGGCCCCAGCGGGTCCGGGAAAACCACGCTGTTAAGCATCGTCGGCTGCATGAGCCGGCCTTCGGCGGGGCGCGTAAAGCTGCAAGGGCGTGAAATAACCAGCCTGCCGGAACGTTTTTTGACCGACATACGCCGCAAGACCTTCGGTTTCATTTTTCAACAACCCAATCTGATCAAGGGCATATCGGTATTGGACAACGTCATGTTGCCGGCCTACCCGCTGGGAGAAAAGCGTTCTATTCTGAAAACTAAGGCGATGAAAGGTCTGGCCGAGCTTAATATTGCCGACAAAGCGGCCTCGAAAGTCGAATGGCTGTCCGGCGGTGAAGCCCAGCGCGCCTCTATTGTGCGAGCTCTTATCAACGACCCGCACATCATCATTGCCGATGAACCGACCGCTCACCTCGATACCAAACTATCGTACCGGTTCATGGAAATTATCGAGAAATTCAAAGCGGAAGGCAAAACCGTGATCATCACCAGCCATGATCCGCTGGTCTATGAATCCGCCATGGTGGACAGGGTGGTCAAGCTCCGCGACGGCCAAATCGAGGATTAGTCGTGATCCTGCATCCCACCGTCATCGCCAATCTGCTGGCCGCCTATATTTCCAGCGGCATGGTTCTGTATGCCATGTTTTATGGTGTGCAAATACTTAAGTCTTGGGATATTCAGAGCGGCCATGAATTGCAGCTGGCGCTGGAGCGCAAAACCTACCTGATTTCGACACTGCTCTCGTATGTTTTCGGCCTGCAACTGCTGTCCCTGTTTTTGTATATATTTACCGCCGACAGCCTGACCCCGCTTTTTGTCGGGGCCATGTGCGCTGCGGGCACCTTAAACGTCGATGGCTTCGGCTATCCAACACTGGCGCTGAAAATTTTCAACTTTATTCTGGCCGGCCTGTGGCTGATTTTGAATTATGCCGATAACCAGGGTTACGACTACCCTCTGATCAAAAAGAAGTACCTGCTGCTGGCGTTCGTCGCGCCCTTTATCATCCTGGAGACGATACTGGAGAGCGGCTACTTTCTGAGCATGAAGGCGGATGTGATTACTTCCTGTTGCGGCAGTTTGTTCAGCAGCGAGCGGGTAACAGGCATAGGCTCTGAAATCGCATCAATGCCGGCGCTGCCGATGATGTGGTTTTTTTACAGCGCCATGTTATGCACACTGATATGCGGGATTTTTTTCTATCTGAAAGGCTTAGGCGGCTATCTGTATGCCGCGCTGAGTTTGCTGATGTTTATCGTCTCACTGGTTTCCATCGTATCCTTCATTTCGCTGTACATCTATGAACTGCCGACCCATCACTGTCCGTTCTGCATCATCATGCAAGAGTATAACTATATCGGTTATCTGCTTTATATCCTCCTGTTCGGCGCCGTGGTGTCGGGCCTTGGCGTCGGCGCATTGCTTCCGTTTCGCCAGGTGGAAAGCCTGCTATCCATGCTTGGCGGGTTCATCCGCAAGCTGGCCCTAGCCTCCATTATTTTATATGTAGCGTTTACCGCACTGGTCAGTTATGAAATTGTTTTCTCTAGTTTGGTTATTGCTTATGAAGTTGTCTATTAAACCTGTTCCTGCATATGTAGGGCGTGCCGTGCGCGCCTTAGGAGCTAAGGCGCGCACGGCACGCCCTACAGCGAATTTTCTTATGTCAGGAACAACCGCCTTTTCCCGACCGCCATATCCCAAAATAATGCTTTGCCTGTTTCTGCTTTTCAGTATGAACATCAGCTATGGCGACGAACCCGAAGTTACCATCAAAAAAACCGACCGTTGCCCTGTTTGCGGCATGTTTGTCTACAAATACCCGAAATGGGTGGCCCAAATCATCTTCAAGGATGGTTCCTATTATTTCTACGACGGCGCGAAAGATATGTTCAAACATATTTTCGACACAGCGAAATATACGCCAGGAAAAACGGCGGGGAATATCAAGGATATTTACGTTACCGATTATTACGAAGTGGAGTTGATCGATGCAAAATCGGCCTTTTATGTGATCGGTTCGGATGTGTTAGGCCCGATGGGTCACGAATTGCTGCCGTTCAAGAATCGGGAGTCCGCGCAGGAATTTATGGAAGATCATAAAGGCAAATCCATCATCCGTTTTCAGGATGTGACCACGGCCATTATCGAGTCACTGGATCACCGGACATGAGGATGATCCGAAGCTTGGCGATATTGCTGCTGGTAGCTACGGCGCTTGGCGGATGCAATAAGCATGCAGGATTGCAGATCGGAGACACTGTACCCGACGTTACCCTAACCGATTTTCAGGGCAAATCAGTAACCCTGCCCAAAGACATCAAAGGCAAGGTTGCGCTTGTGCATTTTTGGGGCATCGATTGCTGTTTCTGCGACAAAGGAATTCTTTTGTCCCTGGAGCCTCTTTATCAAAAATACAAGGACAAGGGTTTTGTGCCGGTGACGATCAATGAAAGCCGAATCGACAAAACCGATCAGCGGCTCAAAATGTTCGAACGGCTGACTTATCCGATGCTGACCGATGAATACGGCCTGGTGGCCAAACACTTTGGCGTCATCGGCCTGCCGACCACCTTTGTTATCGACGAGCAAGGTATTGTCCGGGACAAGATCACCGGTGAAGCCGGTATCGAAGAATATGAAAGACGTTTTACAACCATCCTAAACAAAGGAGTTTTTTATGAAAACGGTCATTAAAATAGCCTTCATGCTGGTGATATTCCCGTTTACACTGATGCCGGACGAGGTATCTGCCGAGGAGGCGCACAAACGCGAAAGCTGCCGGGTTTGCGGCATGTACATCGACCAGTACCAAAAGAGCGCCGCCGAATTGATTCTTAAAGACGGCACGATGGAGCATACCTGCGGCGCCGCCTGTATGCTCCGTGAAGTCGAGGACGCCGGCGGCCTGTCTTCGTTCAAGTCGGTCAAAGTGCATGACTGGGTCTCGGGTAAGCTGGTGGATGCGGAAACGGCCACTTATGTCCTCGGCAGTAATGTGATTCCGGACATGGTGCCGAACTATATCGCTTTCGCCAAGCGCGAGGAAGCCGAAGCCTTCGTCGCCAAGGAAGGCGGCGAGGTGATCGACTTTAACATTGCCTACAATGACGTTTCGCCGGTGGGCACGACTACGCCGTTTCGGATTCGCACTGCGGTAACGCCGGGCAAGGGGAACTTCAGCGCCGGCATGGTCTACGGCTATCAGCAAAAAGACGATCTCAAAATCGGTTCCAACGGCGTGGACCCGACTAGTTTTATCCAAGGCAACAGAGCTCAGCCGAAAGCTCCGCAAGAAATGCAGGTTCAGCAACAAGCCCTGACGTTCAATTACTCGCCAACCGATAATCTCGCTCTGTTCATGAACGTGCCATGGTTCGAAAAAAGGATGACTACCCTGACGCAACCTACGGCAGGACGTTTCGGACAGACGGTCGATAACACCAATGGACTCGGTGACATTAGCCTCGAAGGGCGTTACAACCTGTGGCGCAGCACCCGCTGGGATAAGTTCGCCACGGTTCTGCTCGGCACCAGTTTGCCCACAGGTCAATTCAATGCCGCCCGCGATGCGACGACCGGCTTGATCTCTCAGGGACCTGGACTGCAACTGGGCAAAGGCGTTGCAACTTTCACCGGCGGGATGCTCTATTCCCAGCGCTGGAAGGATTTCTGGGTACACACCACGGCCCTCTACAATGTCAACCCGGAAAATAGCGACAACTATGCATTTGGTGACGTTGCTTCGGCCGGTCTGGCCTTGCATTACACGCCAAACTATAACTGGATGGTCGGTATTGAAATGGACGCCAGCTACACGGAGAAAAATCAAGACCTACGCAGCAAGATCGGCAATACCGGAGGCACCGTCACCAATCTGGCGTTTGTCTCCGACTACCGGTTTCTCAATGCCTTTGGCGGAAATTTCAAGTTGCGGGGGTCGGTCGGCTTGCCGGTTTACGAGGACCTGAATTCCCAGAAGATGACGAACACCCGAGGACAGTACGAACAGGTTCAACTGGGTAACGGGTTCTTCGGCAATCTCTCCGTTGTTTGGACTTTCCGTAGCGCTCCGGACTATTGATTCTTTAAATGGAGATCGCTGCTCGTTTGTGCGCCGTGCCGACTGAGATGAAGAGAGGATAAGATGAGTAAGCTATCATTGCTAACGCGCCTGATTTGCTTGGCATTCCTGTTCGCTGAACCGGCATATGCAGTTAATTCAGAAGATCTTTTGCCGCCCGACCAGGCTTTTCAACTCAGTTCCAAAGTAAAACAGGCTGACAAGCTGGAGCTGTCCTGGAATATTGCGGACGGCTATTATCTTTATCGTCATCATTTCAAATTTGTTTCGCTGACTGCGGGCATAAAAACGGGTGTAGCGATTTTTCCTGTCGGCCAAATCAAACAGGATCAATTTTTCGGCGAGGTGGAAATTTACCGGGATCACCTGAAAATAGAAATCCCTTTACTGCGTCAAGATTCAAAGCTGAATACGCTGGACTTGGACGTGACTTTCCAGGGGTGCGCAGATGTCGGTGTTTGTTATATGCCTGTTCGAAAAATCATTTCGTTCGATCTGTCGGATAAAAGTTTCGACGGGTGGGGCATGACCTCCTCGCCTGACAATCTAACATCGTTTACTTCGGAACAGGACAGCATCGCCGCATCGTTATCCGGGCGGTCGCTATGGCTGATTATTGTGAGTTTTCTCGGATTCGGTCTATTGCTGGCGTTTACACCGTGTGTGTTCCCAATGATTCCCATTCTTTCCGGCATCATCGTCGGTCAAGGGCCGGTAACCAGTACACGAAAAGCCTTTTTCCTGTCGCTCAGCTATGTCCTTGCTTCGGCATTGACTTATACGGTTTTCGGTGTTTTGGCCGGTCTTTTCGGTAGTAATTTGCAGGTTTTTTTTCAAGAACCCGCAGTGATTGTTGCTTTCAGCGGACTCTTTGTGCTGCTGGCGCTGTCCATGTTCGGCATGTTTCAGATACAAATGCCTGTTTTTTTGCAAACCCGACTCACGGCCATCAACGGTAAACGGCAAGGCGGGAGTCTGATGGGTGCCGCAGTCATGGGCATGCTTTCGGCTTTGGCTGTCGGGCCGTGCGTAACCGCACCGCTGGCTGGGGCCATGATCTACATCGGACAAACCGGCGACGCCGTATTGGGTGGGTTGGCGCTGTTTTTCCTAGGGTTGGGCATGGGCATACCGCTGCTGGCCATCGGAACCTCCGCGGGAAAACTGCTACCCAAAACCGGTATCTGGATGAATGTCACTAAAGCTTTTTTTGGCGTTGGCCTGCTGGCGGTTGCGGTGTGGCTGGCGGGGCGCATTATGCCGCCGATGATAACCCGAGTGCTTTGGCTTTTAGTGCTGATTATCCCGCTGCTGTATCTGGGCTGGAACAAGCTCTGGAAAAGCGCCGTACTGGCGGCGCTGAGCTGTGCGGCTCTTTTGTTGGCGGGAATTGCCACGCATCGGCAACGCGACACGATGCAGCTGCTGTGCGTAGCAGCAATGGCTTGCGAACAGACCGGACTTTCGTTTCAAAAGATCGGCTCAGTGGAGGAATTACATAGAGCCTTGGTTGATGCGCAGACCAACGGTCAGGCGGTCATGCTCGATTTCTATGCGGACTGGTGTGTTTCCTGTCAGGAAATGGAACATTATACTTTTGCCGATCCCAAGGTCCAGGCCGCCTTATCCCGGGCGGTGCTGGTGCAGGCCGATGTCACGCAAAATCTCGCCATTCATCAGGCATTGTTGAAAAAATTTGATTTGATTGGCCCTCCTGCGATTCTGTTTTTCGGGCCAGATAAGAAGGAACGTAAGCCTTACCGGGTTGTTGGCTATATGAAAGCCGAGGAGTTTTTGATACGGCTTGACCGGGCTTTTCGATAGTTTTTTGTCCAACGTTATATTGCATCTAAATGTTCATACCCTGCTCTTCAGAACCTTAGTTACCTATTACCGCCATTCCATCAGTTGCCTCATTCCCTCAGAACGAGAAAGCCCTGGGGTACAGCAAAACTACACGGCGTTAATCATGGTTAACACCGGCTCTACAAAACAGAGCTTTTCTGCAATAATCTGTCGGCTAATCCGTCCATATATAAACAACATAATGACCTCATCCCCCCGACCTGCCGCCAATCATGACTACTTCCAATCGGCCGACCGACTCAATGCCGAATGCAGTTGCGTTTCACTCGACCGGAAAGCCATGCGCATAGCATTGCAACAACAAGGCGATGAGGGTGTTCTGTACCGGATGCTTATCGAAGAGCGCCCCCACCTGTTCGCAGACTCTATGGTCTTTGTCGCCGAAAGCAGCATCCGTAAACAGTACGACATTATTGCCGCCATAGAAAGCGTTATCGCGATGCCCGCTTATCAGCAACGCGTTCTGGCTTATGCGCCCGGCACGGCGCAGTTTATTCCCAAAGCGCACGGGGTTTTTTTCGGCTATGACTTTCACTTGAGCCCCAAAGGCCCGCAATTAATTGAGATAAACTCCAATGCCGGAGGCGCATTGCTCAACGCCATTCTGGCCCGTGCGCAAACGGCCTGCTGCGATCCGGCGGAAATAAATGCAGTCGCGGCCCGGAATCCGGAACAGGCATTTATGGCGATGTTTATTGAGGAATGGCAAGCCGAACGCGGGCAACAGCTCCTGCATTCAATCGCTATCGTCGATGAGAACCCGCCCGCCCAATTCATGCTGCCGGAATTTTTATTATTCAAAAAACTGTTTGAACAACACAATATCAATACCGTTATTTGCGATCCTGCCGAGCTTGATTACCGAGATGAAACGCTTTGGCACGGGAATACGCCTATCGATCTTGTTTACAACCGCCTGACCGACTTCGGATTGGAAGCCGAACCGCTGGCGCCGTTGCGTGAAGCTTACCTGTCAGGAGCGGTCGTCGTCACGCCCCATCCAAGAGCTCACGCGCTTTACGCCGATAAAAGAAATCTGGCGATATTGACTGATGAAACCGCATTGAGGGATATGGGCGTTGCCGCGGAAACCGTAACCCTGCTGCTGGAAGGCATTGCCCACACAATCTGCGTACATAAGGAAGATGCCGAGACCTTATGGAAGATTCGAAAACAGCTGTTTTTTAAACCTGCCAAGGGCTACGGCAGCAAGGCCGGATACCGCGGCGACGGACTGACCAAACGGGTGTTCGGGGAGATTCTACACGGAAATTATGTGGCGCAAACGCTGGTGCGGCCTACCGAGCGGCAGTTACAGGTGGAAAATGAGCTTGTCGATCTGAAGCTTGATCTGCGGCAGTATGTTTACCGGGGGCAAGTGCAGTTAACCAGCGCCCGTTTATATCAGGGGCAAACCACCAATTTCCGCACTCCCGGCAGCGGCTTCGCCCATGTTGTGGTGGTTCCCGACGGGGGAGAATAAATTCGCCCCCTGCCCATTGTGCGCGTAACTTAATCGAGAACCAGATTCTTTAAATACGCCAGGAAATCGTCCTTTAACTCTTCGTGCTGCAAACCAAATTCAACGGTCGCCTGCAAATAGCCGAGTTTTGCACCGCAATCGTAACGCTTGCCTTCAAACTCATAGGCCAGCACCTGCTCGTCGCCCATCAATGCGGCGATAGCATCGGTCAGCTGAATTTCACCGCCTGCGCCGCGCTCTGTGGTTTCAATCTTCTCGAAAATTGCAGGCGTCAAAATATAGCGCCCGACTACCCCCAGATTTGACGGAGCGCGTTCAGGAGCAGGCTTTTCAACAATCAGTTCAACTTGGCCTACCGATGGCGACACTTCCTTGGTCTTGACGATGCCGTATTTGTCGGTTTCCTGGGGATTAACCCGCTCTACGCCCAAGATGCTGCACTGATTTTTGTCGTATTGTTCGACCATTTGCGCCATGCAGCCCGCACCGTCTTCGCTGTTTGCGATCAGGTCGTCGGCCAGGATAACGGCAAACGGTTCATCGCCGACGGCCGACTTGGCGCAATGCACCGCATGGCCCAGTCCCAATGCCTCAGGCTGACGAATAAACACGAATGACACATTCGGCGGCATCATCTCCCGAACCATTTTCAATATTCCGGTTTTGCCGCGGATAGTCAGCTCGTTTTCCAGCTCATAAGCCTTGTCAAAGTGGTCCATGATGACGTTTTTGGTTCGGCCCGTTACAAATATCATCGTATCAATGCCCGCCGCTACAGCTTCTTCAACGCAATATTGAATCAACGGTTTGTCCACAATCGGCAACATTTCCTTGGGACTGGCTTTGGTGGCGGGTAAAAAACGGGTTCCGAGACCGGCAACCGGAAAAACTGCTTTTCTTATTTTTTTATTCATCTGAGGCATTCTCGACTATACAGATCATTAAAAATCAGACGCTGGGCGCAGCATTTGATCATCCCTGCCCTTCTCAGGGCGATTTATTTTAAGCTTTTTCCCGGCTTCAACTCTATTTATCTTTGTGTTTATCCGGGAGCTAAAAAATCTTCAACCAATGCATTAAAATCATCAGGTTGTTGTACATGCAGCCAATGTCCGGCATCGGCTATCGTGCTGAAAGCCGCCTCCGGGAATAACCAGTTTATATCCTTCGGCTTAACGAAATCTGAATCGCCTCCCGCAATAAACAAAGCCTTGCCGGTATAAGGCGCTAAATGACCGGCATCGGGAAAGGCGGCGATATGGTGCGCCGTCCGCTGAAAAATATCCAGATCAAGACGCCAGCAATATTTGCCGTCTTTCAGAACCAGATTCTGCAACAGAAATTGGCGATAATTAAGCTCAGGTATGCGCAGTGCTAGCAGTGTTTCTGCCTGTTTCCGGTTACTGATTTCAGCCAGCGGCAACGCTTTTAAAGCCTGTACGGTGTTGTCGAAATTGTGTTGGTAGCTGACCGGCGCAATATCGGCCACAATCAGTTTGTCCACCCGCTCGGGCGATACAAGCGCAAACCACATCGCCACCTTGCCGCCCATGCTGTGTCCCAGCAAGCTGGCTGTTTCCAGGCCGCGATCATCGATAAATTGCAACACATCCGCCGTCATGGCCGGATAGTCCATGACCGGATGCTGCGGCGATGCGCCGTGATTGCGCATATCCGGCACATAAACATGAAACCGGGCCGATAGTTTTTGAGCCACCTGCCGCCAATTACGCGAGGAGGCAAAAAAACCATGCAGGATAATCAACGGGCTGTTCTCCGGGGCGCCGAATTCTTCAAAAGCCAGTTCCACCGTTTCCATCAGGCAAAAATGAATAATGCGCCCATCAAGCCGCCGAAAATACCCCCCCAGACCACCAGCCAGCCCAGGTGTTGGCGGATGATGGCTTGAACCATTTCCTTGACCAGTTGCGGGGTCAATTCACTGAGGCGCTTATCGATCACCGTTTCGATTTTTTGGGCAATATCGCCGCCGATTTTGTGCGCATCCAGACCCTGCTTTAATGCGGCTTTAAACCGGTCGGACGCGACCATTTCGGTCAGGGTGATTTTCATTTTTTCGGTGAACGGCTCTTTTAACGGAACCAGCGCTTCTTCGCCGCCCATCATCATCAACATGCCGCCAAAAGATGAACCCATAATCGACGACACCAAACCCTCGTAAACCTTGTCGTAATCGACTGCGTTCAACAAAGGTTCCAGGTTCAGGATGTCTTTGCCTTGCTGTTCTTCGCTTTCAATAAACTGCTCGATGTTGTTTGCGGTAAAGAACTGCTGCATCATCAGCTGCTTGATCGACAGCTTAAATTCTTCAAACCGGGCAGGTATAACGCCGGAACCGTAAAGATAAGGCACTTTCTCGAACAGCATGTAAATTGCGAGCCAATTGGTAATAGCCCCGGACAGGGCAAAAAAACCGATGGATTTGATTAACTCCGGTTGCACCGGACTGACATAGCCGAGGGCAATGATGACAACAGAGATAAAATTGGTAACAAAGCTTTTGTTTAGTAGTTTTTTCATCGTTTCTTAATAAAGAGATCAGTAATAGTGCCTTCGATCATTTCAGCTGAAAAGCCCATAGTTTCCGCCAGCGTGGGATGCGCATGCACCGTTAATGCCAAATCTTCGGCACCGGCGCCCATCTCCAAAGCCAACACGGCTTCTGCAATCAATTCACCGGCATTGGCGCCGACGATGCCTGCCCCTAGAATGCGGCCGGTTTGTTTATCGCAAAGCAATTTGGTCACGCCTTCTTTGCGCCCGATGCTTAAAGATCGACCGCTTGCCGCCCACGGAAAAGCGGCTTTTTCATAAGCAATGCCTTGCGCTTTAGCTGCGTTTTCAGTCAAGCCCATCCAGGCTATTTCAGGATCGGTATAAGCTACGGAAGGGATCGTCAACGCCCGCCACTCGGTCGCCATGCCGGCTAACGCTTCCGCGGCTATTTTACCTTCATGCGAGGCTTTGTGCGCCAGCATCGGGTTACCCGTTACATCGCCGATCGCAAAAATGTGCTTCACGTTGCTGCGTTGTTGTTTGTCGACGCAGATAAATCCGCGTTCATCGACATTTATCCCTGCTTTGCCAGCATCGATTAAATGACCGTTGGGGCGTCGGCCTACTGCAACCAACACTTTATCGAATAGTTCGGTTTCGGGCGCTTCTTTGCCTGTGAGACTGACTTTCAAGCCTTCCGGCAACGCTTCAATATTTTCCACCTGAGTTTGCAGAAAAATATTATCGTATTGCTTTTTGATCCGCTGCATTAACGGCCTGACCAGATCCTTGTCGCAACCGGGGATAATCTGATCCTGCATTTCGACCACGGTGACTTTGCTGCCCAGCGCGTTATAAACAGTCGCCATTTCCAGGCCGATGATGCCGCCGCCGATAATCAACAGTTTTTTAGGGATGCTCTCAAGCTTGAGCGCATCGGTGGAATCCATCAATCGGGGATCGTCATTAGGAAACGACGGTATTTTTACCGGTTGGGAGCCGACCGCAATAATGGCCTGCTCAAATTCAATGGTCTGGGTATCGCCGCCGTTTTCAACCAGCACTTGCGTGTCGGACACAAAACGCCCGGCACCTTTAATAATCGTGATATTGCGCTGCTTGGCCAGCGCCGCCAAGCCACCGGTTAACTGGGAACTCACGTTGTTTTTCCAGTCGCGCAGTTTTTCCAGGTCAATGTCGGGTTCCGCAAAACTGATCCCGGCAGGACTGATTTCTTTGGCTTCGTTTAGCACCGCCGCCGCATGCAACAAAGTTTTTGAAGGGATGCAGCCTACATTCAGACAAACCCCGCCCAAAACCGGATAACGCTCGACCAACGTAACCTGCTTGCCTAAATCGGCCGCACGAAACGCCGCCGTGTAACCTCCAGGGCCACCGCCCAGCACCAGGACTTCTGTTTTCAATTGCACACCTTCAGTTAAAGTAATGACAGTTTATCGGCATGGCGATAAGAGGGAAGTATAAAACATCAGGTTTTATTTCAGTTTTTTAATACTGACGAATTTATTTTCCGGAGTTAATTCCATTTCAAAATAACCGTGGATGCCTTGCTTGGTCAAAAAAGTCTGAATCCTGCCCGCCGGAAAAGCGATTCTTCTGCCGTCATCGGCGATGACCGAGACATTTTTGGCAACGCCCTGATAGACCTTAAAGTATTGGTCGTATGACAGTTTTAGCGCAAAGCGGATGTATTGATGTTGGGTCATAATATAGGGGCGACTGTAGTCGCCCCTGCAATAAGTTGATTTAACGGCTGTTTTGTAACGCTGCGATGCGCTCTTCCAGCGGCGGGTGACTCATAAATAATTTGCTCACGCCGCCGCCGTTAATACCGAAAGCCGCCAACTGTCCAGGCAGGTCTTCCGCTTCGTGGCCGCGCTGCAGGGCGCGCAGGGCGCCGATCATTTTTTCCCGTCCGGCAAGATTAGCGCCGCCGGCATCGGCCTTAAATTCACGGTAACGGGAGAACCACATGACCAGCATGGAAGCTAAAATCCCCAGGGCAATTTGAGCTACTATCTGGGTAATGTAGTAGGCCGGCCCGTAACCGCGTTCGGTTTTAAACACAACCCGGTCGACGACGTGGCCGATGACGGTCGCAAAAAAGTACACAAAGGTGTTTACCACGCCCTGCATTAACGCCATCGTTACCATATCGCCGTTCGCAACATGGCTGATTTCATGGCCGACTACCGCTTCAACTTCATCGGCATCCATGTTTTGCAACAATCCGGTGCTGACTGCTACCAACGCACTGTTCTTGCTCATGCCGGTAGCAAAAGCATTGGACTCGGGGGTCTGGAATATGCCGACTTCCGGCATGCCGATACCTGCCTGCCTGGCTTGCTTGGCCACGATGTCGAGCAGCCATTGCTCGGTTTGATTTTGGGGCCGATCAATAACGTGTACGCCCATCGCATTTTTTGCCGACCATTTGGACATCGCCAAAGAAATAAAAGAGCCGGTCATGCCGATCACGGCCGACATGACTAAAAGAGCATTCAGGTTAAGATCTATGCCTTGCGCATCCAAAGTGCCGCTTAAGCCTAAAACATTAAAAATAATACTGACAACAACCAATATGGCCGCATTAGTCGCCAGAAAAAGAAAAATACGCATCATGTGTTTGAGCCTTTTATTAAGTTAAGGTTTAATCTATATGGGGCTTGAATAAATAAATTCAATCCGTTTTCAGGGTGCTAATATAGCTTATGTTTATTGATGGAGGGTATTTTCATGTATTTTAAAACAATACTGTCGGCTTTGTTTTTAATTAATCCCTGTTTAGTCTTTGCACTGCACAGCGGCCATCAGGACATCATAAAGCAACTGCATGCGCCATCAGGCTTCACCCTGTCTGTTTTTGCCGACAATCTGCCTAATGCCCGCAGCCTGGCCTTGGGCGATAACGGCGTGGTATTTGTGGGTACGGGGACCGAAGGCGCTGTTTATGCGGTACAAGACAGCAATAACGATGGCGTGGCGGACAGGCGGTATGTCATTGCCAGCCACCTGTATATGCCCAACGGCGTTGCTTACAAGGACGATTCGCTCTACGTGGCTGAGATTAACCGTATTATTCGTTTTGACCATATTACGCAGCAATTAGACCATCCGCCTAAACCCGTTACGGTTTACGACCAATTTCCGTCGGAGCAGCACCACGGCTGGAAATATCTGCGCTTTGGCCCTGACCATAAGCTGTACACGTCGGTCGGCTCGCCGTGTAATGTTTGCGAGCCTGAAAAGCCAATCTATGGTTCGCTGGTCAGGTTGAATGCTGATGGCGGCAGCTTTGAGGTACTCGCCAAGGGCATTAGAAGTTCGGTCGGTTTTGACTGGCAACCGGAAACTGGCGCCTTGTTCTTTACCGATAATGGCCGCGATTATTTGGGCGATGATTTGCCGCCCGATGAACTTAATCGCTGGACTACTGTCGGCGAACATTTCGGTTTCCCCTATTGTCATGGCGGTTACATTCCCGACCCCGAACTTGCCGGCGATAAAAAATGCCGGCAATTTACCGCGCCGGCATGGAAACTTAAAGCGCATATGGCGCCGCTGGGACTGCGTTTTTACCGGGGCGACCGGTTTCCGGCCGAATTCAAAAATCAGTTATTTGTAGCGGAACACGGTTCATGGAACCGGTCTGAGCCGCAAGGCTATCGTGTTGCGTTAATAAAATTCAACCAAGGTAAACCGGTTTCGGAACAGGTTTTTATCGACGGCTGGTTAACTAAGGACGGCAAAGTGCTTGGTCGCCCCGTTGACATTCTGGAAATGCCTGACGGCAGCCTGCTGATTAGCGATGATAATACCGGCGTCATTTATAGAATTGAATACAAAGGTAATCATGGATAAACAGCTTGAAATTTTGAGCAAGGAAATCGTTTACCAGGGTTTTTTCCGCCTGGAAAAATATCGCCTTAAACATACTTTGTTTGACGGAGGATGGAGCGCTGAAATAACTCGCGAGCTGTTCATGCGCGGCTGCTGCGTTGCGGTTTTGCTGTATGATCCCTATGCCGACAAAGTGGTGCTGATAGAGCAGTTCAGGACAGGCGCCATTCTAAATCCTGATAAGGCCTGGTTGGTGGAAATTGTCGCTGGAGCCATTGAGGAAGGTGAAGTTGCCGATGAAGTCGCTTACCGCGAATCTCTGGAAGAAGCGGGTTGTGAAATTCAGCAATTGATGGTCATCAATGAGTTTTACACTACGCCGGGCGGCTCATCCGAATGGATCACCCTATTTTGCGGCAAAGTGAACAGTACGCAAGTGGGCGGTATTCACGGCTTGGATCATGAAGACGAGGATATATTGGTACGCGCGGTTGATTTTGACGAGGCGTATCTTATGCTGGAAAACGGTGAGATAAATTCGGCGATACCCATTATCGCCATCCAATGGCTGGCATTGAACAGAGAAAAACTTAAGCGGCAATGGATGATATAAAAAGGCGGGGGTAAAGCTTTAACGTTTTTTAACTTAAAAACTGCGACATTAAAGCTCTGCTTAAATTTTACAGAGCTTCAACGCAGTAGCGATTAATCGACTATCTTACATTTTTCCCGCGAAGCATCCACTCGATCGCGAAGCTCCTTACCAGGTTTAAAATGCGGCACATATTTTTTGGATAATGCTACAGATTCACCTGTTTTAGGATTACGTCCCATGCGAGGGGGACGCAAATGTAGCGAAAAACTACCAAAACCTCTAATCTCGATTCTTTCGCCGGAAGATAACGCCTGATTCATTTGTTCAATGATACATTTGACCGCTATCTCTACATCTTTCTGTGCCAGATGCGGTTGATGTTTGGCAAGTGCCTCAATTAATTCTGATTTTGTCACATTCTATCCTGCGAAAACAAATAAACACAAGGGGCATGTACTGATACATGCCCCCCAATGATTTTTATTTTTCCATTTGCTTAAAGATGTCAGCAAAAGTAGGTGTAGATGCACCAACTGAGGATTGCTGAGAATGATCTTTAATAGAATGAGATTCTTCATCGCTATCTTTAGCTTTAATAGATAAAGAAATTGATTTGCTTTTCTTATCTACGCCGATGAATTTGGCTTCAAGTTCATCGCCTTCTTTTAACAAGGTTCTGGCATCTTCAACGCGATCACGTTGAATTTCGGAAGCGCGTAAATAACCTTCAACATGATCGGCTAAAGTGATAACCGCGCCTTTAGCGTCAACTTCTTTAACAGTTCCTTTTACCAAGCTGCCTTTTTCATGAGTAGCCAGGAAGTTTTGGAATGGATCTTGTTCAAGTTGCTTGATGCCTAAAGAAATACGCTCACGCTCGGAATCAACTGCAAGAATAACGGTTTCCAGTTCATCGCCTTTCTTAAAATCGCGAACCGAAGCTTCGCCTTCTTCCGCCCAAGAAATATCGGACATGTGGACTAGGCCATCGATGCCGCCATCCAAGCCGATGAAAATACCAAAATCAGTAATTGATTTGATTTTTCCTGAGATTTTGTCGCCTTTGTTATGTGTTGCGGCAAATTCATCCCAAGGATTGGTTTTGCACTGTTTCATGCCCAAAGAAATGCGGCGACGTTCTTCATCGATTTCCAGAACCATCACTTCGACTTCATCGCCCAATTGAACGAGTTTAGACGGATTGACGTTTTTGTTGGTCCAATCCATTTCAGAAACGTGAACCAAACCTTCTACGCCCTCTTCAATTTCAACAAAGCAGCCGTAATCAGTCAGATTGTTTACTTTACCGAATACGCGTGTGCCTGCTGGGTAGCGGCGGGCGATGTTTTGCCATGGATCTTCACCCATTTGCTTCATGCCTAATGAAACACGGTTTTTGTCTTTGTCGTATTTCAAGACTTTAACTTTAATTTCCTGGCCGATTTCCACACACTCGGACGGATGACGCACGCGTCTCCATGCCATATCGGTGATGTGTAACAGACCGTCAATACCGCCAAGGTCGATAAACGCGCCGTAATCGGTCAGGTTCTTAACCACACCGGTAACGACTGCGCCTTCTTCCAGCGTTTTCAGTAATTCTTCTCTTTCTGCGCTGTATTCTTTTTCTACAACTGCACGACGAGACAGAACCACGTTGTTACGTTTTTGGTCGATTTTTATAACTTTGAATTCCAGGTCACGATTTTCCAGGAAAGTCGTGTCTCTGATCGGGCGAACATCAACCAGCGATCCCGGCAAGAAAGCGCGTAATGCACCAACCGCCACGGTGAAACCGCCGCGAACTTTACCGGTAATACGACCGATAATGGTTGCTTCTTTTTCAAAAGCATTTTCAAGTTCGGACCAAGCTTTGTTTTTCTTCGCTTTATCACGAGAAAGAAGTGTAGCACCCAAGCCGTCTTCAAATAAATCAAGGGCAACCTCGACTTCGTCGCCAATGGCAACTTCTAATTCGCCATCGTTATTTAGAAACTGCCATTTTGGAATGACACCTTCAGATTTAGAATGGGTGCTGACGATGATCATATCGTTTTCGATATCAACAACCGTACCCATTAACATGGCACCAGGAC
>JALNYY010000083.1 GCA_023229605.1 Methylobacter sp.
TGGCTGGGCCTTGCTCCGCTCGCATCCATCGCCCAATAGCGCTCACCAATATACCCAAATTATCGGCTGCCTGCTTGTGCGTATAGCCTTTTTCATTAACTAACTTTGCCGCGTCTTGTTTAAATTCAAGCGTGTATTTGGGCCGTTTATGTTTATTTTGATTACTCATATTCACCTCTGTTGACATTATAAATCTGTCTTTAAAAGTGTCCGGTTTAATTAGACCATTTCACGCCAACCCAGGCCTTGCAGAACTGGTGTAAAATACAACCGGGATGTCTAATAATCGCGTTTATAATTAAGCGGGATTATTAGACATTTTTTCCTAAACTCGAAACCTTGTGAAAAGTACGTAGGAGCAGCCGCACGATGACCATCGAACTCTTGATTAACTTTGCGGTGCAGTTTCTTGGCACCGGGGCCGCATTTTTCCTCGCCTATCGGTCCTTCCAAAAACGCCGAATTCAGTTAGGCGCCGAACCGACGCTACCCCAATACTTTAGCCGCAGAAGCACCTACTGGGTAGGGATCGCATCGTACTGCACATTTATGGCCGCACTTTATTGGCTGCTTACTTGGCAGTGGCTGCCCTTGGAACCGCTGGTGACGCTCTTCGTAAAGAACATACGCTCAGGGGAATTGGTGAATCTTCTGAACGGCTTGGACGGAAACAAGCTCATACCTTTGATTACAGCCGGGCTGTTTCTTTTTTTTATCGCCTGGGAAAGCAGGTTTAACCCCTTGCTTATATTGAGGGACAGCATCCATGACGCTTTCGCAATTCCGACAAAAGCGGTAGAGGTCTATAATGCTCTAATTACATCGAGATTGTCGGCGATCGACGATACATTAAAAGCGCAAATCGACAATCGCCTGCTGGTGCCGAGCATCGACCCCGGCGATTTCGAAAAATCCAGCGCCACGGTCGAGTATAAATGGGCTCATAATTGCCTTCTTTTCGACCGGATACAAAACTACGCCAACCAACAATCCTATCGCCGTTTTTTCAACGAACCGTCCCTGAAATGGGGGGAAATCTGTATTTCCTACAATGCGATGTCGGAAAAAGTGGCCGTTTGGAAAGAAGCGGAACCGCACTATACCAAGACGGTCAACTTGCTAAAGGAGCTGGATCAGCTTACCGGTTTACTCTGTCGCTTACTCGCCTCGCTGGTCGTATTCGGCAGCGCAAGCGAAAATGAAATATGGGCAACCGTAAAGCAGCTCGGCGGCAACGTCCACGAGGCCCGCCTGAAACACACTTATAAATACATCCTGCTATTCACGGCTGCCACCGCCATCGGAGTCATGTTGGGCAGGGAGATTTCGGTCTCGCTAAACAATGCTTTCCTGTTTCCCGATGAACCGCTAGCGCACTTTGATTACACCACGCTCCGCTGGATCGCTTATGCCATCCTGATCTATGTCCTCCCGATAGCGCTGGTCTTTATTTCACGGACACTCGCCTTCAGACACCATCGGGATCAATCCGATCGATATTATGGATTCTATATGGCAATGATGATCATGGGGTTCATTGTCAGCACCACAGCATCGGCGCTTATACTCGAGTTGACTTACTACAAAGATAACTTCAGTTTTCTGGAAAGCTTCATAGAACATATGCGCTGGGGCATTCTGCCGTCGCTGATGTGCGGTTTTGTGGCTTACCGAATGGACACGCCTGTCAGCGAATCGGAAGCGCTAGGTAAACTCGTTATAGCCTCTGTATTGCGTTTTCTTGGATGGGGATTGGTCGCCGTCATTATCATGCTTTATGCGACCGGCGACATGACCATCCAGGAAACGAATCTGCGTTTCACCCTTGTCGGTACCGCTTTCTTCGTGGTCGGTCTGTTGGGAGCGTCTGCCAGTTTCAAAACAGCGAAGCAGGATGATTAGCTATTCCATCCCGTATAACTATATTCCGATAAGAAATTCGCCGGTAGAGCGGGGACGGAAAGCATCCATCCCGATATAGTGGCATTGCCGTTTGCCGTGTTATTTGGGTTCTATGCTGCAAACGACCTTCTTTTTGAGTAGTTCAGGGCTAAATCGTAGCTGTCAGATTCATTCCCCAACTAAACAAAACGCCGGCAATCGATCCCAGCCATAAAACTCAGCGGATAAATGAGCATGCCGGCTTTGTCCAGGCTGAGTGTTCTCAGCGGTCGAAACCCGGCTATCTGCCAAACCTTACGACAAATATCGAGACCGCCCAAACGGATAATAATCTCTCATTGCTTCAGCTGTTTAAGGTCGATGAATATAGCCAATCGACAATCGTCATACGTGAACAAATCCCGGCCGGCACCAACACATTAAAAGAGGCTCTGCTGGCGCAAATCGCAGTATAGCGTCTATACTAAGCACCATATAAAATCACCGACCTACAAGAGACTGATGATGCATAGGATAGTTCGAACATTCTATTTGATCGTGGTTTTTATCTTTGCGACTGCGGCAAGTGCGGCCGATTCTGCGGTGCAAAAGCCACTAATATTGGCGATTCACCCCTACTTGCCTCGCGAAGAAATTGTCTCCCGCTTTACCCCAATTGCGAATTATATCGCCGCTGCTATTGGCCGACCTGTGGAAGTACGCGTTGGCCGGAACTACGCCGAACACATCGACGCTGTCGGCACCGGCATTGTTGATATTGCCTATATGGGACCCGCACCTTATGTGGACTTAGTCGCCAAGTATGGAAACAACCCCCTATTGGCTAGACAAGAAATAAACGGCCAATCGTTTTTGATCGGCAAGATTTTTGTTCGCCAAGACAGTACGATCAAATCTCTAAAGGACTTGAAAAGTAAGCGCTTTGCTTTTGGCTCTTCCAACTCCACTATGGGCCATATAGTGCCTCAGCATATGCTTGAGAATGCAGGAGTTACATTAGATAGCCTGGCTAGCCACAAATTTATAGTCGGGCATAAAAATGTCGCTTTGGCTGTGCTGGCCGGGGATTACGATGCCGGGGCTGTAAAAGATGAAGTCTTTCAGGAATTTGCTCCCAAGGGTTTACGAGCCCTGGCCCAGTCCTCCTCGGTGGCGGATCATCTGTTTGTGGCAAGCGCCAGGCTTCCCGACGCATTGATTGAATCACTCCGCCGCTCGCTGCTGAACCTGAACGATTCTCCAAACGGCAAAGAGATAATGACTGCGATTCATCCCCATATGACCAGATTGGCGCCGCCGAAAGATAGCGATTATGACAGTCTACGCATCATTATGCGCTCGCCAGTCGCATCAATTGCACATTGAATTTTCATGAACGCCAAGACTTTCTTCCCTAAATGGCCTTGGCTGATTCTATTTGCTTTCCTGATAGCGTTGGCCGCCCTTTCGTGCTTTTTCCTGGACAGGAAACTTGATCAAGACATAGCGCTTATACGCGCGTCGGCGAACCAGGAGTTGCAGTTAATTTCCTCCATTCTTTCCTCAGAACTGAATCATGAGCATTATCAGGATATTGATAAGTTGTTCAGCAAATGGGGCCAGGTAAACGACAATATCCTGGAAATGCAACTCATCGCGGCCAATGGCTTCAGTATTGCCGGCTACAAAAAGCCTACGGCGGATAGTCATGTCCTCGAACTGAAAACGCCTATCACATACTCGTACCGGGATAAGGCCACGGTTCTAATGCGCCTGACTTTAGAACCGGTGTATCAGCGATACGACACATTCATTGCCCAATTAGCAGGGATTTTTGTCGTTTTTTCCTCGTTGCTTTCGTTTCTCCTGCACTTTGCAACACGCTGTCAACGCGAAGCTTTCAAGTCCCGGCGCCTGACGAAATTGTATAACGCTCTGAGCGAGATAAACCAAGCCATCGTGCGCATGGAACAGGAAGCCGAACTATTCCCGTTGGTCTGCCGTTGCGCGGTCGAATTCGGGGATATGACAATGGCCTGGGTTGGCCTCCCGGACGAGAAAACCGGCTTGATCCTCCCTGTTGCGAGTTATGGACGTAACCTGGATTACCTGGACGGCATTGTTATTTCTTCCAATGCTGATGCGCCGAAGGGTTGCGGCCCTACCGGCAAAGCGTTACGCGAGAACCTACCCGTCATCGTCAATGATTTTTTCAACAATCCCATGACATTGCCTTGGCGGGAACGGGCTTTAAGGTTCGAGTGGAACTCAAGCGCATCATTCCCGATCCCGCGGGGAGGACGATCATTTGCAGTTCTCACCGTATATCATTCGCAGATCAACGCGTTTGATGCCGAAGCTATCGCGCTGCTGGAAGAAATGTCGAAAGATATTTCTTTCTCGCTGAATAATTTTGACCGGGAGCTTCAGCGAAAAACCGGAGAAGAGTCCTTGCGGTTGGCCGCTTCCGTCTATCAAACCAGTAGCGAAGCCATCATGGTGACGGATGCCGAAAACCGGATTATCGCCATTAATCCGGCCTTCACCGTCATCACCGGTTACCCTGAAAAAGAAGTCCTGGGCAGGCATCCGGACTTCCTCAAATCCGGGCGGCATGACGACAAGTTCTATCAGGACATGTGGAATGCTATCAGTACCACCAGCAAGTGGCAGGGCGAGATCTGGGACCGGCGCAAGAATGGCGAGGTTTACCCCAACTGGCTTACCATCAACACCGTGTTCAACGACGATGGATCGGTGATGCGCCGAATCGCACTGTTTTCTGACATCTCCCAGAAAAAACAATCCGATGAATTGATCTGGAGGCAGGCAAATTTCGACCCGTTGACCGAATTGCCCAACCGGCGCATGTTTTACGATCGCCTGGACCAAGAAATTAAAAAATCTCACCGGGCATGTCTGCCGCTGGTTCTGCTGTTCCTTGATCTTGATCATTTCAAGGAAGTTAATGACACCTTGGGCCACGCAAAGGGCGATATGTTGCTGAAGGACGCTTCGCAACGACTTTTGAGTTGCGTGCGTGAATCGGACACCGTCGCCCGCTTTGGCGGAGATGAATTTACGATCATCATGAGCGAACTGGATGAACCCGACAGCGCAGACCGGGTTGCCCAGGCCATTTTGCAAAAACTATCGGAGCCGTTCCGGCTGGACGACGACTTGGCCTATGTGTCCGCCAGTATCGGCGTCACGCTTTATCCATCCGATGCGACAGAGATAGAATCGCTGCTCAAGAATGCCGACCAGGCTATGTATGCGGCCAAGAATGCCGGCCGCAACTGTTTCAGTTACTTCACTACGGCCATGCAGTCGGCTGCGCAATCCCGGATGAAGCTAACCAATGATTTACGCACTGCGCTATCGGACAATCAGTTTTGGATATCCTATCAGCCTATTGTGGATTTGAGGACCGGCGGAATCCGCAAGGCGGAGGCGCTGGTCCGCTGGCGGCACCCTACGCTTGGCCTGGTCAGCCCTGCTGAATTTATCCCTATTGCCGAACACTCCGGCCTCATCATTGACATAGGGGACTGGATATTCCGCCAGGCTGCGCTTCAAGTAAAACGCTGGCAGGAAATCTATCACAAGGATTTCCAGATCAGCGTAAATATGTCACCGGTGCAAATTAACGATAAATCCTGCAAACATGAGCCTTGGCGCCGGCAGTTGCAGAATTTGAGTTTGTCCGGTGAAAGTATTGTGATGGAGATTACCGAAGGATTATTGCTGGAGGCGAATACGTCCATCAACGAAAAACTGCTCGAGTTTCGTGATGCAGGCATTCAAGTGGCGCTCGATGATTTTGGCACCGGCTATTCTGCACTGTCCTATCTTAAAAAATTTGACATCGATTACATCAAGATCGACCAGTCATTTGTACGCCATCTGACGCCCGATCCCAAAGACATGGCGTTATGCAAAGCCATTATCGTGATGGCGCATGAACTTGGCATGAAGGTGATCGCGGAAGGGGTGGAAACGGCGCAGCAGCGCGACCTGCTGACCGCAGCTGGATGCGATTATGGGCAAGGCTATCTGTGGTCAAAACCCGTGCCTCCGGAGGAGTTTGAACGGTTATTGGCGGCAAGCTGATTGCCCGTTGACGATCGACAAGGACGGTGCGCTGCGGCGGTAATCCGCTCATCCAGCTTATAGTTCCCTGACTGATTCTAAGCCGTTTAGTTATATTATGTCCCCTTGTTTAGACGGGAATGTTTTCAGGTTTTACTTTTTGATCGGGATTTTGCAATGAAATGGTTTGTACGCGCTGATATTGACGGTTTTTTTGGCTTGGCCCTGGATAATCTTGTGCAATTACTGGTTATCGTGGGCTTATGCCGGCATGTCCTGGGTTTTTCAGGAATCCTGATTTATCAACACATCCTGCCCGGCGCAGCCGTTTCGTTGTTGGTCGGTAATTTGTATTACGCTTATCAAGCCAAGAAATTAGCCGAATCTTCGGGACGAAATGATATTTGCGCGTTGCCTTACGGCATTAATACGGTTTCTTTATTCGCCTATATTTTTCTGGTGATGCTGCCTGCCAAAATGCTGGCTGAAGCCGGCGGGGCCGAAAATCCCGAACAGATAGCCTGGCAGGCGGGCTTATTAGCCTGTTTCGGTTCCGGCCTGATTGAATTTGCCGGTGCGTTTGTGGTGGAACGATTAAGAAAAGCGACTCCGCGCGCGGCCTTGTTATCCACTCTATCGGGAATCGCCTTAACATTTATTTCCCTGGGTTTTTTGTTTCGCACCTATGCGCATCCTGTCGTCGGTCTGGTCACGCTGGGAGTGATTTTATTGGTCTACTTCGGTAAACTCCGTTTTCGCGGCAACATTCCGGGCGGGCTGGTGGCCGTGACATTAGGCGCATTGTTATCCTGGCTGATGGGGTTAGCGCCTGTCGGCGCTTTGCCGAATAATGAATTAGGCTTGTATCTTCCGGTACCGGCATTCGGCGATTTATTCGAGGTGCTGACTTCGCAATACAGTTTAAGCTATCTATCGGTCATCATCCCGATGGGTTTGTTTAATGTCATCGGTTCCCTGCAAAATATCGAATCCGCCGAAGCCGCCGGGGACAGCTATCCAACGAAATCTTCGTTAGCGGTTAACGGCATAGGGACATTAGCGGCCAGCCTGTTTGGCTCCTGTTTTCCAACGACGATTTATATCGGCCATCCCGGCTGGAAAGCGATGGGCGCCCGCGCCGGTTATTCGATTTTAAACGGCGCGTTTATCACGCTGATTTGTTTAACCGGCAGCTTGTCTTATATCGCATGGGCGGTTCCGGTTGATGCCGGCATGGCGATAGTCCTATGGATAGGCATTGTAATTGCGGCGCAGGCTTTCCAGGAAACGCCGAAAAGCCATGCCCCCGCAGTTGTGATGGGGCTGCTCCCCGGCATTGCCGCCTGGGGTGCGTTCATGGCAAAAAGCGGTGTGCGGGCTGCCGACTACGGCTCTGGGCCAATGCCGGCGTTTTCGGATGCAATGCTGATGCGCTTTCAACAGTCGGATATCTGGATACACGGGGCTTTCGCGCTGGAGCAGGGCTTTATTTTTACCGCGATGATCCTGTCCGCATTGACGGTCGCAATTATTGAGCGTCAATTTGTCAAAGCCGCGGTATGGAGCGGCGCAGCCAGTTTATTATCCGCATCCGGCCTGATCCATTCCTACCGCTGGACGGCAAGCGACACGGCCTTGTCATTAACGCCTGCGTGGGAATGGTCGATTGCCTACGCATTGATGGGGTTGATATTTTTAAGCGCGAAGTGGGTATGCGTTAAGGATTAAATGAGACTTGCCGAACGATAATCATATCCGGCCTGAGGTTTGCATTTTCTTTTTGATGGAACCAGTCGATAATAGCCCTATCGTTAACTTAACCATGAATGAGAAAAAATGAGCAACGTATTTAGTTTTACCGGCACAGTGGGCCGCGATGCGGAAGTCAGGTATTTGCCGTCTGGTCAGGCGGTATTAAACGTTACCGTAGCCAACAATATCGGCTTTGGCGACAAGCAGCAAACGCTATGGATCCGATGCGCGGTGTGGGGCAAACGCGCCGAAGGCCAGCTGCAAAATTACCTGAAAAAAGGCCAGCAGGTATTTGTCTCGGGCGAACTGAGTCAAAGCGAATACCGGGCGCAAGACGGCTCGACCAAAACCAGTCTGGAGCTTAACGCCAATATTATCGATTTGGTCGGCAGGAGAAACGAGTCCGGTCAGGCGCCGCAACAAAACTATCAGCCTTCAGGCGCGCAAGGCCAGCCATCGGCACAGCAAGCCCCCAGCCACGATAATTTCGATGCGCCGTATGATGACGACATCCCGTTCTGAGTCATGGAAAAAATACCGGATAACCCGGGAGCGGACCGGCAGAAGGTGAGCGTTGTTGAACGCAGTCTGTTGGTCGCGCATGGGCAAAGTAAAAAACTGGCGGAACTACGCAAAAGACTTCAACCGGATTTTCCGGTTGAAGCTGTACGGCGTGGCGTTGCGCCGGAAAAGCAATTATTTGCCGGCTTGAAACCGGAAGTCGCCGAGGAACTGAACAAAGCAAGAACGCTTATTGAGGACAGCATTAATCAAATAATGCGCAGTTTCCCCGAGGGCAAGAAAAACAGGCTGTTTGGTTTCCGGTTCGGATCGGTCGACGCCGTAAAAGCCATGCCCATAAAAACCGCTTTTAAAACGTTAGGCATAGCTGATCATTCGGTAAAGATGAAGCTGATTGCTGAACTGGATTTTCACGGCAACGAGGTTAAACGGAGCTGACTTCCCCTGTTTTTTAAAGCGGCAAGGCAGGAGGGAATGTGAACAAATTATACACGTTACTGGAGTCTATCTCCGACCAGCCTTTTCAGGCTATACAGCAGCTGTACGGCACTTATAACTTCCCCCGGTTTGAGCTCGGCTTTATCAAAATGCAAGGCAGCCCCGGCGCCAACCCTGCGTCCATCGCCTCGGTAAAAATACCGCTGCACGACAGTAAAATCCCCGAAGAATCTTTGCAGACAGCCGAATCCAGGCTGGCAATAGCCGATTTTTTGATCCGGCGTTTTCGCCAGGGGATATCCCGGTTTGCGCTGCAAAATCGCGGCACAGAGGGCAGCGGTTCGTTTGACACGATTGCGTTGAGCCAAAAAATGCTGAGCAGGGACAGCGTTTTGTTTGACGGCGACACCGTTTGTTTGCGCTTTATGATCAGCCTGCCGGCTAAAAGGCAAGGCGGCGTTTTTGATGCCGAGCAGGCGTGGATCATGTTGCATCAGGAACTCGCTGCGATTGTCGATGACTGCTTTTTTTATCAACACTACGACCAGCAAACCCGGCTGCTGCTTGAACAGTTTGTTGATGTGCAAAAAACACGCGCCAAAATCACTCAGTTTATGCAGCAGCATGGCCTGATCGCTTTTATCGCCGATCATGCAAGACTGCCCCGGCATAGCGGCGTCGATGACCGGCCTGCTGTGTCCGAGTCTGTCAAAACCTTTGAATCCCCCGCATCGCTGCAAATAACAATTCCGTTATCCGATGGACGCAGCATAACCGGCATGGGCATTAAAGAAGGCATCACCTGCATTACCGGCGGCGGCTATCACGGCAAATCGACCTTGATGCAGGCGATTTTGTCCGGGGTTTATGCGCATATTCCGGGAGACGGCCGGGAATACGTGGTGACCCGGGAGGATGCTTTTTTTATCCGGGCTGAAGAAGGCCGCAGCATTCGGGATGTAGACATCAGCCCTTTTATCGGCGACCTGCCGAACGGCCTCAAAACCGCTCGTTTTTCATCCGATAACGCCAGCGGCAGCACCTCGCAGGCAGCCAATATTGTCGAGGCTATCGAAAGCGGCAGCCGGTTGCTGTTGTTTGACGAGGATACCTGCGCCACCAATTTCCTGGTGCGCGACGAGTTGATCAGAAAAATACTGGATGCCGCGCAAGAACCGATCAAGCCGCTTTATTCAACGATGCGGTCGCTGTGGAAAACACATCATGTCTCGATGATTTTTGTGGTCGGCGGCCTGGGTTATTTTTTGCAGAAAGCCGACACCTGCCTGCTGATGGATAATTACCGTTGCAACGACATTACCGCCAAGGCGCGCGACCGGCTTGGCGCGATAGCGGAGGGGGGTGAGACTATTCCCGGTTTTGCGGGATCGCGCCGTCTGGCGGCTGACAATTTCGATCCTGCTTATACCAATCAGCGCCTGAACAAGACGATATCCAAGCGCATAAAAGATTTACGCAACGCGCCAAGGCAACTGGAATACGGCATGGATCTGATCAATCTGGATGCGGTGGCGCAAATCGCAGAAGCGCCGCAGATTCTAACTATCGGCTATTGCCTGTTGGCGCTACGGACTAAAATACAGTCGAACGATAAGCTTGAGACTGTCCGTTTCTGGATAGACTGGCTGGAGAGCGAAATAGGCAAACGCGGACTGGCCGTGTTGGAGCCTGATTATCCGGGAACCCTTTCCATGCCGCGCAAATATGAACTGGCTGCCGCTATTAACAGAGTCAGGTCGTTAAGGATTACTCAGGAATGATGGACAAAAAAAGACCACCTAAGAAGGACTCCAGATGGTCTTTAAGAGAGATAATGTGACAAAACTAAGCATCCAGCCCTTCTTGTCGATTACAGACTAACAAAATATGCCGTCCGGGTTTATTGGTACGAATACTTATATCAACAAGCTTTCTCTCCGGTTGCTTTTTGTTTTATACGCTAAAGTTAATTTGCTGAATGGTGCCGGTTTTACCGTCTTCAGTTAAATAAACGCCGGTATCGATAACTTCTCCCAGTGACTGGTTATCGGCGGCACGTAATTGAAATGGCGTGGTGGCGTGTCCCAGATAGATAGCGCCTATGTTTTTATCACCCAGCGCAATAAGCTGCTGACTGCCGTCCTCATGGCGTTGCCAGATTCTTAAACTGTTATAGATCGGATCGGCTTGATCAATAAAACCATTGTTGTCGCTGTCGTACTTGGCCAATTCTGAAAATCCGTTGCCTGAATTCGGGCCGAACAGTTCAGAACCATTGTTGATAACGCCGTCATGATTTTTATCCAGCGCCAGAAATCCGCTACCCGGTTTCAGCGTGGCGATTTGCTCAGTCGTGCCGTTGGCGTCAATATCGAACTCAAAGCGTGTTTGCGACAGTTCCGCCGCATTGCCGTCAAAATTGATAACCAGGGGATCGACTTTCTTTTCGGGGTCGCCGGCCTTGATCGAAAGATTGCTTTCCATGCGGAATTCGCGACTCATATTCAACTGAACCGAAAAATCTATACTTTTTCCATCTTGTGTTTTGATGGAGCCTGCAGCGGAAAAATTTGCGCTTTCAGATTCCTGATAGGCAATATTATGCTCGTAAACAAGTCCGAAACCCGCAGAGGGCCGTTGATTTGCAGGCGCAGGAGGAGGCGTTGTCGCTATCTCAATATTTGCGCTTCCAGTACCGGTGGTATCGGCAGTCAAATCACTCGGAGAAAACAGTTTAAAATCGTAGCCGGTTATTGCGTTAACCATGTATTTTACAATGAGCAGCTTAATGCTCTGGTTGGGATCAAGCGTACCGCTAATATCCAATGATTGCGTCTCGGTTTGAACTGTTTTAGCGGAACTGCTCAGGCTATGCGTGTCCGCCATCTGTACTTTTTGATTCACCCCGGTCTGTTGCTGGGTTTTCCAGGACCGTAGCGACTCGGATTCTTGAGAACTCGTTAAAAACTGATGCCGGCTGTTTAATTGGATGGCCGAATTTTTTATGATCATTGGCTTTGCCCCCGGAAAATATTTTATTTTCCGGGTTATCGGCCAGCATCGAAATTAGTTTAGGCGACATGCAAAATGGCGACTGCTGCCGGCGGGATTGCTTCGTGTATAATGGAATTTTTGTGTTAGATAGGATCAACAATGGAAGCTTACCCCGAGAAAACCTGTTCGATAGACCGCCTGGTCACTCATGCGAAACTGGTAGAAGCAACAAAAGCCGGAATGAAAACGCAGCAACGCCGTAACGGCGTATATGGCTGGCCTGGCGAAACTTTCGATCTGGACGGGATGACTTTTGTTGTTACCGATTTACAACGTCAGCGTTTAGGCGATATGACCGATGCCGATGCCAAGGCAGAGGGCTATCCAAGCCTTGATATGTACCGGGATCTTATCTTAAAAATGCATGCAGGTATGACCTGGGAACCAGACAGCTTGGTATGGGTGCATAGTTTTGCGGCCAAGGCGGATTAGTTGACGCTGACAGTCAGGGATGGCGCCACTGATGACCACATAAAACCCTCGGCTGTTCCGGGCGAGGGTTTAGTATTGTCGGTCTTGAAGTTTTGCAACCGCAACTCCGGAATAACCGGAACTGTAGTTGTTTATCGGGATGAGTCTTCTAATGCTTGCGTCCCCACCACAAGCTTACTAACCGGCGGCTAAATAATACAAGCCGGTGCTTAAGCAGACCAGTGAAAACAGGTAGTTGATGCGCTTGCCTGTACTGAGCCCCAATACGCATCCGGCTAGGCAAATGGCCAAACTCATCAGCATTAACGCCGAGAAATACTGCACGGCGCTGGAATCAGCCGGAATTTCCGCCGCATGGGCATAACCGTGGAATGCGGCAAAAAACGATACGCCCAGAAAGAGTATTTTAGAGCGTTGCGTTTGGTTGATAGTGGCCAGCAGGCCAAACGCCACCATCGATAAAGCGATTAACGATTCGACAAACGGTATCTGAACGCCATAAACATTAAGCGCCGCCCCTACCGCCATCAATGCAAAAAAAACAGCCGGAAATGTAAACAAGGCTTTTCCGCCCTGCTTAGCCGCAATCAAACCAACCGCGATTAATACCAGCAAGTGGTCGACGCCGGTTAAAGGATGCAGCAAACCGCTGATCAGACTGTGATCAATATGGCTACCCGTGTGTGCATAGAGTGAGGGTGATACAAGAAATAAAGCTGCAATCAGCCAGTTTTTAATACGCATAAATGAGTCCTCTTAAAGTTGTTAAATCGGGTATAAACAATGTTCGGCTAGCTTGCTGTCTATCGTTATTGTAAAAATAGGCCTCAGTCTATTAACTGGCCTGGGGTCTGTCAACGCTTTATCAAGCAATTGCCTTAATCGCGTCCGCCAGCAAAGCGTCGAGCTTGATGCAGGAGCTCGGATGGTCGATGCTGTCGGTGCTCCAGATGGTTTTGACGCCGGCATCAAGGATATGGCCGTAAGCATCGCCACAAAACAGCGCGTGGGTGACGATCGCGTAAATATCCCGACTGCCTGCGGCTTGCAGCAGTCCGGCCGCTTTGGCTAAAGTCCTGCCGGTGCTGGCCATGTCGTCTACGATGACGACCGGGTTGTTGCGATAATCTTTATCCGGCAAGGCCATTTCAACCTGTTTGTCGCCGAGCCGGTTTTTATCGGCAATGGCGTAATCAAAACCGATGTTGCGCGCGATAGCTCCGACCCATTGCTTGGATTCGCTGTCCGGCCCCAACAGTATGGCATGCTTGAACTTTCCTTTTAGAAATCTCCCGATTTCATCCGCGGCGCTAAGGCTGATCGCGTTTGCTATCGGAACCGCCTGGTTTAATGACGAAATACGGTGCAAATGCGGATCTACGGTAAGCACGTCATCAAACAGATCTGCAAGCAATTTGCCGATGATGCGCTGGCTGACCGCCTCGCCGGGCCGGTTGGCGATGTCCTGGCGCATATAGCCTAAATAGGGAGCAACCAGCGTCAGGCGTCGACCGCCTAATTCCCGCGCAGTAGTCGCGCACAGCAATAATTCGATCAGCTTGCCGTTGGGCTGATTAAGGCTGCGACAAATAATCAGGTGTTCGGGCAGCGACGGCGGCAAGCGGATCAGGCTTTCGCCGTCGGGAAAATGATGCAGGACCACCTCGATCAACGGCGCATCAAGCCGCACAGCCAGGCGTTGCGCCTGGCTTAAGTAGTCGGGGAAAGCGAGTATCATCATAGGCTGGAATTATTCCGGGTTAAAAGGCAATCAGCGATTTGATGATTTGTTCATCGTTGCCTATAGTGTAGCCGTTATTGTGTCCCGCCAAATCCTGGGCGAATTTGAAATCGGCAGGGAATTCGGCATAGATGCGATATAAAACGTCGCCTGTTTTTACCGGATCGCCCAGTTTTCTTAATAAATCGACGCCCGCTTTTTTCATCATCGGCGCACCGGCAAGCCGGGCGATTGTCGCCATTTGAAAGTTGTCGATACTGATGACTACGCCGTCGCAATCTGCCGTAACCTCATGGCAAAGACTGCCTGGGCGCAGGTCGATTGTTTTTGCCCCCTGCGCCTGGATCATGGCGTTCATTTTGGCGCCGGCCCGGCCCGATTCGAGGATATCGCGGGCAATAGCATAGCCTTGACCGCCGCGCACATCGGGATCGAACTCGATGATCCTGCCGGCCAGCTGCAAGGACTTCTGGCGCAAATCGAACGGCGCATCGGGATCGTTTTGCAGCACCTGCATAATGTCCCGAGCTTCCAGTACCGGGCCTATGCCCCGCCCTATCGGCTGGCGGCCATCGGTAATCATCACTTCCAGATGGATGTTCAGCCGGTCGCCGACAAATTCGAACAGTTTACGCAAGGCCAGCGCCTGATTCATGTGCCGCACTTTGGCCGTCGGGCCGACCGGAATATCGATAATCAGATGCGTGGAACCGGCGGCCAGTTTTTTGGATAGGATCGACGCCACCATTTGTCCCTGCGAATCGATGCCCAACGGGCGTTCGACGGAAATCAGCATGTCATCGACCGGCGCAAGTTTGGCCGTGCCGCCCCAGGCCAGACAGCCGCGTTCCTGGCCCACAATGTCGTGCAGCTGGTCCGGCGTCAGATTGACCTCCGCCAGCACTTCCATGGTGTCGGCCGTGCCTGCCGGCGAGGTGATCGCGCGGCTGGAGGTTTTCGGGATCAACATGCCGTGCGCGGCGACAATAGGCACGACCAGCATGGACGTGCGGTTGCCGGGGATGCCCCCGATGCAATGTTTGTCGGCGACCAGCGATTCATGCCAGTTCATCGTGTCGCCGGATTGCAGCATCGCGCGGGTAAGAAAAAACAGTTCGTCGCGGTCAAGATTGTTTTGCCCGGTCGCGACCAGGAATGCGGCCATTTCCATTTTCGAATAGCGGGTTTCGACTATATCGTTGGTTATACTGTTAAAGTCGTCCTGACTGAGCCGTTCGCCGTTGATTTTGCGGCGCACCGCATCCATCGACTTTGGCGCTTCCGCATGATTGACAGTGACCAGACTGCCTTCAGCGACATTCAGCCGGCTGAATGCCTGCTCGGACAGGCCCAATTCTCCCGGCTGAACGATGGAGCTGTCATCAACCACGTTAAGAACGGCAAGTACCTTGGAACCGTTGGTGCTAACCAGAATTTTAGACAGCGCCTGAAAACCCTCAGCCCGGTAAATGCTGCACTCACGATTCAGGTAAGCAACGTTTTCATGATAGGTGTCAATCGCGATACGGCGAACTTGCAGGGTGTCATTACTCATGGTTTAAAATGGTCGGCGGATAACGTGGATTGATGATGCGGTTTGAGGTGGATATTGTCAACCCGCCGGGTATCAACTTGATAGCGGAGTAGGCTTTGCCTGCAAGTTATGCTATTCATTGTTAACAGGCAAGCAAAGCCTGTATTCCTGTTATACGATAAACGGCAATGAGTAGCGCAAAACCTTAACCCCGGGAATACCAATGAAAAAATGCACATGGGCGCTGTCCAGCCCGTCTGAAGAACATTATCACGATCTTGAATGGGGCGTGCCGGTGCATGACGACCGGCTGCTGTTTGAGTTCCTTATTCTTGAAGGCGCTCAGGCGGGGTTAAGCTGGTCAACCATTCTGAACAAACGCGACGGATACAGAAAAGCGTTCGATAATTTCGATGCAGAAAGAGTTGCCGGTTACGATGATGAAAAAATCGGCTCACTGTTGGCCAACCCGGACATAGTCAGAAACAAACTGAAGGTCAATGCGGCGGTCGTCAACGCCCAGGCTTTTTTGAAGGTTCGGCAGGATTTCGGCAGTTTCAATGCCTATATCTGGCAGTTCGTCGACGGCAGACCGCTGCACAATGCATGGAAAAGCCACGCCGACATTCCGGCTTCGACGCCAATATCCGAGCTGATGAGCAAGGATCTTAAAAAGCGCGGCTTCAAGTTCGTCGGCAGCACCATTTGTTATGCTTATATGCAGGCGACCGGCATGGTCAACGATCACACCCTCGATTGTTACCGGCATGGCGAAATTAAAAAATTAAGTTAACCGTTCGTGCTGAGCTTGTCGAAGCACGCTATTCAGAAGGAGTAATACGATGCGTTATCTACATACCATGGTTCGGGTTCATGACCTGGATGAATCCCTCGATTTTTATTGCAACAAACTGGGGCTGGTTGAAAGCCACAGGATGGACAGCGAAGCCGGTCGCTTTACGCTGGTCTATCTGCATGCGCCGCAGGATGCCGAGCTGGCGAAAAAAACACATGCGCCGTTGCTGGAGCTGACTTATAACTGGGATACCGAAGATTACCAGGGCGGGCGCAACTTTGGGCATCTGGCTTTTGAAGTCGATAATATTTACGAAACCTGCCAAAAACTGATGGATGCCGGTGTAGTCATCAACCGTCCGCCACGTGACGGGCATATGGCGTTTATACGCTCGCCGGATATGATTTCTATCGAGCTATTGCAAAAAGGTGCGCCGCTGGCGCCTGCCGAGCCGTGGCTTTCTATGGAAAATACGGGAATTTGGTAGAACGCGTTGTATGGATAGGATAGCCACATGCTGCGAATTGAGCCCTGCTGCATTGGCTACCATTACCCCTTATCGTCTGTTAAGATTGCGCCTCACTTTTGTCTCTATTTCCCGAGCATTGAAAACAGACACTTATTGTTAATTTTTTTGAGAAAAATAATGGCTTCATACGATGTTTTTATAAGAGGTATCCGCCCGGAAAGCATGGACGATGCGGAACAAATTAAAAGTAAAGCCTGCCAGATTTTTAAAATCAAAGCGGAACAACTTGAAAGCGCATGGGCTACAGGTTCGGGTCTATGCATCCGCCGGAATGTTGACAGCGAAGAGGCAAAAAAAATCCAGTCCACTCTTTATAAAGCGGGCCTTATTTGCGTTTATAAACCGGGATCAGGTGGGGCCGAGCTTTCTTTGGCACAAGGAAGGGAAGCGATTACCACCCGCGTTTTTACTTGCCCAAATTGTAAATTCGAACTCACCTTGGATAACGACAATCCGGATCCCGTAAAATGCAGCAAGTGTTTTGTCAATATCAATGAATACCTGGATAAACTTAAACAGCAAGAGGAAAGAGAAGCGCTGAAAAGGCGGCTAATAGCCACCCAAACAAAAGAACAGCAGGACATAGCGCAACAACTGAAAAAAGAAGCCGAACTAAGACGCAAGCAGCAAATGGAAGAAGAAGTTTTGCAGGAGCTTTACGGCGACAAAAAGAAGAACATGAAAAAAATGCTGATTATTGGCGGTAGCGTGGCTGCGGTCCTTATTACAGTAGAGGCAGGTTATTATCTTTTTGGCCTTAAACAAGATAGTCCTGCGCCAGTCACAGTCGATGCAGGGACCAGCAGCGTTGGCGATGGCGGCGCCCTGATTGCGACCGCCCCTACTGACGAATCGGCAGCCCATACCGATGGACAGATGTCACTGCAAGATACTCATGATAAAGCCAATAAAGTGCTTAACGCCTTTGGTTTAGATGCGGATAATCTTGCCAATAATATGGACAAAAACGCCGCACCTGGGGCGGGCAAACCGGTCTCCGCTACTTCAACTGCCGGCGTTCCAAATACCGGCACTGCCACGAATGCGGCGGATAATGCCAGCCTTGTTACCGTTTCGCTGCTACAGGATGGCGTTAACAATCAGGAGTGGGATTTATTCCTCGACCAGCATGTAAAGAGTCTAATAAATCGCAACTCCCTCAATGAGGCCTATATATTAGGGCAGCACGTTGCCGACACTGAAAGCTACATCAATACCATGGCGCAAGTATTGGATGCGGCGCAAAAAGCAGGTCAGGACAAACTGGTAGCCGATATTACCTCCGCCATCGAAGCCAGAATTAATGCACTCCCGGCCAATCAGGCCGATTACTTGGCCCAGGCCGGATTTTATCAAGTCCGCATAACTAAAAAGAATGACCTGCTAACCCGCGCTGATACCGTCTGGAAACAAATACCGAACGCAGACGCTCAATTAAAATCGGCTTTAAAAATCGCCGTGTATAACGCTAAGATCGGTAACGTCGACGCATCAAACAGTTATTTCTCGCAGGCTGACGCCTTATTGGCGAAACTCGAATCTCCTGATCAACAAGTCAGCGCCCGCGCTGCCTTGGGACGGGCATATCATGATGTTAATGACGACGCTAACGCTGCCAAATGGTTGGCAAGCACCGAAAGTCTTATAGCCAAGATAAAAACCGAAACTTTAATAGAGCTAATCGAAAGTTATGCGCATATTAATCAGTTGCAAACGACAATGCTGCAAAACATCCCCAAAGAAAAACAAGGTGAAGTGCTTTATCATACCATCCAAGTCTTGCTAAAAAACAACGCAATTAACAGCGCCCTAGCCATCAACAAAGACATTCAAGATGCAACCTATAAGGCCCTGGCCTTCGATTTGATTGCCAGCTACGATCCCAGCATTGCCGGCTATTCTTTGGAGTTGGCGGAAGGCCAGCTTCCCGCTGTTACCTTGGCTGCCGACAAAGCTATTGTTGCCGGCCGTTTAGCCGGGCACTACGCCAGAATGAATAATTCAGCCAAAGCCTCCGAATTAACCGCGCTGGCGGAAAAAGAACTCAGCAGCCTGCCGGCATCAAGCACCAAAGATGATGTACTTGCCATTATTGCCAAGAACTCCGCCCAAGCCCTGCAATTTGACGTCGCCAATAAGATGGCGGACGGCATTCAGGCAGTAGCCGTTAAAACTTCGACTAAGAACGAGATTAATCAACTGGTGACTTTAGGCAGCCTACTAACGGATAAATA
>JALNYY010000248.1 GCA_023229605.1 Methylobacter sp.
AACGTGCATTTGGATGCGATGGAGCATGGCGACAAGATTATTTTCCTGCATGCGGTAAAAGACGGCCCGGCCAGCCAAAGTTACGGCTTGCAGGTGGCGTCGCTGGCCGGTGTGCCGCGCTCGGTGATAGATAAGGCCAAGGCCAAATTACGGCACCTGGAAGACCATGCTTATATTGAACAACAGGCGGAAACCGGAATTAACCAATTGGATTTGTTTTCGTCGAAGGAATGCCATCCGGCGGTGGTTTTGCTGGAAGACATGAACCCGGATGAGCTTAGCCCGAGACAGGCTTTGGAGTTGCTTTATCGGCTTAAGGGGATGGTTTAATAGAACGCAAAATAAGCGTGCTACGACCATGAAGCTTTACCGATATGTTGTGCATAATGGAGCCTTACCAGACTAAAGCACAGAAATACGAACGGAATAGGAATGAATATGAAAGCAGTCAATGTCACCGAATTACGCCAGCATTTGCCTGATTACCTCAAACAAGTACAGCAAGGCGAAGAAATCGCAATTACGCTACACGACAAAACCTGCCCGCCGTGCCGGATCACAATGAAAGTAAACACGAAGCTGCGCTAAAACGGTTGGAAGCATTGCGCAGCACCGTCATCGTCGGCGACATTCATGCACACCGCTGGACGAACAATGGACGGGCGATGCTGACAATCTGTGACACCCATATCTTGCTGTTTTGGGCGGATTGCCAGAATTGATGAACGGTTGCCGCACAACAAGCACTGGATAACGGGAGAAGGCAATCTGGCCTGTGCGGCTATTAGTTTCTGGAAAATCGCTTTGCTGTTCCGCAAAAACAGGCTGGTACTGCCAACACAACATACGCCAAGCTCTTACATGGAAGACATCATCGAGTCACTCTGCCTAAATATTCTCCCACTCACACCTGCCATCGCCGCATTGGCTGAAATGCGGTATCATTGCCCATGCCGACCCGGCAGACCGATTGATCGCAGCCACCACCCTAGCCCATAGCGACCCACTCATTACAGCAGGCCAAAAACTTCGCGCCATACCTAACCTTCGATGCATCTGGTAATACACAGAATCATCGATAAAACACTAAAATACCCAGCAAAGTCGCCTAGCCATTAAGGACAACAGCAATTTATTTTTTAGCTTTCTCGTCCGCCAGCGCTTCAGCCAGCTGTTTTGCAGGCAAATAACCGGGGAAGATATTACCTTTTTCGGTAACCATCATTTACATCAATGCACCTTACTGCCCACTTAACTGATGATCTTAGTTGCACAATACGGACTCCACACCCGTTGCGTGAATAATGTAGCCCCTGACTTTCCCAGGTAATTTTTTGTGGCACACGTCGAATCTTTGCCAGTTAAAAGCGTAGAGTTGACAAATCAAACTCAGGCCGGTAAGATTTTCTTACGTTATGGTAAGAATGAGACTAGCAATGACTATTCAGGATGCGTATCAACTTGTAATTGAGGTATTAACAGAAATTCAAGTAATTAGTGGGCGAGAACTTGAGCCTATAGACAAAACATGTGTTCCATTAAATGATCTATTGGACTTTGGCAGTTTTAACGCACTTGAGGCGACAAGTGAACTTGCTGCTAAATCTAAAAAAGACATTCCCTTAATCGATAATATTTGTTTCGATAAGGTAAAATGCAAGCCACGCAATGTTCAGGAAATGGCCGAAGCTCTTTTGAATTACTCAAACACTCCAGAATAAATTCACATGAAAGAAGATAACAGCACAACAATTCCCGCAAGATTAAGACAGGCCAGAGAAGCCGCCGGTCTTAGCCAAGGGCAAGTGGCAAAAAAAATGGATCTTCATAGGCCAACGGTAACTGAAATTGAAGCAGGACGTAGGCGAGTTTCGGCAGAAGAATTAAGCCTATTTGCTGATATTTATGGCGTCAGCGTTAATTGGCTAGTTCATGGTTTTGTTGCCGAAGAAAATGGAATAAACGAACGTACACTATTAGCCGCACGCGAATTAAGCAAAATGAGTGATGAGGATTTAGATAGGATTATGAGTCTAATTAAAATGCTTAAGACAAATGAAGGTGCATAGTGAAAGAAACAAGAAAAACTTTAACTGCGCAAGCAGCAGCACGCGCACTTCGGTTACGGACAACGCATGGGTATCGCCAATGGCATCCTGTTTCAGTATTTGATCTGACACATAAAATCGGCGTTGATGTCCGGTTTATTAACAGCCCTTCAATGGAGGGTATTTACTGTCAAGGAAAGGAGCCAACGATCATTATTTCATCGTTGCGCCCAGCAGGTAGGCAAAACTTTACTTGCGCCCATGAGTTGGGCCACCATCTTATGGGGCATGGTGTCCAATTTGACGAGTTAGTGGAGCAACGAAACAACGATAGAAACCTTTTTCCACCTCAAGAGATTGAAGCTGATAGTTTTGCCGCCGCGCTGCTTATGCCAAAGATTGCTGTAGAACGGGCTTTTTTTATTCGTGGTATTGACCCAAAAAAATGTACGCCAGAAGCCGTATTTTCCATTTCAAACTGGCTTGGGGTGGGGTATCAAACTTTAGTCAATCAAATGAGAATGGGGTTAGGTTTAGTTGATGAGCAACACGCACGATTTTTAGAACAAAGCAAACCACATGCAATCAGAAAGAAAGTACTCGGTCAAGAATGCCGGGAAAACCTTCATATTGTTGATCAGAATTGGTTAGACAGTGCTGTCGATGCTTGTGTATCTGATTTAATTCTTCTGCCCCCAAATATAGTACTGGAGGGTGCTTGCATTGAGCTTGTTGAGCAAGATCAACATCGCACCCTTATAAGAGCCGCTACGTCAGGAATTGGCAGAATAGCAACAACTGATTCAGCTTGGGCGGCTTTTGTGCGAGTTTCGAAGAAAGAATATATTGGCCGGGCAATCTACCGCTTTGAAGAGGACGTATGTGATGAATAATGGAATTTTCGTTTCAAATAAACATAATCTTTCATTGGCGTGGGCAGAGACTTTCTTACATTTAATGGATAGAGGGGTAAGCGAACTTACTCCCAAAATTATCACAGTAAAAGATTTTAACGATCAAGATGCAGATGAAGATCTAGAGTTACGAGGACTTTTGGATAGGCATTTGAAAAATTTTAAGCATCATTCTTGCGAAACGGTTGCAGGAACAATCTTTCCTGTTTCTTTATGGAATCCTGCTCTTCCAAATAACGCTCAATCACTATTTGAAAGATATGACAAAATTTGGCCAAGAATTCAAAAAGCAGATCACGAAAATAAGTTGGGGGTCTACTATAGTGGACCCCGAAATCCGGACATTAGTTTAAGCTATGCTCTGAGCTAAATTACAGACCGAAAATGA
>JALNYY010000084.1 GCA_023229605.1 Methylobacter sp.
ATATCCATCAGCCATTCTGTGTTTCTTTCGCGGAACCTTGGCATGCCCCTCTCGCTCCACAAACACTTCCAACAACCCAAACCAATAATTCCAGGATGCCGTAACTTGCTCGACTAGGTAGGTGCGCAGTGCATTGCCAAAATTCGCATCCACCGTAGCAGGTAAATCAATCTTTATTTTTCCCAACCCATCTGCGCTGACACCTTCCCCCTGTTTCCTCCCCAGCTCAGTCCTGATATGATCCAGCTCGCAAGCCAGCACATCATCATGCGCCTTCAAAGCATTCAGCACCTCCCAGATCGGCTTGAAGTTGCAGGCCTCTATCGTGTCTTCCGCATTTTTCCCTGCTGCAATAAACACCGGCAATACAATCGTGCCAACCTTCTTCTCCTCACTCAGACGAATAGCGCGACCCACGGCCTGTATGATGTCCACCTGACTGCTGCGCGGGTCAATGAATGCCACGCCGTCGAGCGAGGGCACGTCCACGCCTTCGGACAGGCAGCGGGCATTACTCAGCACTCCTCTTTCATCCAAGCCCAGTTTTTTAAGTTGGTCGAGTTTGATTTTGCGTTTGTTGGCGGGCATGTTGCCGGAGACGAAGTCTGTGCGCAGGATTCCGCTGGGGCGGTGTTCGTCGCTGATCCATGCCATGATTTGCCAGATGTCGGTGGTGAACGCTTCGGCGCGATTGACGCGGCTGTGGAAGCTGATGATGCGTTTGAGATCGTAATCCTTGATAGCTTTGAGTAAACCGATCTGGGCGGCGAGGGATTCGCTATCCGTCTCGATACCCGTGCCGGTACTGACCAGTTCGCGCCTGGCTATCCACTGCGCGATGGTGGGGTCGTCTACGCCGATGATAACCACGCGGTAATCGGTGAGCAGTTTGCGTTCGATGGCTTTGCCAAACGGTAAGGCATACAGCACTTCACCAAACAGGGCAGCGTTGTCCATGCCGACGACTTCGATACCGCGATTTTCGGCGACTTTTTTGACGGTGCTGGAGTAGGTGCGCGGGGTGGCGGTAGCGAACAGCCGCTTGGTGCTGCGTATCTGCACATTATCGAGAATGGCGGTGAAGTCGCTGCCAACCTTGCCCGCACAGCGGTGGGCTTCATCCGCCACGGCCAGATCGAACGAGGGGATGGCTGGGTCGGTTTGGGCGGCGGCGATGACGGAGGAAGATTGGTAAGTTGCGAAAACCACGCGGATGCCTGCGCCGCTGAGAAAGCGTTTAACTTTGTCCGCATCCGAGGTAACTGGAAAGGCTAGGTCGGCCACGCTTTGGATGACTTCGTCGTTATTCTTCGTGCCGACGGTTTGATCCGAGCAGACGCACAACACTTCAAATGGAGTGGAAGCGGCGAATGTCCACTCACGTAGAAGCTGGGACAGCAGCCCCAATGACGGAACCAGCACCAGAGTCCGCTGCGCGTTGATGGCTTCCTTTATCCACAGCGTGACGTAAGTCTTGCCCGTGCCGCAAGCCATGATGAGCTGTCCACGGTCAGCCGTTTGCAGGCCTTGCACCACGGCGGTTCTGGCTTCGACCTGATGCTCACGCGGTTCGGGGCGGGGTTTGCGTTTGGCTTTCGTAAGTGCGGCAAAGTTTGCGGGATATTCCAGCGCGGATTTGTCGAAATCGGACAGCAGAAAACGGATAACGGGTTTTTCCTGCGCATAGCAGACTTGCTTTGCATTCGCGCCGATGCGGTCGGTGGTGGCGATCAGCAGACGGTGCTGGATGCTTGGCCTGTTCGATTCGCTGAGGAATTTATCGACATCGTGTTTGGTGATGTCGTAATCGGGCGAATAGCATTTGGACTGCACCGCCCAGTGCTCACCGTTCTTGTGCCGAAACACGAGGTCGATGCCGCAGTCCACACCCCAGCGACCCGGCCATTCATCCCACAGCCATACCTGTTCAACTTGAGTTGCCCATTCTGGATCGACCTTGAGGAACCACTGAACGAAGTGCTCGAACTGCTTGCCGCGCTTGAGCGGGTCGGGGTCGAGACTGGTGTAGAAATCGGAAAATGAAGCTGTCATTTGAGGAACCAATGGGGTCAGAAAACACAAGCCCGAGTTAGCATAGCGTAACCCGCCCTACGCGACTGTGATGAGTATACATTTAACATTTCGAACAAAGCCACATGCCAACCTTCCTTAATTTCCCATAAAAGAAGGTCTATTCCTACAGCCAGCTCTCATATTTAAGCAATGGCACACGTTCAAAATGTCGTACATTATTGGTGATTAAGGTCAAGTTATTCGCAATTGCAATAGATGCAATTTCAAGATCAGCTAAATCGAGTGGTGTGCCGCGTTTCTCAAGTTCTGCGCGAATCCGGCCACAAACATAAGCGGCTTTTGCATCAAAGCCGACTATATTTACCGCCGGCAATAAAATGGTTTCCAGGTTGTTTAAGTGATATTCAGGCCGTTGGCTTTTTTCTGCGCCATAGACAATCTCGGAAATAGTGATCGTGGAGACATACTGCTGTTTTTTTGATACTTGTTCTAACTTGGCTAACAGGTTTTGCGAGGGTCGCGGTTTTACAATATTGGTAATCGTATCCGTATCAAAGAGAAACATCGCGCCCTGTTCCGCCATTCGCACGCAAAGTTTCTATGTCGCCCATCGCATCCGTGACTTCATCAAAACCTTGCCATTTTCCTGCGATTGCGGCTAAACCTTGTTTTTCTTCGTATTGTTCCAAAATATTAAGGTCATCAAGGCTAACCAATGCAGCAACAGGCTTATCGCGCCTAGTTATAATAAATCTCTCATGAGAATATTGGTTCTTGGCTATGAGTTCTGAAATATGTGATTTGGCTTCTGCTACGGATACTTGTGTAGTTGTCATATGTTATTCCCAGTAATTGCCTTTTGGTCATTATGACTTGTCTATGAACGTTTTTCAATGAAGTGACGTCTGCCATTTTCAAAACCAATAAAACCCAACTATTTTCCAGTTACCGAATAGTCATACACTTAAATTGCGCCCTTATCCAATGCTTTCAAGCCGGGTAGATCGGGCATGCTGTTTATGCCCGACATTTACGAGCTTCAATATGGCAATGGATTCCGGTTTTGATCACCACTGTTTCATTATCTGACGCCAAAATGTCGGGCAACGAAAAAGCTGTCGCCCGACCTACTTAACTACTTAACTACTTAACTACTTAACTGGGCAGACCCAGTTGGGTTGGAAATAAGCAGAAAATCCGATTTGTCAGCAAGCAAGAGTTGGTTGGAGCGGCGTGTCAATGGGAACCCGTTTTGGAAAAGAGATTGAGGACGACAACGCCCGCGATGATGAGCAACAACCCAATGATGGAGGGAACATCCAGGGACTGTCCAAAAAACGCCCAGGCGACCAGCGCGATGAGGGCGATGCCGGCACCGGACCAGATGGCGTAGACCACGCCGACCGGTATGGTCTTCAGAACCAGCGATAGAAAGTAAAAGGCTATTGCATACCCAACCATTACGACGATCGATGGCCACAGGCGGGTAAAGCCTTCGGATTCCTTCAGGGCCGAGGTCGCGATTACCTCACTTACAATCGCGATTGACAGGTATATATAATGCTGCATATTTACGGCTTCCGGGACTCGGGCATGGGTCGATACGCCAAACAGAGAATATGCCCATGACCTAAATGGCTACAGATGAGCAAAATTTATTTATTTTTGAATATTTTTAGCTTACTGGAAATCTCGCCAACCAATGAAATATCTTCCCCGGAAATCTGTTTGACGGGTAAGCCCTTGGAAAAATTAATTTTGCCGAGGTCGATCCAGAACATGTTCGGGGAACCGGAAGCCTGGAAAAAGTAGAGCCTGTTGTTCGCATCTGCCAATGTGGCCCACAAGGTGGGCCAGGTATCTTCGGAGTTGACCCCGACCGATGTATTTTGGGCGCCACGCGGAACCGAGACCGTTTTGGCAATGCTGTAGACCTCTGCCAAAGCTTCCCGCGTATCCTTGGGCACGGGCGCTGTTTTCAAGAAAGCCGATGCTCGGACAAAGCGGCTGGCTGGGTCGATGTCGCCGGGCAGGGATTCCGTTCCACCGAAATACTTATATCTTTTAAGATTGTTCAACTGCCAATCCAAAGGGGGCTCATTGGTCATGACGGCCGAGTCCTTGCCGCGATGTACCACCCTTACCCCGTTGACGAACTCGATGACGGCTGAATCGCCGGTTGCGTCGGAAATAGAGATATGCAACGGCCATTCCCGCCCCGCCGCTTTCACCGAGACGACTTGGACTTTGTCCAATTCCGCCAAGGCCTCGGAAACGGTGGCGGAAACATCCAAGAGGTACTGAAGCACCATGGAATTGGCTATGCCGGGGCGTGCATCCCTGTTTTCGTATTGGGAATCATGTAGGTAGAGGAGATTTGCCACCAAACCCTTCTCGTTGATGCCATCGGATGTGGCGATTCCCAAAGAATTCACCGTCACGCTGCCGTTCTTGGACGTCCAATGAACCGTTTTACCGTCGGTAACGGCTCCATCTCTAGGAATCCCACGGGGATAGACGACGATTTTGGGATGGTCTGGCATGTAAAGATCCATGGTGCGGGCAACAACATGGTCTTGGTTCGTGTTCAATAGGATGCGCGTACAAGCCATGGCCGAATGATTCAGCAGGCTAATGCTCAAGGTTGAAGAGAGTGCTATGGCGAAAAGCTGTTTCACGATCATAAAAAACCAATGGGTCAAATGGGGGGGCAGTATCGATTGAAAAACCAATCTAATCTACCCCTTAATTTCATCAAAAAAACGCCTTCAATACCAGCGATATAACGCCAGCCAATAATACGCCAAGCATCCATCTATTTAGCTTTAATTCACCATCAATACGCTCAAACCGAACATTCATGTCGGCTTTAATTTCATTTTTGGCTTCGGTTAGGTCATGCTTAGTGATAAGCCCATCCTGAGCTTCGGCAATCACACGCACAACCGCCTCGACTTGCGCTGTGGAATTCCGGCGGTTTTAAGTTTGTCTACCAACTCAAGCGTGTCAAAGGTAATAGCGGTCATGGTCAGTCTCCCCTGCTATTTTTGGACAGTTTAGCAGATATTTGACTTTCGCTGTTTTATTGAGATCATCTTGGATGGATTCTCCCATGACCACTATTACCTTTGACAAAAAGCAGCGTAGTTTCGGTGTATTGGGTTGCAAAAAGATGCAACCCAACTATTTTCCAGTTGCCCAATAGTCGTTCATTTAAGTCGCGCCCTTATCCAATGCTTTCAAATGCTTTAATTTTTCCTTAATCTTGATTTCCAGACCTCTATCTACCGGCTGGTAATATTGCCTGCCAGCCAACTCGTCGGGAAAATAATTTTCCCCGGCGGCATAGGCTTCCGGCTCATTATGGGCATAACGGTATTCCTTGCCGTAATCCAGCGATTTCATCAGCTTGGTCGGCGCATTTCTTAAATGCACCGGCACTCCCAGACTGCCGCTTTGTCTGGCATCGGCCATGGCTGCATTGTAAGCCATATACACCGCATTGCTTTTCGGCGCACAGGCCAGATAGACGACGGCTTGCGCCAAGGCCAGCTCGCCTTCCGGGCTGCCCAAGCGCTCCTGGGCTTCCCAGGCGTTGATGCAAATCTGCAAGGCTCTGGGATCGGCATTGCCTATGTCTTCGGAGGCCATCCTGACGACGCGCCGGGCCAGATAGGACAAATCGCAGCCGCCGTCCATCATCCGGCACAACCAGTACAGCGAGGCATCGGGCGAACTGCCGCGCACCGATTTATGCAGCGCCGAAATCTGGTTATAAAATTCCTCGCCCTGATTATCGAAACGCCGCACGCCGCCCGACAGCACTTCTTTGGCAATGGCTTCGTTAACCGTCTGACCGCCCTTCGCGGCGGCAAGCTCTACGGCAATTTCCAGCAGGTTGAGCAGTCTTCGTGCATCGCCGTCGGCGGCTTGGGCGAACTGCTGTTTGATGTCGCCGGCCATTTCAATAGCCAAGCCGCCCAAACCGCGCGCCTTATCGGTCAGGGCTTTATCGATCACCGCCAGCAAATCATCCGCCGTCAAGGCATTCAGCACATAGACCCGCGCCCTGGACAATAACGCATTGTTCAACGCAAAAGACGGGTTTTCGGTCGTCGCGCCGACAAAATAAACCGTGCCGTCTTCGACATGCGGCAGGAAGGCATCCTGTTGCGATTTGTTAAAGCGATGCACTTCATCGACAAATAAAATGGTGCGCCGGTGTTGTTCCAGCTGGATTTTTTTGGCCTCGGCAACCGCCGCCCTGATTTCCTTGACGCCGGACAACACCGCCGAAATCGGCATGAACTCGGCATCGGAATGCTGGGCAATGAGCCGCGCCAACGTGGTTTTGCCTGTGCCGGGCGGCCCCCAGAAAATCATCGAGTGCAAGCGCCCCGAGGCGATGGCTTCATAGAGCGGCTTGCCGGGTTTCAGGATATGTTGCTGGCCGACATAATCGGCCAGCTCGGTTGGCCGCATCCGGTCGGCCAGGGGTTTGGTTAGGTCGTCAAAAAGCATAAGAGCAGGCTAAAGGCAAAAGACGAAAGGCTAACGGTACATAAAGCTTGCGCCTTTTGCCCTTCGCCCTTTGCCTAAATTCAATCCGAGAAAACATCGACACCCTTCGGCGCTTTAAACTCGAACAAGGTCTGTTTTAATGGCGGATTCAAAATAACATTGGAAAAATAAATGCGCGTCAGCTGGCCGAAGTTATCGCTCAACTCCATGCCGCCCAGCGTATCGTTGTTCAAACCGATCAAGACATATTTAAAGCTGCTTTCCTGGTTCTTGGGCAATAGCTTTATCCACATCAAGTCGCCATCGACCCCCTGTTGCGCCATCGTGAAGTTTTCATCCAGCGATATATCGCCGCTTAACAGCAACGCCGGTGTTGAGCCCACTGACTCGTCCAGTTTTTTAACGGTGACCTGCTCCAAATCGGTATCATAAAACCAGACTTTTCCCGACGTAGAGACAATCTGTTGCTGAAAAGGTTTTAAATAATCCCAGCGGAATTTCCCCGGCCGTTGCAGGTAAAAAACACCGTAACTGGTTTGGGTGGGATTGCCCGCTTCATTAATCAATACCTGCTTAAAATCGGCGGTCAGCGATTTTGTATTCTTTAAAAACGCCTTCAACTGCTTGACCGGCTTATCTTCCGCATGGCCCGGAGCATTAAAAAGCATCATGGCGATCAAACCGGCGAAAATTGTAATTTTACTCATAAATATCCTTGTTAGTTATTCGGTAACAAATTATTAATCATCGTTTCAATTTGATTAACAGGTGAATCCACGCACGGCGATGACTCTTCCGGCGCTGATCCGGCAATGAAAGGATACTGCTTTGCCCCCGAGCAATTTTCATTCGCCAGCAAGCCGTTAGCCGGATCGACCCAGGCCATCTTGATATTGTCCGGCGGAATCAGGTTCACCTGCTGGGTCGAAATCTGCTTCATTAATGAGGTCCAGACTTGCAAAGCGCCGCTTGCCCCGGTTAACCCGGCCGGCTTGTTATCGTCCCGGCCGATCCAGACCACGGCCAAATAATCGCCCGTGTAACCGGCAAACCAGCTGTCTTTTGAATCATTGGTCGTACCGGTTTTACCGACCAGACCATAATTTTCCGGGAACGACGAATACGCCGAGCGCCCGGTACCTTCATGCATTACTTCCTGCAATATGGTATTGACGATATAAGTTACCGACGGGTCGAGCACCTGCCTCACCGTAAACGGATAACTTTGCAAGCGCGTTCCATCTGCGGCGACCACTGCCCTGATGCCTTTTAACGGCGTTGAAAATCCGTCACCGGCCAGCGTTTGATATATCTGGGTTACTTCCATCGGCGTCAAGTTTGCGGCTCCGAGCAGGAACGACGGAAATAAGTCTACCGGCCGGGTGATGCCCATGCTTCTTAATGTTTTAGCGACTCTGGCCACCCCAATATCCATCCCTATCCGCACGGTAGCCAGGTTGTAGGAATGCGCCAGCGCCGTATGCAACCCTACCATGCCATGCTGTTCGTGATCATAGTTTTGAGGGCTCCAGTCGTTGCCGTGCGGCCCCTTAACCACGATGGACGTATCGCTGACCGGCGTGGTAATGGTGTACTTGTCCGGATATTCCAGCGCCGTCAAATAGACGACCGGCTTTATTAATGAACCAATCGGCCTGACGGCGTCCAGGGCGCGATTAAACCCCGCGCCGGATTGTTCACGACCGCTCATCAGCGCCGCTATTTCGCCACTGTCCCTGCGCGTTACTACGGCGGCGGATTCAAGGTCGTTAGCTTTAGGCAGCTTTTCCAGCTGGCTCAGTTTTTTAGCGGCCGTCTCCTCCAGCGCATCCTGAACCCGCGTATCCAGCGTAGTGAAAATCCTCAGCCCCTCGGAGGTTAAATCTTCCTCCTTGTAATCCTGTCTTAACTGCCGCTTGACCAAGTCAAGAAATCCAGGATAGCGGTTGGTTGAGCGGTGGGTATTGGCGATCACGTTTAAAGGTTTTGCTTTTGCCGCTGCCGCCTGCTCTTTAGTGATATAGCCTTCCGCCTCCATCTCTTCCAACACCAGATTGCGCCGTTGCAGCGAGCGTTCGGCATAACGCCTCGGGTCGTACTCGGATGGTCCGCGAACCAACGCAATCAACGAGGCTATATGCTCCAAAGGCAAATCCTTTAAAGAGCTGCCGAAATAGAATTCGCTGGCCAGACCGAAGCCATGCACAGCGCTGACCCCATCCTGGCCGAGATAGATTTCATTCAAATAGGCTTCGAGGATCTCGTCTTTGCTGTAGCGGTATTCCAGAATCAGCGCCATCAAGGCTTCTTTTACTTTACGCGACAAACTGCGTTCAGAGGTCAAATAAAAATTCTTAACCAACTGCTGGGTGATCGTACTGCCGCCTTGCACCATATGACCGGCCAGCACATTCATCCACATGGCTCTGGCAATGCCCTTAAATGAGATGCCGATATGCTGATAAAAATCCCGGTCTTCCGAAGCCAACAACCCCTTAATCAGCGCATCCGGCGCTTCTTCCAGCTTAATCAAAATCCGGTCTTCTTTTATTCTGGGATATAAACTGCCGATTTGCACGGGATCCAAGCGCACAATGGCAAGGTCTTTGGCTTGCGACGCATCGACGATATTGGCAATGCCTGACGCGGCAAAGTTTACCCGTATAACCGCACTGGGTTGGGCTTGATCCCAGAAGGTGAATTCTCTGGTTTTTACACTGATTTGCGGACCGCTTTTAAAATACGTGCCTTCCGAAGACAGCTGAGCATCCTGCCGGTAATGCAATGTCTGCAATAACTCTTCGAACTTCGCAGCAGTCAGGTTATAACCTGCATAAAGCTCTACGGGGCTGGCATAAACCCGCGCCGGTATAGCCCAGCGCTTGCCTTCAAATTGGGTGCGTACGTTGTAATCCAGGTAGCCCAGATAACTCACTAATAAAAACGCAAATCCGGCTATAAAAACCAGTACTGAATTTCTAAACCAATGTGAAGTCGATTTTTTGGGTGCTGATTTCTTCGTGTCGTATCGACCTGATCCGCGTTTTCTTGTTTTTTCTGCCATAACCTCTTACAACATTATCTTAATTACTGTTAGCTATTATACATAGGAGGATTGCCTGAATCAGCAACCATCTGTTATCCATGTTTACGCGACGGCACACAATTCCCTGTTTCTATCAACCGGTGCGCGTTGGCGCCTCTCTGACAGCAATAGTTGCTCTGATTTTCTGTTCCCGCCGAGCGTTACTGCCATTAAGTTAAGCACAATGACGCCCGCGACATTTGGACATCGTTTGCAGACTCACCTCTTTCATCGCGGGCATGGCCCGCTCCTACAGCGCTTAATTTAATGACGCGCTCTGGGCCTGGAAAACAGAATTAAGTGCGCATCGCTTTAAAGCCCCCCGAGTCAACATCCATCCGCCGTCAGTACCAATGAAGTGCTATACAACCAGCACGATTTTTCCGGTGCTATGCCCGGTTTCAATCAATTCATGGGCTTTAGCGGCCTCTGCCAGCGGCAACTGTTTGCTGACATGGGTTTTTAACAGGCCTTTATCAAGCCATTGCGCACATTGATTTAAAATCTCAACATGCCGGTCTCGCGCCTCGGGCAAATCCCTGAGCATCGGCGTTAACATCAGCTCGAAGCCTATCAATAAATTACGCATTCGGGCCTCAGCCAAGCTCAATTCGCCCGGATCGAGCAAGGTCACCAGACGGCCAAAATGCGCTGTCGCCGGAATGCTTTCTTTAAACACTTCGGCTCCCACTGTATCAAAAACCAAATCGGCGCCTTTACCGCCGGTAAAGTCATTGACCGCATCGGCAAAACCGCCTTTGGTGTAAAGAATGGCTTCATCAGCGCCCAGCGCTTTGACAAATTCAGCTTTCTGTTCGGAACTCACCGTGGTAATCACTCGAGCTCCTTTCAGTTTTGCCAACTGTATCGCTATATGCCCCACCCCGCCTGCTCCGGCATGGATCAGTACGGTTTGCCCTGATTGCAACCCGCCGCGATCGAACAGGCCGCCCCACGCGGTAATCAACACCAGCGGCAATGCGGCGGCCTCGGTAAATGAGCAGGTTTCCGGCATCAAACTCGCCCAACGCTGGTCTATCACCGTATATTCGGCGTAATTGCCCTGCTCGCGGCCTAGTCCGCCATGACAAAACCAGACCTTATCGCCCGGTTTGAATTGGCTGACTGCGCTGCCTGTTTCGATGACCTCGCCTGCTCCGTCACAACCCAATACCGCGGGTAAGGAATTATCATAAAGCAGACCGTTACGCCTGATTTTGGTATCGACAGGATTAACGCCCGCGGCTTTAAGCCTGACTTTGATCTGTGTTGCCGTTGAAATTCCCGGCTCGTCAATATCTTGTAATTCCAGAACATCGGGGCTGCCGATTGCAGCCATCATTATCGCTTTCATGTTTTTTAACCTTTTTGTATAAATAAAAATCTACAGGTCTATGCCTTAATGAGCGCTGAACCGCTAAAGTCGCTCCCCCTCTCTGAACCTTAATCGGCCAGCCATTGCAGGCGATAATCCTGATAATCATAGTGTTTAACTTTTTTTACCCGCAGGGAATTACTCAGGTAAATATCCGGCAGGTTGCAGCCATTAAACCGGTTCGCCTTGATCAGGGAGTAAGCACCGACATTTTTAAAAATAACTTTATCCCCAACTTCCAAAGGCTCTCTAAAGTGATATTTGCCGAACACATCCCCGGCCAGACAGGTGCAGCCCGCCAAAATAGCCGTATATCGTCCATTCGGATCATGCTCGTGTAATTCAGGCTGACGCTGATATTCGAACACTTCGGGATTATGATTGATAGAGGTATCCAGTATGGCGACGGTTTCGCCGTCACTGATAAAACCATCCAGCACAGTCGCCACCAAATACCCGGCCCGGCCTACAACCGCCTTGCCCGGTTCGATATAAACATCAAGGCCAAAATCGTTTTTCAGCTTTTTCACCAGCTCGACAAACGGGCGATGATCTTCGATTTGACCGAATAAATAGCCGCCGCCGATATTCAGCCATTCAAGTTCAGCCAACCCTATCCCTAAATGCTGCTGAAGTTTCTCGACGGTTTTAATCAGCGGGATGAAATCGGTTGCCGAAAAAACATTATGAACATGCAGCCCCTGAATTTGATCCAGGCAGACTGACCGGCTCAATTCCTCAATCGCAACACCCAGTTTTGAATGCTGCCGACACGGATCAAACCGGTCATCATGGAGAAAAGACAGTTTTGGATTAACTCTTAAGCCGATTGATGCCTGCGCCTCGGCCGCCTCAGAATACCGCCGATATTGAACCAAAGAATTGAAGCTGATATGAGTACACAGCGAACTTAACTCGTCCAGCTCATCCTGCCGTATACCGGGCGTTGTCAGATGGATACTGCCCTGCCCCGCCAGGATTTCATCGGCCAGCCGCGCTTCGAACAAGGAGCTGACCGCGAAGCCGTCAACCAAGGGTTTCGCCATGTCCATCACGGCGGAAAAAGGCAATGATTTAATTGAATATAAAACCTTGCAACCGCACTGGGCTCTGAGATCGGCTAAGGTCTCCAATACCTTGGCAACTTCTATCTCATCCAAAACGAAAGCCGGTGATGAATAAACGCTGTCTTTCAATACTTGAAAATCCATCAGTTAAAAAACTGCCGTCCTTTACCGGCGTAGAGTGTTTTTTCTGTCATCACGTAATCCATAGCCACATCATGAGCATCCGCAGCAACTTGCTCAACCAACTGCGATTCAAAACAGACGCCAATCAACGCAGCATCGGCTCTGACAGTTTTCAATAAACGGTCATAATAACCCGCGCCATTACCCAAACGCCCGCCATTTCGATCAAAAGCCACGCCCGGCACCATCACGCAATCGAGCTGTTCAGGGGCGATTTCTTTCCCCGGCTCGCCCCATCGCTGCTTGGGGGGCTCTAAAATCCCCCATATTCCCGGCACTAACTCAGCAAAATCTTCCAGCTTCCACAGCCCCAGTTTATTATGCCCCTGCTCATCTTTAGTGCAGTAAGGGATGACGATACACTTACCGGCTGTCAGTTCGCCTGACAATGCCGATTGCGTTCTTACTTCTGAACGGCAGTGGATATACCACATCACGGTTTTGGCCTGCCGGTAAATCGGTTGCCCAATAAATTGCGCGCAAATCATCCGGCTTATAACATCCTTATCAACTTGCCCATTACGCGCATCGTATGCTGCACGACGCTGTTGGTTTTTCAGGTCATTCATCTGCACTTATTTCATACCCTAGAAAACATAAAATTGTCTCGATGATACACAGATTCATCACCGGTTTAAAACTCAAATAGGTAAGCACATTTTTATTCTGCCGCTTTTTCTTTTATAATCGCTAGGATAAATACCTAAAGGAGAGATCATGGAAAAGCCACTCATTGAAAAGCCATTCATTTTACATATGCTGACCACCGCTAAAAATCTTAGTCCATTTGATGTCAATATGGCATTGGATGCGGGCTGGATTTCTGCAATACCTTATACCAATGTTGAACCCAGCGAAATTCAAGGCTTAGTGCAGGATGCCATTTTTTCCCGCAGCCCCAAAAACTTGAAACGCACCGGGATATTCATAGGTGGGCGCGATACAAAACAGGCGATGGATATGCTGAAAATGGCTAAACGCTCAATGTTCGCTCCTTTTGAAGTTTCCGTGTTCGCCGACCCTAGCGGCGCATTCACCACCGCAGCCGGCATGGTTGCCGCGGCTGAACGTGAATTAATGACTAAATTCGACACTACTCTGGAAGGAAAAAACATTCTAGTACTGGGTGGAACCGGACCCGTTGGCCAAGTGGTCGCAGTAATTGCCGCTCAAGGCGGAGCGCACGTGAAACTTATTGGTCGTCAATTGGACAAGGCGCAAGCCATTGCCGACATGTGCAACAATGAATTCGGCGACGGCAAAATTACTATTGAAGCCGGCGCAGACGCGGATAAAGGGGAATACATCAAAACAGCTGATGTGATCTTTGCGACCGGTGCTGCCGGCATCGAATTATTAAGCGCGGAACTTGTCGCATCGGCTCCGCAACTTAAAGTTGCCGCCGATGTCAATGCCGTACCGCCATCAGGTATCGCGGGCGTTGACGCCTTCCATAACGGCACTCCCATTCAAGGCTCAAACAGCGGCGCTGTCGGCTTGGGCGCCATGGCAATCGGCAACATTAAATACCAGACTCAAATCATGTTGTTGAAAAAAATGATCAGTACCGATAAGCCTGTTTATCTGCATTTTGAGCATGCCTTTGAAACCGCAAGAGACTATATTAAATCAAACTCTTGAGTCTAAACTTTCGGATTAACCCGCATAATAAAAAGGAACTCTAATGGCGAAACGCAGCATTCTTCATATGCTTGACCCCATGCCGAACAACAGTCCATTCGACATTAACATGGCGCTGGATGCAGGGTTTGATGTGCTTATTCCGTACAGCAACGTCAAGCTGGATAGCATTTATGGACTGACCCAAGACGCGACTTTCTCCCGCAGCCCGTCAGGCGTTAAGCGCACCGGCATTTTTATTGGCGGCCGCGACTTAGGTTTGGCCATGGACATGCTGAACACAAGCAAGCAAGCGATGGTTTCGCCTTTTGAAATATCGGTTTTTGCTGACCCTAGCGGCTCTTTCACTACGGCTGCGGCATTGGTTACATGTGCAGAGAAAGAGCTGAAAGCAAAACACAACAAAGAACTGAAAGAGTGCTCAATTGTTATTTTTGGCGGAACAGGCCCTGTAGGGATTGCGACGGGCATTATTGCCTCCTTAGCCGGCGCCGATGTGACACTAACCGACCACTTATCAATTGACACGGCTTTGGATGTTTCTAAAGCCTACAATCGCCGTTTTAATTGCACCCTCAAAGGAGACTTAGCCAGTTCCGAAGCGGATAAAGTCCGGCTGGTGGCCGATGCCGATATTATTTTCTGTACTGCAAAAGCAGGCGTTCAAGTTTTAAACGCAGGCGTACTAAAAGAGGCAACGCAACTGAAAGTAGCTGCTGATGTTAACGCAGTCCCGCCTTTCGGTATAGAGGGCGTCAAAAACGATGATTGCGGCGCACCACTTAGCCACGCGACAAATGCCCAGGGTGCAGTAGGCATTGGGGCTTTAGCTATCGGGAATGTTAAATTTCAACTACAGCATGAATTATTGCAAGCAATGCTGGGGCCTGAGCAACCCTTGTATATTGACTTCAGATATGCGTTTAACAAAGCCAGAGAAATGCAACTCGGTCCCGTGTAAACCAAAATAACAAGCAGCTCTGTTAGCCAAGTTTTACTGATAATCCAGGTTTCCACGCTTTAACGTGGAAACCTTGGCTACTAAATCAAAGCATCATCAATATAGCCGAATTTAATCGCCAGGCGAATTAACTCAACATCATTTTTTACATGCAGCTTGCCGTAAAGGCGATAGCGGTAAGTGTTCACCGTTTTGTCACTCAGGAGCAACATTTCAGACATTTCTTTAATAGTTTTTCCTTGAAGAATTAAAGTGACAACTTCTGCTTCTCTCTGGGAAAGCACTGAGAATGGCGATTCATTACCGCCAGGCAAACCTTGAAAAGCGAGGTTATTAGCAACTTCAGAGCACAGGTAACGTTTACCCTCCATTACCTTCCGAATTGCATTAACCATCTCATCTACCGGCGACCCCTTAGAAACAAACCCTAAAACGCCAAGCTTAAGTAGTTGATGAGGAATAGGACCGTCATTACGGACAGATACTGCAATGATCTTTACTTCAGCATCCTGCTGCAGGATTCTGCGGCAGGCTTCTACACCGCCTATCCCAGGCATGTTAACATCCATTAACACAACATCCGGCGACAGGGCATCAACTGCATCAACAGCTGCCTCACCCGACTCGGCCACACCGATAACCGTAATATCTTCAGCATCATTCAATAATGCTTCGATCCCGGTTCGAACAAGCTCATGATCATCAACAAGCAGAACACTAATCATAACTTTTTTCCATTCCTTTATCGGTTAATTATAAAACAGTCAGTTACATAAAAATGCTCACATTACTGTTTTCCAAAGCTATCAATATACATTATATATCCGGATTTATACATAAAGTAGATTTACCTGTATTGATGTAATATGATTTTACTAGCCGCAAACCATCAATTCCCACAGAATCAACATGTTCTGATATTATTACAAAATGAACCTCAAAAAAACATCCCTAAAAACATTTCCAAAAAGGGTTAACTACTCAACAGCCTTAGGTATTTTGCTAAGCATCATCCTATTCCTTTTCATTATTATATTTGCCGCAAATGATCCGCTTTCCTTTCTCAACCCGACAGGCCTAGTGATTGTCATTGGCGGCACGATTGCCGCTATCTTTTTAAGCTATCCTTTAAGAGACATCAAACATAGCTTGAAGTCGCTCAAACTTATTTTCTTTTATGAGAGTCTAAATCCCCAAAGGGAGGCCAACGAAATTATCAGAGTTGCCCAAATGTGGTTTAACCGAGACAAGCTGGCAATAGAAAACATTATCGACAGCATCAACAATCCCTATTTAAAAACAGGATTCCAGCTTGTCGTAGACAATACGCCGGTAGAAGACATTTTATCATTGCTTAAGTGGCGGATTGCCCGCCTGAGAGCCAAAGAAAAAGCAGAAGCTAACATATTTTACAGTTTGGCCACTTATTCGCCGGCATTTGGCATGCTTGGAACCCTGGTAGGCATGATTAACATGCTGCAAATCATTGAGCTTAAAGATATAGCGGGCATAAGCTACAACATGGGTACTGCACTGATTACAACATTTTACGGCCTCATTATGGCCAACCTTATCTTCCATCCTGTTGCCATAAAATTGGAAAGACGCACTGAACAGCGCATCATGATCATGAGCATGGTCATGGAGGGCATTACCCTGATAGCTGATCGCCGCAGTCCATCATTTGTACGAGAAACGCTAAAGTCATTCATTATTCACTATGACAACGAATTAAAAGACTAAAGAAAGCCAGCGCCAAGTTTATCGCCCCACAGCCAGAGACCACCCTCAACGAACAGACCAAGAACTGAAAAATGAGTAAAACCCCATTTTCAAAATTACAGTCATCTTTATCTTTAGAGAATTTACTTGACCAACCAAGTAATCGCAACACACAAAACTGGCTATTAACCTATCTGGATGTCTTTGTACTCATGGTCATGCTGGTAATTACTTTAATCACCGTAAGCGATATAAACACCGAACAGCAACAGACCGTCAATAAACCTAAAAAAGCGCCTATCGTAATATGCCCACCTACCGCTGCGTCTGTCTTCGTAAGCTGCCCTCCGCCCCTTATCGTTGAAAATAAACCCATACAACAAATCATACTCACTGAACACATAGATGAGATCAAACCCAAAACTGACGACAGCATAACTACTCCTGCCCCTGTCAATACGCCGGAAATTGCAGCTACAGTTGAAACTGCAACAAACCCCATTCCCAAACCGGCTGACGTCAACTTGGCGGATGAAAACAAATTGCACCAACAATTAACAAAAGCAATTGATGAATTTGGCCTTAACAAGACCGTCAACATAAAAATCACCCAAGGCTACGCGCAGCTTGAAATTCAGGACAACGTATTATTTAAATCCTCAGAGGCGGATCTAACGGCTTCCGGAGAAGCTTTACTAAAGCGCCTTACGCCCTTATTAAAACAAGCTGTTGGCCTGGTTCTTATTGAAGGTCATACAGATAACATCCCTATTAAAACCGCTCAATTTCCATCCAACTGGGAACTAGGTTCTTCCAGAGCCACCAGCGTTTTACATTTTCTGGTCTCGCAGCAACTGGACAGCAGCCGTTTACGAGCCATCACTTACGCAGATACCATGCCCATTGCCGATAATTCAACGCCGGAAGGAAGAGAAAAAAACCGACGCGTTAATATCCTGATAAAATTTTCAGGACAATAAATTTAGCAGTTTTTCCTGCGCGATAGTTCGCCACCAGAAAAGGCCTGCCTTCATAACCATGATTGACAACCTCACCAGCAGTACTCGACTACTCAAAAGCAGGCTAAAAATTAGCTCTTTTAGAACCCCGTATTTAACAAAATAATGCGCCGTTGTTGTATCATAGCTTCCGAACAACTTAAAAACGCCCGACCTTATCTCTGTCTGTTTTCAGTCAAAACAAAGGCGGTATCTTTATAAAAAATAACAGGGGGAATTAATGACTGTTGGTGTTGATGATTTTAAAAAAGCTATGCAATTATGGGCCAGCGGCGTAACCGTTGTTACGACACAATCTGAGAAATTCGGCATTCAAGGCATGACAGTGACTGCGTTTTCCAGCGTTTCAATTAATCCTCCTCAAGTATTGGTTTGTATTAATGAATCTGCTGACACGGGCACGGGAATTCATGAAAGCCAACGCTTTGCTGTCAACATATTAAGCTCAACCCAACAAGACGTTTCCAATCAATTTGCCGGCGGCAGCAGTCAAGAGCAACGATTTGAAAATACGCCATGGACATCGGGTATTACCGGCACCCCCATTCTGGATAACAGCCTCATGTCTCTGGAATGCAGCGTCATCGAAAAAATCCACGCAGGTACGCACTGGATTATAATCGGCGAAGTGCAAAACTGCGTGTGCCGTTCGGGAGAGCCGCTTTTATATTATCGAGGTACTTACCAGCAACTCATAATTCAGGATTAAGTTCTTAGCAGAAAGTAAGTTGGTATTTAGAGCCGAAGCCATCCCCGATCTTGTCGATGGCCTGTTCCAGCTCAGTGGTTGTAAAGGCCTTGAAAGGCAGCCATTCATACTTCATTTTCCT
>JALNYY010000085.1 GCA_023229605.1 Methylobacter sp.
CAGACGGCTTTAAGGCGCTGATCCCTGCCGCAGAGATAGCGGAAGAATTTATAGCGTATCGGGTTCTTACGATAATAATCCTGATGGTAATCCTCGGCGGGAAAGAATTCAGTTGCGGGAAGTATCAAGGTTACGATGGGTTCAGGGAAAGGCTTGGCTTTTTCCAATGCTGTTTTGGATTGTTCGGCTAATCGTTGTTGTTCCGCATCCCGATAAAAAACGGCCGATCGATATTGCTTGCCTTGATCGCAAAACTGCCCTTTTTCATTGGTCGGATCAATGTTATGCCAAAAAACATCCAGCAGTTTTTCATAGCTCATCCTGGCGGGATTATAAACAACCTGTATTGCCTCAAAATGGCCGGTGCCGCCGCTTGAAACCTGCTGATAGCTTGGGTTTTTTACGTTTCCGCCGGTATAGCCGGCGATTGTTTTTATAACGCCGGGTAATTCGTTAAAGGGCGGAGCCATGCACCAGAAACACCCGCCTGCAAAGATTGCCTGGGCTACCGTTTTATCAGTTTGATCGGCCCCGTAAGCTTTAACATTGATTAAGGAACAACCAATCAACACCGTTAATATTATTTGTTTAATAAACACAAACGCCTCTAAAGAAGGTAGGGTTTGGAATAAGACGGCTCAGGCGGTCAACCGCCGTTTTATTAAAGAAGCGTTTGATCACCCTGGCTCAACGTGGCTGAACCTTGCCGGGTTGATCTGATTTTACATGCACTGCGGTTACTTTGCGCGTCAGCCTCAAAAAGCACTGCGACACGAGTAAAAGAACCAGTGCTCCTGCTAATGTTGGATAAAGCACGAACGTCCAATCCGGATACGCGATAAAGATGATAACAGGATTGGAACCGGCTGGCGGATGCACGGTTCGGGTGGCCAACATCGCCGCCAGTGCGGTGCCGACCGCCAACGCCATGCTCCACCAGTCGGGGCCGAGGAATTTGAGAAAACTCAAACCAATCAAAGAGCAAAGGACGTGGCCGATGATTAGGTTGCGCGGTTGTGAAAACACCGCATCCGGAAATCCGAACAATAAGACACAGGATGCACCGAATGAACCCAATACCCAGGGTTGGCCGGAATATTGGCCGAGAATCGCAACAGAAGCAATGGCCAAGCAGGAACCCAGCCAAGCCAGTGCAATGTACGATAGCGAAGGCCTTGGCGGCAGGGCATTGCCGCTATTCCCGGTTCTATTCTTAAGCGGCATTTGTTAAGCCTCTCCCCAAGTTGGTTAAGGGATGCGGCGTTGCCCACCGCATCCCCGCTTTCAGATTAAGCGATTGCTATCAATCCTTCTTGAATTTAGCCGCTTCTTCCGATCCGCCTGTGGCGTTGCCTTTACTATAGGAATGCGCACCTACGCCGGCCAGCCGGCCGCCTTGAACGACCAGGTATTCATCTCGAATAGGCCGGCCCTCGAAGTAGCATTCCAGGATTTCGCGGGTACCGGCCGCATAACGTGTTTGTGCTGACAAGCTGGTGCCCGAGATATGCGGCGTCATGCCGTGATTCGGCATGGTGCGCCAAGGATGGTCGTTAGGCGCGGGCTGGGGAAACCAGACATCGCCCGCATAACCCGCCAATTGACCGCTTTCCAGCGCATCGACGATAGCGTCGCGATCGCACAGCTTGCCGCGCGCCGTATTGATCAGGTAGGCGCCGCGTTTGAAGCTTTTCAGCGTCTGCCCGTTAATCATATGCTCGGTTTCAGGATGCAGCGGACAGTTCAACGTCACCACATCGCACACTTTGGTTAAGCTTTCGAGGCTGGAGTGATAAGTAAGATTGAGCTCCTGCTCCACCGTTTCCGGCAGGCGATGACGATCCAGATAATGCAGCTTCACGTCGAAGGGTTTAAGCAGGCGCAGGACGCGCAGGCCGATTCGGCCGGCGGCCACCGTGCCGACATTCATCGCTTCCAAATCGTAAGAACGCGCCACACAGTCGGCGATATTCCAGCCGCCTTTGATCACCCAGTTATACGACGGGAGGTAGTTACGAACCAGCGCAAGCGTCATCATAACGACGTGTTCGGCGACGCTGTTGCTGTTGCAGTAGGTAACCTCGGCAACGGTAATGCCGCGATCTATTGCGGCTTGCAGATCGGTGTGGTCGGAACCGATGCCGGCGGTGACGATCATTTTCAGATTCTTTGCCTTGGCGATGCGTTCGGCAGTCATATAGGCCGGCCAGAACGGTTGCGAAATGACGATTTCAGCGTCATGCAGCTCCCGGTCCAGAACGCTGTCGGCACCGTCTTTGCTGGAAGTTACGACCAGTTGATGGCCATTCGACTCCAAGTATTGCCGCAACCCCAGTTCTCCTGAAACGCTGCCGAGCAATGCGCCTGGTTTGAAATCAATTCCCCTGGGGGTTGGTAATGTTTGTCCGTCCGGGTAACGCTCCGGTTGAGGTAAGTCGTCACGCGCGTAGGAAGTTGGATAACCGTCGATAGGATCGTCATAAAGTACGCAAAGAATTTTAGCCATTTTATTTTTACCGTGGTGTTGATTTGATAACCGGACATATCCGCAAAAACGGTACGCCATGATTGATCCCGGCCGGGTGGCGGCATTGTCTGCTTTGAAGACGGCGTGCGTCTAATCGTTTCGGGAAATGGCTTGATAGCCCGGAGCTATCAATGAATCGATCGATGTTGCAAATCAAAACCTTGGGCTTGTTCCTGGCGGCGGTTTTGCCTGTTCCGGCATCCGCATCGATCATATTGCGCTCTTGCTCTGCGGCCGGATTTGGAAAGCATGACATACGGCTAAGCCTATAAAAAAGGGATGCGGCACTCAATACTGCATCCCCTTTTTATTGGCTATCGAATTATCTTACAAAAACCTCAATCCCTCGCCTCCCTTAATTTCCAGGCCGCCCTGACGACCAAAGCGACGGCGGCCAGAAACCCGACAGTTGTCAGCGTGAAGCTCAAGCCTGCCTGAAATGGAAAATGCGGTTCAACGGGAATCGCCGCGACAACCGTGGGCTTCGGCGTCAGGCCCCTGATCAGGAATGCCAACGGATTGAAAAAAGCGCCGAAACAACAGGCGGCAACGACCCAGACCGGCGGATTAATAGAATACTGCCGAAACAGCAGGAAAAAAATGAAAAGGAATTGGGCCATCATCAGATAGTCGATATGAGCCCTGATAATATCGGCCCGTTCGACTAGGTGTCCGGCCAGAGCGCCGTCGGGGAAAAACAGCGTAATGCCAAGCGTCCAGGCGATGGCCAGCGCTATCGCCAAACACAGCCCGGCAAACGCCAACAGAAACAGGTTGGTCCTCGTCATCGGTTCGTGCGGAATTTTTTGGTTAGTCATGGTTACCCTCATCGTTATACGGGGGCTTTCGCCCCATTTTGTTGGACCACTGCCATTAAGTTCCTTCTCCCCCAGGGAGAAGGCTAGGATGAGGGAATAAAATAAAGCATTTTCCTTATTTTTATTCTCCTCACCCCGACCCTCTCCAGCAGGAGAGGGGGAGATTCCGGCAATGACCTTGTTGGATGCCAATGTCGGCAATTGCTCAAGCCTCCGCCACTTGGTCGGGAGTTGCCAACAGTCGTCGATTTGACTAGACTGCGTTGCAAAACGCCTACGTTAAAGACAGGTGGTTCAAAACAATGTACCGGAGTATAAACAATGGCAGATAACCCTCGCTTGTATGAACGTGCTGCGGCGGAGGCCGTCAAATTCGACGCGCTCTGGGACATCAACGACGGGCGCACGTTTTTTACCGGACCGCTGTACTACAACGCGAGCCATCAGCACGGCGCGCCGGTTTTTCTTGCCGGAATTTACGGGAGTTTCCGCCTGCGGCTGCATGGCGGCGATTGGCAGTCCTGCCGCACCGCAGTCATTCCCGCCGGAGTCCTGCATGAGCTGGATATAGGCGGCGACCCGCTGACGGTGTTCTATATCGAACCGAACATCGCCGGGGCCGATGCCTTCAAGCCGCTGATCCGCAATGCGCGTGAGGTAAACGGCGCCCTGGTCGGCACTGCCGGCGAAATTGCATTCATGCGCGATCTTTACGAAGACCGCTACAATCCTCAATGGACTGCGGAACCGTTGGCCGATCTGATGGGCTTTGCCAAACGACGGGCCAGAGCCGAACTGATCGATCCCCGCATATCCCGGGTGCTGGAGTTTTTATTCGAACACGGCGACGATCTCACCTCGGTGGCAACGCTGGCCGGAACGGTCGGGCTGTCCGCCTCGCGGTTCCAGCACCTGTTCACTGAGCAGATCGGCGTCCCCTTCCGCCGCTATCGAGGCTGGAACCGGATGCGGAAGGCGATACGCGAGATCATAAAAGGCAACAACTTCACTACCGCCGCGCACGCTACCGGGTTTTCCGACTCAGCCCATTTCAGCCATGAATTCCGCAAGACCTTCGGTGCGCCACCCACGATAGGATTGCAAAAGCTGGCGCGGTTGCAGCGTTGAAGAACCAAGCAAATAGCCTTGTGTGACTAAGTGAAATTGAGGGAAGACGAAGAAGCCATTCACCATCCCATTGACCCACGAACAACATCCACCCAAATATATTTGTTTGGCACAAATCGTCCTGCCAGCCCTATAATTCACATACCAAATTGCATCATGCGATTCAGTCCAACAAAGTTTATCTACCCACAACACTAGCTCACGCACTGATTTCTAGGCAATAAACGCCATTAGTTAGCTTTAAAAGGAATTCGTAAGAATATGCAAAAACCACCACCTCTTACAAAAGCACAGAAAGAGAAATTGGCTGTCTGGGGGCCACAACTTAAATTGTGCGTTAAATCTGCCAATTTTGAAAAAGCAAAGATAATTACCGGACAAATTCAGGAACTGCTTCGACCAACAGGACATGAAACAATGATTCTCCAAGCAAAAAATTGGCTTTATGAAACGGCTATGGAAGCAAATACTCTAACCTATGCAAAAATGGGTTTTGAGGGAACAATCCAAAAAAGTTCACCAAAAACTAGGTTAAATTTAGAAGCAACATCTTTATTAGCCATATGTTATCTCAGGGAGCAAAATTCAGATAAGGCAAGAGAACTGATCATTAAAGCTATAAATAATATCAATAACATCAAATCAGATGAAAAGAGACGACAGTTTCATCGAAGGCTTTTAGAAAAATTGGAAGAGGAAAGTATCCTTGTAGGACTTGTTGATAAATCAGCTGCACCATTAGAATTGACAGAAGTAGATAAGGAAGCTGTAAGGCTTGTAATGAGTAAGTCTGAAAGCCAGATTCTGGTAGAAATGGGAAGGGCTATCCCACAAAAGTCGATTGATTTACTTTCAGAAGTTCGTAACACCTATAAGCTAAGGTTACCTGCGACAGATAGAAAGTTTTTGCCTCCTCCACTAACGGAGGATACAAAAGAGGAATTGGGGAAAAGAGCTAATTCGGCACTTAAACGTGTTGCCTGGAGAGCTCTATGTAACCCTGAAAGCGACATATATAAAGCATGGACTCAAGGACTTTCAGTAGTCTACGACAAAAAGTACATTGCCAGTGCGATTGTGGCATCATTCAATTCTTTAAGCATTTCAGCAACGATGATTGCAGCTAGTGCCGCAGCTCTTGCAATCAAATACGGTGCAGAGGTGTTTTGTGAAACGTTTGCCCCAAATTCAATGATGATAGATCGGCGCGATAAAAGCTAACTGATTTTTTCTTTGTCCTATCAACAGGTCACACTAGGGTGAAACAAACATCATGCAACCCATTTATCGTAAAAACCAATGGTTCTGTGCTTTTCGACCGCCATGCTAGAATTTAAAAATGTAACTTAACGGATAAATTAGGCTATGAACATTAATCAAGTTTTAGAAAATGCAAAGCAATTAAATGTTAACGAGAGAGCCCTGATTGCTCATTGTTTAATTTCTTCGCTTGAAACCAGGCAGGATGAAGGCGTTGAACAGGCGTGGACTGAATTAGCCGAGAAAAGATACCAAGAACTTGTTTCCGGTAAGGTTGAGTCTGTATCTTGGGACGATATAAAGAAAGAAGTTAAAGGTTAGGGTGTGTTAAGGTTTCACCCCGACGTTTCTTCTGAAATCAAGGCTTCATATGTTTGGTACCAAGATCAGGCTGAAGGTTTGGGGGATGACTTCTTGAATGAACTCGAATCAGCTTATCAAGCGATTATTGAGTTTCCACAAACATGGCCATTCATCGAAAAAGGTTTCCGAAGGTTCTTGCTTTCCAGATTTCCCTATTCTGTGCTTTATCGGGAAACTGACAGATCAATTTATGTGGTTGCAGTGATGCATAACAGTAGAAAACCGGGCTATTGGTCAAGTCGCACTTAACCGGATTTCAAACACATCTACATCTGCGGTAACTGCCGAACCAGCAACTGCAAAGGATGCTCCACCCTGCCCCCATCGGCATTAAGATAAACCGCACAACCAAAATTTCCGCTAACCACCACATCCGCCAACGAGTCGGCGATGATTTGCTGCTTTAAAACCCGCAACTGACCGGCGTTGTCGGGATGCGTCAGCATGTAGCTGCCGCCCGCGCCGCAACAGATGTGGTTGTCGGCCAGCGCGGCGATGCTCAGGCCGGGGATTTTTTGCAGCAGCGCATAAACGGTTTGCTGGTTTTTGAGCACGTTGCGCTGGCTGCAGGGTTCGTGTACAGCGACTTTCAACTCGGATTCCGTCAGTTGCAGCCCATCCGGCCAGTGTTCCAGCAGAAAATCGTTGATGTCGCACAAGCGTTGCCGGAACAGTTGCCCAGCTTCGTCGTCATTTTGATATTCGCTTAACATCGCCCCGCATCCGGTGGAGGCATGGAGCACGGCATCGACGCCCAACGCGTTGAACACGGCGATGTTGTTGTCGATCAAACCGGCGGCAGGCTGGCCGTTGTGCTGGTGTATCGCCCCGCAGCAGCCTTGTTGCGGCGGCACCAGCACTTCGTAGCCTATCGCGTTAAGCAGCTTGATAGCCGCCTGCAAGGTCTCGCGGTCGAAATGTTCGGCGATACAGCCGGTGAACAGCGCAACCCGGCCGCGTTTCGTTGCGCTAGTTGGATAAGAAACTGCCAATGCCTGCAACACAGGTTTACCCAGCAGGGCTTCGGCATCCGCCAAATGCAATTTTTCCAACAATCCTGTGCTACGTAACGGTTTTTGCAGGCCCGATTTCAGATAAACGGCCAGCAGTGGCATCAGCCGCGTCCGCCAGCGCTTGTTTTCAATCAGCCTGAAAGCCAGTTTCGCCAGCCAACCCGGATTAACTTTTAACTGCGCCCGAGCCTGGTCGAACAACTGCCCGTAAGCCATCCGGCTTGGACAAACGGTTTCGCAGGCCCGACATTGCAGGCAGTTATTCAGGTGACGGCGTTCATCGGCGCTGATCGGCTGGTTTTCGACCAGAATCTTGCTGATGGTGCGGATGCGTCGGCGCGGGGTTTCTTCGTCGACCTGGAACAGGCGGAAGGTCGGGCAACTAGCGATGCACATGCCGCAACGCATGCATTCCCCGGCATCCGGGATATACGGCCCCGACGAGATTGGCTCGCCGGGTTCATCAAAACCCATGTCCATAAAATCAAACATCTTAAACCTACATCACCTTGGTATAGGCGCGGCGCAACAACTCCATTTCCGCAGGCGGCCTGCCGCGCAGCTCCGGCAAGGTCCTCATCCGGCAATCCCTGCTTTGCATCAGTTTATGCGGCGGGTCAAGCAGCATGAAGCGCGCCATGTGGACGGTGATAATGCCGCCGGGCGCGTCGATTTGTTCGCTAAATTCCGGTTCGACGCGCAACAGGTCATTATCCAGTTGGAAAAGCTTATTGATGTTGTTGACCAGCATGGCCGGATGGGTACTGACTTTTTCGCTGATAAACTCTTCCGGTTCCAGTGCACTGGACAACGCAGGCAGCGGCTCAGGAAAGCAGATGCTGCCATTGCTGTGCTGAGCGAACAGAATCAGGGCGCTGATGTCGCCTTTGTAGTAAAGCAATAGGCGGTGATTGTTGAATACATTGGACTGGGTCATTAGACAAGCACGGAAGCCAATAGCTCTTCAACATCCACATCCAGGATTTCCAAGCCTATTTTTTTACAATAACGTATTTCTTTATCGGTCGGATTTTTGTTTAAAACCCAACCTTTTTTCTCTGCCGCGCCATAAACGATGTCGCTCATCACCATGCGTTCCGAGTCCCTGTTTAGCGGCACGCCTATAAACAGGTATTGTTTGCCCTTGCGGTACTCTTTAAGAAAGTCGGGAATAGCGAAGCCTCCCATCAACTCGGTTATGTAATCGACATAATCGGCATCCGAAGCGATGTAGTTGGCTTCCGGCCTGGGCGTACCCATCGGTTTAAATAAAATGGGCAATCTGCGGTCGACCTGTTCCTGGGGTATTTCAAAATAATCGGTGCCGTCGAAGTGATATATTTTAAACCGGAACTGGCTGGCGGTGATTCTTGCGACCCCTACAATCAGCGTATGCTCTTCATCCGAATAGCTGTCTTGCAATTGGGTGTCCCTGTTTATGTCGATGACATATGCAGGCCGCCACTCCGCCAGCCAATCGTGCACTGACGCGCGCGTATATTCGGTTTCGCCATATAGTTTGGTCAGAAACTGTCCAAGAAAGTTTCTGCCTCTTTTAAGCTCCTGGTTCATGGCCGCCCTGGGAAACTCATACATAAGCTTGGGAGCCATCGGGTTGCCGTTATTCATAGCCAAAATCAGGCTATTGCTGTCCGCCGGCATCGGCGCCCCGGTTAATTTATTGGTTGCATCAAAAAGTGCGCCCGGCCCCAAATAAGGTACGACTTTGTTGTCGTACAACCCATCGAGTATTTCAGAAAAATCAGTAGAAGACATTGCAAACTCCCTTATTAAGTATGTGTATCATTTTACTTAAGCAATAATTAATCCAGTTTCACCGTCTTTATGACAGATGCCATAACTATATGATTAACAATAATTTAAAACACCCTGTTTACTGAAACACTTGGCGGCATTTTGTTCTGTTTGCAACAATTCCGCTACTGCCCAGCCTGCCTACACACAAACCAAGAAAAGCTGATGCAGGCTGCACTCTATAATATAGAACAGCCTGTTGGGTCCGGTAGACGCGCTACGCTTATCCACCCTAGCCATCGATACCCACGAATAAACCGCACTGTTACTAAGCTTACACAACGACATTACAAAATGTTTGAAACACAACGCTATCCTCCCCTTAGCAACGTCGGCAATAACCAATACAATTCAATGATATAGATCATACAACAGCGATTGGCACACCGCTTGCTTTATCCCTAATGTCATTAACAACAACGTCCTACAAGAGGAGAAGATCATGGCATTACGTCAATGTGCAATATACGGTAAAGGTGGAATCGGTAAGTCCACTACAACTCAAAACCTGGTTTCTGCTTTGGCGGAATTAGGCAACAAAGTAATGATCGTCGGCTGCGATCCAAAAGCCGACTCTACCCGTTTAATCCTTCATGCGAAAGCACAAACTACTATTATGAGTTTGGCCGCCGAAGCAGGCAGTGTTGAAGATTTAGAACTCGAAGATGTATTGAAAGTCGGATACGGCGGCATCAAATGCGTTGAATCAGGCGGTCCAGAGCCCGGCGTTGGTTGTGCGGGTCGCGGTGTAATTACAGCGATTAACTTCCTTGAAGAAGAAGGTGCTTATGACGATGAACTTGACTTCGTTTTTTATGATGTACTTGGGGATGTTGTGTGTGGTGGTTTTGCCATGCCAATCCGTGAAAACAAGGCGCAAGAAATTTACATCGTCTGCTCGGGCGAAATGATGGCGATGTATGCCGCCAACAACATTGCTAAAGGTATTGTGAAATACGCTAACTCAGGCAGTGTGCGTTTAGCCGGCTTGATTTGTAACTCTCGCGAAACTGCGCGCGAAGATGAGTTGATCTCTGCTTTGGCTGCAAAAATCGGCACGACAATGATTCACTTTGTACCGCGTGACAACGTTGTACAACGCGCTGAAATTCGTCGTATGACTGTTATCGAATATGAACCACAAGCCAAACAAGCTGACGAATACCGTCAATTGGCTATCAAAATTCGCGATAACAAAAACTTCATTATCCCTACTCCAATCACGATGGATGAACTGGAAGAACTGATGATGGAATTCGGCATTATCGATCAAGAAGACGAATCTATTATCGGTATTACTGCAGCAGCAGAAGCAACCGCTTAATAAATGAACAACCGTAGAGATGTGAGTTTCGCGTCTCTACGGATTTTAGTCCTAAAACCTGTCTGTTGGGAGATTACCCACGGCATAAGTAGGAGACACTCATGGCAGCTCTAACGAAAGAAGAGACCGAAGCGCTTATTCAAGAAGTGCTGGAAGTCTATCCCGAACAAGCAAGGAAAGATCGCGCTAAGCATTTGGCGGTTAACGATCAGTCCCTGGAAAAATCGAACAAATGTATTACTTCAAACCGTAAATCCCAGCCCGGCGTAATGACCATTCGCGGTTGCGCTTACGCGGGTTCCAAGGGTGTGGTTTGGGGTCCGATTAAAGATATGATTCATATCTCGCACGGCCCGGTCGGCTGCGGCCAGTATTCGCGCGCCGGTCGTCGTAACTATTATGTCGGCACCACAGGCATCAATACGTTCGGCACCATGAACTTTACTTCCGATTTCCAGGAAAAAGATATTGTTTTCGGCGGCGACAAAAAGCTTGCGAAAATAATGAACGAAATCGAAGAATTGTTCCCGCTAAACAAAGGCATCAGTATTCAATCTGAATGCCCTATCGGTCTGATCGGCGATGATATTGAAGCGGTCGCCAAAAAAGCCAATAAAGAAATCAACAAACCTGTCGTTCCGGTTCGTTGCGAAGGATTCCGTGGCGTTTCCCAATCGCTGGGCCATCACATTGCCAACGATGCGATTCGCGACTGGGTTTTGGAAAACCGTGACGGTGACGATACTTGGCCAACTACGCCTTATGACGTAGCGGTGATCGGCGACTACAACATCGGCGGCGATGCCTGGGCTTCGCGTACTTTACTGGAAGAAATGGGCTTGCGCGTAGTCGCCCAGTGGTCCGGTGACGGTACGATTGCGGAAATGGAAAAAACCCCCAAGGTGAAATTGAATTTGATCCATTGCTACCGTTCGATGAACTACATTGCGCGGCACATGGAAGAAAAATACAAAATCCCCTGGATCGAGTACAACTTCTTCGGCCCCACCAAGATTGCCGAGTCACTGCGCAAAATTGCCGCGTTATTCGATGAAACGATTCAGGCCGGCGCTGAAAAAGTTATCGCCAAATATCAGGCTGAGTACGATGCGGTTATCGCCAAATACAAACCACGCCTGCAAGGCAAACGCGTGATGCTGTATGTCGGCGGCCTACGCCCCCGTCACGTGATCGGCGCGTATGAAGACCTGGGCATGGAAGTGGTCGGTACGGGTTATGAATTCGGTCACAACGACGACTATGACCGGACTATCAAAGAAATGGGCAATGCGACGTTGATTTATGACGACGTAACCGGCTATGAATTTGAAGAGTTCGTTAAGAGAGTTCAACCTGACTTGATCGGTTCCGGCATCAAGGAAAAGTACATTTTTCAAAAAATGGGCATTCCGTTCCGTCAAATGCACTCTTGGGATTATTCCGGTCCTTATCACGGTTATGACGGCTTTGCCATCTTTGCTCGAGATATGGACATGACACTGAATAACCCTTGCTGGAAACAGGTCAAAGTGCCCTGGAAAACAGCTGAAAGTTCAGACGTAGCGGTCGCTGCAAGCGCTTAATTTTGTGTAGGGGCGGGGCCTCCCCCTTTCCCGCCCCTACTCCTTCAACCGTCGTCCACAGATTAGTGGCGCGTAGGAGATTATCATGAGTCAAGAAGTCGAAAACATACAACCGAGTTATCCTTTATTCCGTAACGATGAATACAAGGAAAACCTGGCCAATAAACGTGAAGCTTATGAAGAGCGTCACCCCCAGGAAAAAATTGATGAAGTATTTCAGTGGACGACCACTAAAGAATACCAAGAACTCAATTTTAACCGTGAAGCGTTAACCGTAAACCCGGCTAAAGCCTGTCAACCGTTAGGTGCTGTATTGTGCGCATTAGGGTTTGAAAAGACCATGCCTTATGTTCACGGCTCGCAAGGTTGCGTCGCTTATTTCCGTTCTTATTTCAACCGCCATTTCAAAGAGCCGGTTGCCTGCGTATCTGATTCCATGACGGAAGATGCGGCGGTTTTCGGTGGTCAGAAAAATATGATGGCCGGTTTGGAAAACGCCAAAGCCTTGTACAAACCGGACATCATCGCAGTCTCAACAACCTGTATGGCTGAAGTTATCGGCGACGACTTAAACGCGTTCATCAATAACGCCAAAAAAGCCGGACATGTTGAACAGGATTTCCCGACACCTTACGCCCATACCCCAAGCTTTGTCGGTAGTCATACCACCGGCTGGGACAATATGTTCGAAGGCATGTTGCGTTATTTCACGCTGAACCATATGGACGACAAGAAAGTCGGTTCAAACGGCAAGATCAACCTGGTTCCCGGCTTTGAAACGTATCTGGGCAACTTCCGCGTCATGCACCGCATGATGAAGGAGATGGGCGTAGATTACTCGTTATTGAGCGATCCTTCCGAAGTATTGGATACGCCTGCCGACGGCACTTTCCGCATGTATGCGGGCGGCACTACCCAGGCTGAAGTGAAAGACGCGCCTAACGCGATCGATACCTTATTGCTGCAACCCTGGCAGTTGGAAAAAACCAAAAAGTATGTACAAACTATCATGCATCAACCCGCTACAGCCATCAATATTCCGATGGGGCTGGAATGGACTGATGAGTTCCTGATGAAAATCTCCGAACTGACCGGCAAACCGATTCCCGCTTCTCTGGAATTGGAACGCGGCCGCCTGGTTGACATGATGACTGACTCGCATGCTTGGATGCACGGCAAGAAGTTTTCCTTGTACGGCGATGCGGATTTCGTTATGGGCATGACCAAATTCCTGCTGGAACTGGGAGCCGAACCGACTGACGTATTGTGCAACCATGCCAACAAACGTTGGGCGAAAGCAATGGATAAAATGCTGAAAGATTCTCCGTATGGACAAAAAACGGTAGTTCATGTCGGCAAAGATTTATGGCATTTCCGTTCATTGGTCTTCACCAACAAACCGGACTTCATGATCGGCAACTCTTACGGCAAGTTCATCCAACGCGATACTTTCTACAAGGGCGAAGAGTTTGAAGTGCCGTTGATCCGCATCGGTTTCCCAATCTTTGACAGGCATCACCTGCACAGAATGACCACCATGGGTTATGAAGGCGCTATTTATATGCTGACAACCTTGGTTAATGCGGTACTGGAGCAGTTGGATAAAGAAACCAAAGGCATGGGTACAACCGACTATAACTACGATTTGATTCGTTAAGTTAGAATATTCACCACGAGGCACGAAGGGCGCGAAGATTTTACTTTACACTTCGTGAACTTCGTGCTTTCGTGGTGGCGCATCAATGTACTTAAATTGATGCGTACAAAGGGCTTAATAATCGCCCCCACAACCTTAAATGCGTGTAAACGGAGAACTCAATGCCTAGTGTCATGTTGAAAAAAAACGCAGAGGGCAAATTAGTCTTCTACGTGCCCAAAAAAGATTTGGAAGAAGTGGCGGAATCCATTGAATTCGATAGCCCCGATAAATGGGGCGGTGAAGTTCTGCTCAGCGACGGCTCAAAGTATTATTTTGAACCGCTCAACGAGCAGCCGGATTTTCCCGTTACCTTACGCGCAAAACGTTTAGATTCAGGAGAATAATCATGGCCTTATATATTGTTGAAGCGGATTGTATTTCATGCGGCGACTGCGAACCGGTTTGCCCGACCAACTCCATCACGGAAGGCGCTATTGTTTTTAAAATAGACGCAAAAACCTGCACCGAATGCGAGGGGGATTTTGACGTGCCGCAATGCGTTAAAGTATGTCCTATCGATAACTGCATTCTGCCGCTTGAGGCATAAGCGGATGAACAGCCAGGCTGCACTCTCACGAGAACTGGCTTTACGTATCGGGCTGGCCGCTCGCGCTTTGCCCGATACCGACGCCAAACGCTTGCTTTCAGTATTGACGGACTGTATCGGCCTTCCGATCACTGAAGAAAAGATTGCCGGCATTAACCTGAAAACACTTAAATCCGCGCTCGCGGGCGAGTTTTCCGATGTTGATGACCCTTTATTAACGCACGCTTTAAGCATTCTTAAATCCGATTTAAATACTCAGACAAAAGCACCGGAACAACAAACTTATAGCGACGGCGATATGCCCGGCTCAATCCGCATTGCCTGCGCCAGTAACGACGGCATTAATGTTGACGGCCATTTCGGTTCTTGCAGTCAATTCATGATTTATCAGGTTTCAGCCGAAGAAGCCCGCTTGATCGGCATTCGCAACACAGACATACCCGATGGTCTGGAAGTGGATGATAAAAACGTGTTCAGGGCGGAACTGATTCAGGACTGCCAGGTACTTTATATTGCCTCGGTTGGCGGCCCTGCGGCGGCAAAAATCGTCAAGCTGGGTATACATCCCATGAAGCTGCCCGGCATTGAAACCATTGCCGACATCATCGATCAACTGCAAAGCGTTATAGCCGGAACCCCGCCGCCCTGGCTGGCAAAAGCGATGGGTGTGGAAGCAACCGACCGGTTCCATTTTGAAAGGGAAGCGACAGGATGATTACTACCGAGCAAGTCAACGCCATAGCGGCAAAAATCGAATCATCGGGTGTCGATGAAACCACGGTCTCTGCGCTAAGACAGCAATATCAACCGATCCATTTCACGTACTGCATGGATGACGATCTGCCCAATAATACGCCCGTCATTGAACATAAAGACTTCAATCTTTATTTAATTGACGGACGGGAGCACTGCCTGTGCCTGACCGATGATTATGATGTTGCAACGGGTATTGTCGTTGCAGAAATCATCGCCGACTGAACGGAAGTTATTGTATGTCCGGCCATGAAAGCCCTGTCAGCGTTCCTTTTGCCGATTGCAGCTTATGCCCATTTCGCGGCAAAACACTGCTGATGGGACGCTGCATGCCCGGCGACACCTGCGTATTCGTTGAAAGCGGTAGGCAGATCGACCGTTTTTTTCGCGTTAACCCCGGCTTTGCCGAGCAATATCTGCACGACGCCTTTTGGGAAAGACGCGCCATTGCCGTCCGTTATGCGCCTCAGAAAGCGTTGACTGAACTGATTGATGATGACGATGAAGTGGTCCGGCGCGCCGTCGCCTATCGGATACCCGTATCCCAGCTGCATCTGTTAATCAATGATACCGACAGGGAAGTACGCATGACCGTAGCGGATCGCCTTGCGCCCGAAGACTTGGAAAAGATGGCTGCCGACAACGACTATATCGTCAGGTTAACGATAGCCAAAAGACTGCCGGAAGGACGCCTGTTCCGGTTTATTCGCGATGAAGACCTGCAAGTACGGAAAACCGTTGCCGAACGTTTGCCCGAAGTCAGCTTGGGTCTAATGGCTCATGACAATGCGCCTGAAGTCCGGCGCATTGTCGCCGAACGGATGAATCCTACCGATGCCGTGACCATGCTGAATGATTCCGATTGGGTAGTGCGCTATGCCGCTGTTCAGCGGGTTGCGCCCGAGGCATTGACCGGCCTGGTTGACGATCCCGAACCTGACGTCAGGGCGGCTGTGCAGGAACGATTAACAAGACATTCCCATTCATGCTCTCCAGGGGAAGGGCCGCATGAAAACAAAAAACCGGGAGCCGTATATGACTGATCAACCTTTTCAACTTGACGGGCAACAGCTTGCAAAAATCTGCAAGCGCACCCTGCCCGGCCAGGACGATGAATTATTACTCGCCAAACTCCAATCGTTGAACCCCGACTATCCGATTCGGCTGGCCAGAACAGGGAGCGAATGGTATCGCTTGGGCGGCATTGTCGATATGGACGGCAACCGTATCGCCAATGATTTGATTGAATGGACCGAAAGAACGTATATCGAATGCGGCAAAAACCTGCAAACTCTGATTGATCACGCACGGGAACAAAAGCTGATTGCCACCCGGCAAACCGGCAATACCCTGTACTTTGTTATTCAAACCGGCAACAAAGCGGAACAATTCATCCAGATCGACATTGATAAAACCCATGAAATGTCGGATCGGTTACTTGTTAATGCTGACCATCCGCCGGAAGATTTAGAAGAATTTATTGATCCACTGGACCCGGAATGCATAGAAACATTCTGTATTGGAACGTCGCGTTATTCTTATCGACGTAAAACTGACGTGTCGATTTTCATGGATGAAATCAATAAATACCATATCGAGGAACATCCGGTGCAACGGTTTATGTATGACTGGAACAGAAGCAGCGCCCTGCAAAAAGCCGTGCTTTCCGATGACTGGATTGTCCGGCCGTTCAGGCATACGGGGCGCTTCGGTGAGCAGATAATCAACGTCGAACTGATCAACACCCAGCAAAAAAACCTGCCGCAACTGGTGGATATTAACGGTAAAAAAGGCACCGCGTTGCACAATCTGTTAACCCGTTTCGATCGCCAGGCCGGTTATCCGTTCGCCTGGTTCTTTTATATGGTTAAAGGCAAACTGGTTTCCCCGCACAGCGGTGTAGCGGTTTTTAAGGATATTAGCGGAGACTTTTCTTATTTACCCGAACGCGATGTCGCGGTACTTAAAGACTGGATTAACACGCCTTATAGCGTGTAGCGAAACCCTGAGTTTTTCATCAACCGCTTTGTAATGCAAAGCACACTTTTAAATAACAGGAGTAAACACAATGTCAATTGCACAAATAAAAGCCTTCTCTGAGCTGGCAAAAACAGATACTGAATTAAAAGAAAAACTGTTAGCCGTTCAAAAAATCAGAGAACTGATTGCATTGGGCAAAGAATACAATTTCGAACTGGACGAAGTGGAACTTTATCCACCCAATGAGCCGCAATTTGTCGAAGAACAGCTTTCTGAAAAAATGGCCAAGGCTTTGCTAAGAGTTTAAGTCGTCTGCAGAATGGCAATTTCGCGCCTAAAGCGCCGGCTTTGGATCATCACAGCCATTTGATTAATCCTAAGATCGGCAAAATATCAAGCCGTAGCTCAGCATCCGGCAGGGAATGGCTGTGAATTACACCGTATTGACCTATTCCGTGCCGCCTGAACCGGCTACTTTGGGCTTTCGCGCTTTTTATGGATGAGCTCTGAACCGTTCGTGCCGAGCTTGTCGAAGCATGAACGGTTTCCACACATTCCCCCAGCTCCAGCTATTCTTCAAACTGATTGCTGATGCGCATGGCTTCCGCCACCGTGGTGCGTTTGGCTACAGCCATTGCCACTGCGCTGCTGCGCAGGGTTTTTCCCGCCATCCGCTGCCGCGCCAGTTTAATAAAAACCGTGGTGTCATGATGATTGGCCGCATCGGTAAGTTCGGTATTCATTTCCAGCAATTCGTAAACACCTACCCGGCCTTGATAGCCGGTGCCGTTGCAATGGGTGCAGCCCCTGCCGCGGACAAAGCCTTGCGGATCCAACGTATCGCCCAATTCAAGTTTGAGCCAGGTCTGCTCGAAAGGTTCCGGTATGGAAGGCTGGGCACAACTCTCGCAGACTACCCGCACCAGCCGCTGGGCAATGACGGCCAGCAAGGACATGGCGATCATAAAGCGCGGTACGCCCATGTCCATCAGACGAATCGGCGAACTGACCGCATCGTTGGTATGCAATGTTGACAGAACTAAATGGCCGGTCATTGCGGCGCGCAGGCCTATCTGTGCGGTTTCATGATCGCGCATTTCGCCCACCAGGACGATGTCCGGGTCCTGACGCAGGGCGGAACGCAGTACCCGTGCAAAGTCGAGCTCGATCTTTTCGTTGATTTGCACTTGGTTAATACCGGGCAAACGGTATTCGACCGGGTCTTCCACGGTAATAATTTTGTTGGCGGAGGAGTTGAGTTCACTGAGAGCGGCATAAAGAGTGGTGGTTTTACCGCTCCCGGTTGGCCCGGTAACCAGTATCATGCCATCCGGACGATGCAGCAGTTTACGAAAACGGACCAGCATCTCGGGCGGCATCCCCAATTTTTCCAGCGAAAATCCTTCGGCGTTCTGGATCAATAAACGCATGACTACGGATTCGCCGTAGATGGTCGGCATGGTC
>JALNYY010000086.1 GCA_023229605.1 Methylobacter sp.
CATATCCATCTCATCGTTACTTCGCCGGATGTAGCGGGATTTTTACGGGATTTCAAACGATTTACTTCCGCTAAATTCAAGGCCAATCTCGAAACTACGGAACCGAGTGTTTTAAATCTGTTTATTGATGCACAGGGAGGTTACCGGTTTTGGATGGAAACTAATGCCCCGAAGAAGATCGAAAACCCTGCTTTCTATCTTCAAAAGCTTAACTATATCCACGAAAATCCGGTGCGAAAAGGTTATGTTGCCCGTCCTGAACATTGGCTTTGGTCATCAGCCAACCCGGCTTCGCCGCTTCTTACCAAATTGCTTGCGACATGATTCACCGATGGACGGCGACTACCGCCAGCACGTCAGCCGGACGGGGCATGTTGCCCCGTTCGAAACGTTTTGCGTTGGTTAGCATTGCCGCTTAGCTCTAACATCGAAGAAACGTTAGGGACGGGGTGTTCTCCGCGTAGCGGCTTCGTCCAACACCGCCGGTAATTCGACATGATTCAGCCCACCCAATGTAATTTTATTAGAAAAATCCAAATTCAGGATAACCGAGACAGATGTAGGGGGCATCGCGCCCCATTTACAAACACCAAAATGACCGGATTATTTTAAACAATTCAACGGACGAACCATTTTGGAAATCAAAGCTCCCAGTACGATTGGGCTCCGAAATGGGGCGCGATTCCCCCTCTACCCGGCTTAAGTTGGCGCATATGGGTTGCAACCCCCGTCCGGCTTGGAGTTAGCGATAGCATTCCGACCTACATGGCTTTATGTTTTCGGTGGTAACCCAAGTTTCCTTCGTATAAAATTTTCAACCTTGTCCGCCTGATCATAGTCCGTTGTATTCGAGTATCCAATCAAGTGATTTCTTGCAGCAGCCTCTGGATCCTGTCCTTTCAATTTTAAATACAGAAGATACCAGTATGGTAACTCCTGTACAGCTGCGGATAATTGAGCTGAGGCCTTTCGATTAGCAAGAATCCGCTCTCGGAAGAGTTTTTTCATCTCGTCATTATAGCCTTCTGCATTCACCACTTGAGCAAAGTAGATGAAGTCCACCAAAATTTGATTCCTGATGTCTCGATATTTAAGAATCGGTTGCATTTGGAATGTCGTGAACCAGTATCCAATGGCCCCTAAAACGAATCCGATTATAACGGCCAACAATTTATCATCCATGATACCGCCCCACAGCCATTGCTAATGCTCTAACCTTCCCAATCAAACCCGCCATTCCTTCCAGAACCAAATCCCCCATTAAAACCCCAACCAACAGATCATCCTCCATCCCCAACAACTCAACAAACAAAGCCCTCTCCGCCTGATCCGCGACCAAATACCCCGTTTCCAAATACCTATTCAACAGAAAATCCAACTCCTTAGTCCCGCGCCGGCATTGCCACCTTAACCGAGCCAGCTCGTCCATCAGCCCAGCTTTCTCTGCACCAACAGTTTCTTGGTTTCGGCAATCGCCTTAGCCGGATTCAGGCCCTTGGGACAGGTATCGGTACAGTTCATAATCGTATGGCAACGGTACAATTTAAACGGGTCTTCCAGTTCATCCAGCCGTTCGCCGGTGCTTTCGTCGCGGCTGTCGACCAGCCAGCGGTAGGCTTGCAACAGCACCGCAGGTCCCAGATAGCGCTCGCTGTTCCACCAGTAACTGGGGCAACTGGTCGAGCAGCAGGCGCACAGCACGCAGTCGTATAAGCCGTCCAGTTTTTCCCGGTCTTCTTTGCTTTGCAGGCGTTCGGAATCCGCAGGCGCAGGCGTTTGGGTTTCTATCCACGGTTTGATCGAGGCGTATTGGGCATAGAAATGGGTCATATCCGGCACCAGGTCTTTAACGACTTGCATATGCGGCAACGGATAAATCTTGATCGCGCCGGGATATGAGTCGATGGCTTTGGTGCAGGCCAAAGAATTTTTGCCGTTGATGTTCATCGCGCAGGAACCGCACACGCCTTCTCGGCAGGAACGCCGGAAGGTCAGGCTGCTGTCGATTTCGTTCTTGATTTTCAGGATCGCATCCAGCACCATCGGGCCGCAGCTGTCCATGTCCAGCTCGAACGCATCGATGCGCGGGTTTTCGCCTGACTCGGGGTCCCATCGATACACTTCAAAGCGGCGGATATTGGTTGCGCCGACAGGCGCTTTAAAGGTTTTGCCTTCGATTAAAACCGAGTTTTTAGGCAGGGTAAATTCAGCCATTAGTCTATTCTCTTCTGAGTGGAATTCAGGATAGTCATCATAACAATCTGGTATTGCTATGCCGACCTAAACGTTTATCAAAGGCATATAAGACTGCGTCAACGTATGAACTTTCGATCAAAATCAAACAATCGGCAAAATCTGCACGGCCTAGCCGAAATAAATCGATAGCGACTTGAAAATGTTCAGGACGCTGCGGAATAAAGGCGGGATTAACCAGCAAATGTTCGAGCACCGTCAATAAAGTGGCTTTATCTGTTTTATAAACTTTTGCCAACACCCAAGTGCATTCTATTTGCACGATTTGAGATAGATAGACGTTCTGCGCATTTTCAACCAAATCGCGGGCAATTTTTGTTTGTTCCGGCAGCCCTATATCTTCAACGATGACACGAACTAACACATTAGTATCAATCGCTATCACTTATTGCACCGTCTACAATACCTTGCTCAATTTCGGCCAACGTGGCAGTGATCGGCGTTTTTATTAACCCGAATGCCGACTTGATAGTCAGTTGCTTGTTATCGTTTGATGAAGCGGGCAATATTTCAACAATGTGGCATTGTTTTTCCGGCAATAAATTCAAAAAAACGACGACTTGGCTGTAAATGCTGTCGTCTATTTCTAATGTGAGTGTTTTCATATCATGTCTCTCAAAGCGTGTGTTAATAAACTCTCTCTTTGGGCGGAATCACGTCGACTTCGTCGGTTAAAGTGTACATATGCACCGGCCTGTAATCGATTTTAACCTGATCGCCATCCAGCCAAGTCAGGGTATGCTTCAGCCAGTTCTCGTCATCGCGGTTCGGGTAATCTTCCCGTGCATGGCCGCCCCGGCTTTCGGTGCGGTTGCCTGCGGCGTTGATTGCGACCGTGGCTTGGCTCAGCAGGTTATCCAGCTCCAGCGTTTCGACCAGATCGGTATTCCAGATCAACGATTGATCGGCCACTTTGACATCGGCAAAGCTTTTTCTGACTTCCGCCATCGCGTTGATGCCTTCGGTCAGCGTGGAGCCGATCCTGAACACCGCCGCTTTGGCCTGCATGACTTTTTGCATGTCCAGGCGAATATCGGAGGTCGAGCGGCTGCCGTTCGCATTGCGGATTTTATCGAAACGGGCGATAGCTTTGTCGCAGGCATTACCGGCCAACGGTTTTTGCCTTGAGCCCGGCTTAATCAGTTCGGCGCAGCGTATCGCGGCGGAGCGGCCGAATACCACCAGATCGAGCAGCGAGTTCGATCCCAAGCGGTTCGCGCCATGCACGGACACGCAGGCCGCCTCTCCGATCGCCATCAGGCCCGGCACCACCGCGTCGGGATCGCCGTCTTTCAGGGTAACGACTTCGGCTTTGTAATTGGTCGGAATTCCGCCCATGTTGTAATGCACGGTCGGCAGCACCGGAATCGGCTGTTGGGTCACATCGACACCCGCAAAAATCTTGGAGGTCTCGGATATGCCCGGCAAGCGTTCGTGAATGATCGCAGGATCGAGATGTTCGATATGCAGGTAGATGTGGTCTTTCAGCGGCCCTACGCCCCGGCCTTCGTGGATTTCAATGGTCATCGCGCGGCTGACTACATCGCGCGAAGCCAGGTCTTTGGCCGATGGTGCGTAGCGTTCCATGAAGCGTTCGCCTTCCGAATTAGTCAGGTAACCGCCCTCGCCTCTAACCCCTTCGGTGATCAAACAGCCTGCGCCGTAGATGCCGGTCGGGTGGAACTGGATGAACTCCATATCCTGTAACGGCAAACCTGCGCGTAACGCCATTGCGTTGCCGTCGCCGGTCACGGTATGCGCCGAGGTGCAGGAAAAAAACGTGCGCCCGTACCCGCCGGTCGCCAATACGGTCATCTGGGATTTGAACAAATGCAGCGAACCGTCGTCCAGGCGCCATGCCAACACACCGCGACATTCGCCGTCCTCCATAATCAAATCCAGCGCGATGTATTCAACGAAGAATTCGGCCTTATGCTTCAACGCCTGCTGGTACAAGGTATGCAATATCGCGTGGCCGGTTTTGTCCGCCGCCGCGCAAGTGCGTTGCGCCTGGCCTTTGCCGAAATGCGTGGTCATGCCGCCGAACGCGCGCTGGTAGATTTTGCCGTCGCTGGTACGCGAAAAGGGCACGCCGTAATGTTCCAGCTCAATTACGGCGGGAATGGCTTCGCGGCACATGTATTCTATCGCGTCCTGATCGCCCAGCCAGTCGGAGCCTTTGACGGTGTCGTACATATGAAAGCGCCAGTCGTCTTCGCCCATATTGCCCAGCGCCGCGCTGATGCCGCCTTGCGCGGCGACGGTATGGCTGCGTGTCGGGAACACTTTGGTGATGCAGGCGGTTTTAAGCCCCCGTTCCGCCATGCCTAAGGTGGCGCGCAGCCCTGCGCCGCCTGCGCCGACGACCACCACATCGTAAGCGTGTTCAATAATTTTGTAATCAGCAGCCATGGATCACCCTATCGATACGATGCGAAACACGGCCAGCAAAGCCGCTATCGCCAAAAACAAGAAAGCCAGATTGGCGGCCCAGATTGAAATAATCTTGGGGCCTTCGGCGGCGACGTAATCTTCAATCACCACTTGCAAGCCCAACGCGGCGTGGTAAAAAGCGGCGATGATCCAGGCCGCGATGCAGACGCTGTTAACCGGCGACGCCAGCCAGTCTACGCTTTGCTGATAGGGAGCGGTCAGGCCCAAGCCCATAAACTTGATCAGCCAGAAAGACAACGGGATCAGCGCCGCGGCGGTAACGCGCTGCATCCACCAGTGAACAGTTCCGCTTTTGGCCGAACCCAGGCCCTTAACCCTGGATAAAGGCGTTCTATAGTCCATAATATCCCCACACAAAAGTCATCAAAGTCAATATTAATGAAGCCGCCAGCTCGATCATCGCGTACCGGTTTAATGTATCCGGTTCAAAGCTGCCGCCCGCATCCCAGACCAAATGACGGATGCCGTGGCACAGATGGAAAAACAATGCATAAACGAAACCCCAGCAGACCAGTTTGAGCAGCCACAGCTTCATCACCGCCTGCATTGCGGCGTATGAATCCGCTCCGCCTGCCAGCGCCGAAACAATATAAACGAATAAGATCAAGCCGGCTGAGAGCATGACGCCGGTCATGCGGTGGGTGATCGAAATAATACCTGTTAAAGGCAGTTTGTAGACTTGCAAATGCGGGGATGTGGGTCTGTTAGTGTTTATCGCCATAGTATTATCCAATAGTTGTGTATACCAAATGATCTTCCAAATAGACGTTCTATTCCCGACTGCCATAGCAGGTAGAATCAGTCGAATCATGTTGTACCATATATTATAGATGTCCGCTGAAGTTAATAAACCCGAAATTACAGCCTGTACATCGCCGGATTTTTCTTCGTCATTTGCTTTTGCATCCTTAAGCCAAAGAAAAACGCTTGGCGGTGTAAAAGAGCTCTATTCTTTTTCCCGCCGAGCAGCAGCAAACTGCAAACTGCATACATAACTGTGTTATTTGACGCACAGGATTAGGCTATATAACACACTTTTTTTAAATACTTCTTACAAGCCTTGATTTTAGGGCTTCGCGAAGCATAAGTTCCGCCATAACCCGCCCAGGACGACAACAACAGATTCAATTAAACTATGTTATTTAACACACTATAATAGGCTATATGCCACATTATTTATTTTAAAGGAATCTTTGATCGGCTAAAAATATCCTTACCCGCGTTGAATCCACTAGGCTCATCAGACGCATAGAATATTTGGCACAATAACTGCTTACCCTCACCTCGCAATACAGGTATTTTTCCCGCGGCCATTCTGCGGGGCAAATTTCTTGCTTTTTTAACTGTACCGACCGCCAGTCCACTCACTCTACCGGGCTTCGCCGGCTTTTTTGTTGTTACAGTAGGATACGACTAAACCACAGTTCCTTGTTTGTACTGCCTTGAATAATCAAGCTTAAGATTTTTGCAGCACATCCACCGGACTTAATAATAAATATAAGGTTAATCATGACTCAATCGAAAAAAACACCTCTTGCGATAGCTTTAAGCTCAGCGTTCGTCATTTACAGCGGCGGCGTTCTGGCCGATCATGGTTCTTTGGGTTTCGGAATCGGCACCGCATCGCCGATTATCACGCAACCCGGCGTCACGCTTCCCACTAACATGTGGGCAGTCGGCACGATCACCCAATTTTCGAGTTTTAACAGCGCATCGGATCAACAATTGGTGGATTTAAGCAACGGCCCAAACCCCGACGTACATAGCGTGAGCACTTACCTGCAACCTTCGGTATTTGCAGCTTACGGACTTACCGACGATTTGACTTTTGGCGTGAAAGTTCCTTATGTATTCCGTACCGGCATACGTTCGCCCGACCCGGACAATCCGGGATCAATCAATACCTTAGGCGATCCCCATGGTTTTGGCGATGTTTCCATCTTTACCCAATATCGCTTTTTCCATACCGCCGATAACTTAAACCATGTAGCGCTGACTCTGGGCCTCAAAACCCCGACCGGACAAACTGCCTTAACAAACAATCAAGGCCCCAATTTTGAAACGCACCATCAGCCCGGCAGCGGCTCATGGAACCCTTCAGCAGGCATTTCGTACACTCGCGTAATGGGATCATTCTCGTTTGACACCAACGCCATGTACACAATAGCCACCCGAGGCGCGCAAGGAACATACCTGGGCGATAACATCGGTTATAATATCGCGCTTTCTTACGCCTTCGGCGCGCCCGCCCGCAACGAGTTTTTTGGCGCCAGCAACAATGCGCCGTGGACCGCCGTCCTTGAATTCAATGGAGAACGGCAAGCTCAGCAAAGAACCGCCGGCGTGGGCTATGATGCCAACTCGGGCGGAAATACAATATATGTATCTCCAGGCTTCAGGTATTCGGGAGGAAAAAACTGGAACACGGCTTTATCCATAGGCACGCCGATAGTCCAAGATTTAAACGGCTATCAAACGCCTGCCGAATACCGGATTACCTACCGTTTCGTCGCCGCATTCTAGCGCCTGTATTTTTGTCGATTTTGGATAGTTTAAATGATAGATTCACCTGATTTTCCAGCCATTACAAAAGTTGTTCGCGTTGATAACCGGGCATCCAAAAAAGGATTTTGGGGCGGGTGCCTGTTGACACAGTTCCTGTTGATTGGAGCACTCGCGTTGAGCGCCTGTAGCCAGGTCAATCAGGATCATCTTAAAGCCGGAACGGCAGACTACGGCCATTACCCCAACGGCGGCGGCCTGTTCGTTACCGCCGCATTCGGTCCCGATGGCCGGTTGTGGCGGATCGTACCGGAAAAGCATTACGTCTATGTCGATTATTCCGCCGATCTTGGCAAAACATTCAGCGCCCCCGTGCTCATTAATACAGAAGCCCAGCACATCAAAGTCAGCGGCGAAAACCGGCCCGGCATCGCCGTGGATCGCTCCAGACGGATCTACGTTACCTATGCAGCCGAAGGCGCACAACCGGTCGCCGTTTACTTTAGCGTTTCAGCCGATAACGGCCGCAGCTTTTCAACGCCTTCGCCGTTAAGCGATAAAGCATCCGAAGCTAATTCCTTTCAAGGGCGTCTGGCCTTGAGTCCGGCAGGTCAAGCCTATGTGTTCTGGCATGACGAACGTAATCGCACCGACTGGAAACAGCCAGGAAACTCAATTTATTACACGACTATCAGTGGACAGGGCGGGCATACATCCGCCCAGAAACTTTCCGACGTTCTCTGCGATTGCTGCCGAATTGCCGCCGCGTTTGACGGTAACAACCAACCGGTTTTATTGGCGCGTTTTATTTATCCCGGCGGCATCCGCGATCATGGCCTGATCAAAATCCAAGCTACCGACAAGAAACCGCAGGAAACCCGGGTTACGTTCGACCAATGGGCTATCGAGGCCTGCCCGGATCACGGCCCGGCGGTTGCGATCAGCGACGATAAATATCATATCGCCTGGTTTACGCAAGGCAGCGCACGTCAAGGATTGTTCTATGCTTATTCGACCGACCATGGTCAGCATTTTTCGACTCCGTTACCGCTGGGCAACCCTGGAAAACTGCCCAGCCATCCCGATGCCATGGCTAAAGGCAATCATATCTATCTAACCTGGACCGAGTTTGACGGCACCAAAACACAGCTTTGGGTGATGCAATCTAACGATGGCGGCCTGACTTGGCTACCGGCTAAATCCGTCGCGGAAAGCACCGCTGAAGTCGACTTCCCGTTTTTACTGAGCAATAATAAAGATGTTTTCGTCTCATGGAACAGCAAAAACGAAGGTTATCGGTTAATTCCGGTAAATTGAATCCGCCATACTGTATAAACAAACTCATGCCCTTAAAAAAACTTGTTCCCGGTTTACTGTTTCTCCTTTCAGCTTTCCTAAGCGCGCCTGCACAGGCCGAGCCTTCGGCCTTCACATCGGGAAGTTATCGGCAACTATTGGCCGACAACGCCAACCAACCGTTCATGCTGGTCATTTGGTCGGTAAACTGCTCTTCCTGCCTGAAAGATATGGCGCTGTTAAGCAGCATTCATAAAAGCAGGCCTGAACTCAAAATGGTCATGCTGGCGGCGGACGAGTTATCCGCCACCGACCAAATTCAGCAAATCCTGGAGAAAAACCAATTATCCGAGATTGAAAACTGGGTCTATGCCGAAGAAAATACCCAAAAACTGCAATTTGAAATCGATCCTAAATGGTATGGCGAACTGCCCAGAACCTATTTCTTCGATAAAGCGCATCAACGCACCGGGGTCAGCGGCGTATTGTCAAAAGAGGATTATGATGCGATGTTCGCCAAAATCCTGAAACCTTGATCCAAGTAACTACATTTTTAAACCCCGGATAAAAAGTTACGTTAAAATGGCCTATCTAATAGAAACTACCGGCCGTTTTTTATGTTCAAAAAAATACTCTCAGTTCTGGTTACCTGTCTATTAAGCGCCTGCATCACCAGCCCTACAGGCAGAAGCCAACTTGTTTTCATGCCCGAGGCGCAAATCGATCAAATGGGTTTGCAGGCTTTCGACAACCTGAAAAAACAAAAACCTGTCAGCACTAACAGTCAATACAACCAACTGGCAAACTGTATCGCCGGGGCAATAACCCGGGAAACAGGCGGCAACTGGGAAGTCGTGGTCTTTGAAGACGCCACGCCTAACGCGTTTGCATTGCCCGGCAATAAAATCGGCATCCATACCGGCATGATCACCCTGGCCGATAACCAGGACCAACTGGCTGCGGTTATCGGCCATGAAGTCGGCCACGTACTCGCCAAACACAGCAATGAACGCGCCTCGCAGGAAATGGCGGTCAACCAGGGCCTGAGCATCATCCAGGCGGTCAGCGCACCGCAAACCGCTTTAGGCCAAACAGCGCTAGGCATGCTGGGAATCGGCGCGCAATACGGCATACTGATGCCTTACAGCCGCGTCCATGAAAGCGAAGCCGACATGATCGGCATGGATTTAATGGCCAAAGCAGGCTTTGACCCAAGACAAAGCATCAGCTTGTGGCAAAAAATGGAACGGGCATCGCAAGGCCAGCAACCGATAGAATTCCTGTCGACCCATCCTTCGAACTCAACCCGCATTCAGCAATTGGAACAACATATGCCGCAAGCCATGGGCTTATTCCAACAAGCCCAATCTGCGGGTAAACAACCGCATTGCAATTAATCGATGACCCCTAATTTAAAACACTTACATCCCTATCCGTTCGAGAAACTGGCGCAACTGAAGCAAGGCATCGTCCCGCCTGCAAACAAGCCGCATATCGCGCTATCGATGGGCGAGCCCACCCATGCCACGCCGCATTTAATCCAGGAAGCGCTGCTAACCCATTTGCACGGCTTGGCTAACTATCCGACCACCAAAGGCATACCTGAACTTCGGCAGGCGATAGCCGGATGGATCAGCCGGCGTTTCCGGATTCCGGCCGATGCCGTTAATGCCGAAACCCAGGTTTTACCGGTCAACGGCACGCGCGAGGCGTTGTTTTCGTTTGCCCAGTGCCTTGTCGACCCGACTAAGGCCGGCCCAGTCGTGATCATGCCGAACCCGTTTTACCAGATTTATGAAGGCGCAGCCCTGCTGGCAGGCGCTGAACCCTATTACCTGAACACGCTGGAAGACTCCGGTTATTTGCCGGATTTCGATTCGGTGCCGGATCAAATATGGCAACGCTGCCAGCTGATTTACATCTGCTCGCCGGGCAACCCGACCGGCTCGGTCATAGATCAGGCCGGCCACGAAAAGCTGCTGAAGCTGGCGGAAAAATACGATTTTGTGATTGCCTCCGACGAGTGCTACACCGAGATCTATGACGACGAGAACGCCCCGCCGCCAGGCTTGCTGCAAACAGCCTATAACATGGGCAACACGGCATTCAAGCGCTGCGTCATTTTCCACAGTTTATCCAAGCGCTCAAACGCTCCGGGCTTACGCTCGGGCTTTGTCGCAGGCGATGCCGAGATATTGAAGCACTATTTTCAATACCGGACTTATCACGGCTGCGCGATGCCCTTGCCTACGCAACATGCCAGCATCCAAGCCTGGCAGGATGAGCGTCACGTCATCGAAAACCGGCGCTTGTACCGCGAAAAATTCGCGGCCTTCATCGATATTCTTGGGCGTGTAAGCACCGTCAGCCGGCCGCCCGCCAGTTTTTATGTTTGGTTGAAAACGCCGATTTCGGACACCGAATTCGCCAAGCGACTGTTCGCCGAACAAAACATCACCGTGCTGCCCGGCAGTTACTTGTCCCGCGATTGCGACGGCGTTGATCCCGGCCTAAACCACGTCAGGATCGCATTGGTCGCGCCGCTGGATGAATGCATAGACGCCGCGCAACGCATCAAATATTTCCTTAACTCTTTATAAAAGAAAACTATGTCACTAGAACAAATTATTAACGACGCCTTTGAAAACCGTGCCGACATCTCTCCAGCCGGCGTTTCCGCCGAAGTGCGCTCAGCCGTCGAAGAAGCAATCAACTTATTGGACAGCGGCAAAGCCCGCGTCGCCGAAAAAACCGGCGGCGCATGGGTCGTCAACCAATGGCTGAAAAAAGCCGTGTTGCTGTCGTTCAGAATCAACGAAAACCGCATCATGGAAGGCGGCAACACGCGCTATTACGACAAGGTTGAGGCAAAATTCGCCACCTACTCGCCTGACGACTTTGCTCAATCCGGCGTACGCGTCGTGCCTAATGCCGTTGTCCGTCACGGCGCTTACGTTGCCCCCGGCGCTATCTTGATGCCGTCGTTCGTCAATATCGGCGGCTATGTAGACAGCGGCACGATGGTCGACACCTGGGCCAGCGTCGGTTCTTGCGCGCAAATCGGCAAAAACGTGCATCTTTCCGGCGGCGTCGGCATCGGCGGCGTTTTGGAACCCTTGCAAGCAGGCCCAACCATCATTGAAGACAACTGCTTTATCGGCGCGCGTTCGGAAATCGTCGAAGGCGTTGTGGTTGAAGAAGGCTCGGTCATTTCAATGGGCGTTTACATCGGTCAAAGCACCAAAATCTACAACCGCATGACCGGCGAAATCAGCTATGGACGCATTCCGGCAGGCTCAGTCGTCGTTGCCGGCAACCTGCCTTCTGCGGACGGCAAATACAGCCTGTATTGCGCGGTTATCATCAAGCAGGTTGATGAAAAAACCCGCAGCAAAACCGGCATCAATGAGTTGTTGAGGGATTAATCGTGTCGGGTGCATAAGCATTTGCGTTATGCACCCGTCCCTGTTCATCCCGCGGATGGCTCACACATCCTTTCCGTCATCCCAACCGACACAACCCATCACTAACAAACCATGATTAACAACGATGTATTACGCCGGGTACGCTACGCTTTAGAGCTTAAAGACCAGACCATGATCGAGATCTTCGCCTTAAGCGGCGCAGAGATAAGCCGGGACGAGTTGCTCAAGCTGCTCAAAAAAGATAATGAAGCCGATTACGTCCCGCTTAGCAATAAGCTGATGGAGCAATTTCTGGACGGCCTGATTATCCATAGAAGAGGCAGACAGGAGAATCCGCCCGCGCAGGTGAAAAAACCGGAGCCGTTGACCAATAACGTGATCCTCAAAAAACTGCGTATCGCGCTGGAATTTAAAGAAGAGGACATGCTCAGCACCCTAAAGCTGGCTGATTTCGAACTGTCGAAAGGCGAACTCAGCTCTTTTTTCAGGCAAAAAGGCCATAAGCATCACCGGGAGTGCGGCGACCAGATTCTGAGAAATTTTTTACAAGGTTTAACCATCCGTTTTAGAGAACAGGACTGATACCACCCTCTCCCTCTGGACGACTGCAGGATGCAGGAGGTATGCCGAGAGGGCTTTGCACCAATCAGCAGTATTGTTTACATAACAACCCATAACTTAACCAAGGCCAATACCATGAGCGAACAAATTTCAAACAATGCCATCATTTACGCGACACTTGCCTTAAACAGCGAAGTCGCCCTGCAACACGAATATTTGGACTCGCCCGACGTTCCCGAAGATGAACGCGAGAATGAAGAAGAAATCCTGGCAGACCTGGAACAAGCCTTTATGGAGTTCGTCGACCTTTACAAGAACCGCTGCAAAACGGATCAGCAATTGCCCAGCATAGACGAATTGCTGAACAGCCAATTGTGATCCATGTACACGCTTTACGGCATCAAAAACTGCGACACCGTCAAAAAAGCGCGTAACTGGCTGGATCAAAACGGCATAGCCTATCGGTTCCACGACTTTCGAACCGATGGCTTAACGCCAGAGTTGCTGCAGCATTTTGCCGAGCATTTGGACTGGAACAAACTGCTTAACCGAAGCAGCACCAGTTGGCGGCAACTCAGCGCCGAGCAGCAAAGCGGCCTGACTCAAGAAAAAGCCGTGCAACTGATGCTGGCCACCCCTACCCTGATTAAGCGCCCGATTTTAGATACCGGCGACAAGCTAATCCTAGGGTTTAACGCCAAGGATAATGGATATACCGCAAATCTCTCGAAAACCTGACGCCCTCGTTCCCATACGTCGAATCACTGTCTAAGTTGATGGCGGCATATTTCCAGCGGCTGGAGTGCAAGGCTGGCCTTGCAGTATGGAGCGGTTAGTACAAGGCAAGCCTTGTACTCCATTTAGGCTTAACTTAATGGCAGTGACGCGCAACATCCGAAAACATAAACAATATAAACACAGGACGCAACGCGCCCACCATGACATTCCCGCATAACACATGGGAACGAGAAATTTATTATGAGCGACACACTGGAACTACTTAAAGACCTTATCAGCCGCGAATCGGTAACTCCAAAAGATGCGGGTTGCCAGGATGTGCTGGCAGCGCGCTTGACCAAACTGGGCTTCAAGGAAGAACGCCTGGACTTTGAAGACACCCAAAACATCTGGCTTAGACGCGGCAATGCCAAACCGCTGCTGACCTTCCTCGGCCACACCGATGTTGTGCCTACCGGCCCCTTGGATGCCTGGGTTTCGCCGCCGTTTGAGCCGACAATTATTGGCGACAAGCTTTACGGCCGCGGCGCTGCCGATATGAAAGGCGGCATCGCCTGCTTTATCACCGCCGTCGAGCGCTTTATCGCCAGGCACCCGGATCATCAAGGCTCTATCGCGGTGATGATGACCAGCGACGAAGAAGGCATCGCCACCAATGGCGTGGTTAAAGTCGTCGAAGTGCTGGAACAACGCAACGAGAAAATAGACTGGTGCCTGGTCGGCGAACCGTCCAGCGACAAGAAAATCGGCGACGTGATCCGTGTCGGCCGGCGCGGCTCGTTATGCGCCAAACTGACCATTAAAGGCATACAAGGCCATGTCGCCTATCCTGAGCTTGCCGACAACCCGATACACACATTCGCCCCGGCCTTAAAAGACCTGACAGAGGAAGTCTGGGATCACGGCAACGCGTTTTTCCCGCCGACCAGCCTGCAGGTTTCCAATATCAACGCCGGAACCGGAGCGGAAAACATCATCCCCGGCTGCGTCAACGTGCAGTTCAACCTGCGTTTTTGCACCGAACTGGACGAGGAAACCATCAAGCAACGCACCCGCGCGATACTGGACAAATACGATTTCAAATACGAACTGCAATGGCGCTTGTCCGGCAATCCGTTCCTGACCCAGCCGGGCGCATTAATCGATGCGGCCCATGCCGCGATCAAAACCGTGACCGGCTTTGAAACGCTGGACGACACCGGCGGGGGCACATCCGACGGACGTTTTATCGCCCCGACCGGCGCGCAGGTAATCGAGCTCGGCCCGTTGAATGAAAGCATCCATAAAATCAACGAGCATGTCGGCGTGGATGACCTGGAGATTTTGTCCGATATTTATGAACAGATGCTGATTAATTTACTGGCGTAGATACTTATGCTGTGCGGTATGCACTCAATGTCGTTAAGTTTAAGGATTCCCCCCCCCGAGCTTGTCGAAGGGTGGGCGGTAAGCCGCTCATCCTAAAAAATCAGTTGGAACGCGTGAAATCCGTTCGTGCTGAGCTTGTCGAAGCATGAGCGGATTTTACGCTCCCCATTTGGTGAGCATAGCGGCTCACCGCGAACGGCTTGACTTAACGGCATTGGTTATGCACCGCCCACCTTTTTATGCATCAGCCAAGCTCAAAGGTTGTAACACCGAAAAGCCTGTCCAGCGGCAAATCAGGAAAGGCGCCCGTATACATTCTTGCTGTTTCAAAAACCAGCTTCATATTATGATTTTCAGCTAAGGCAACCGCATCCCGATTCATTTCAGGAACATCCAGATAGATCGGCATTCCCGGTTTACCCCCGGATTTCAAAGCAACAAAAAGAGCTTCCGCCAACTCGGGGCTATCAGCAAAAAGCGGTCCGATTTTATATCCCGATCGGCAAACCCGAATCATGCCATAGCCTGAAAGCTTTCCTTGTTGCATGATCCCCAGAGCAATACTCTCGGGTTGATTGAGCCATGATTTAAGAAATTGAGCCCTGTTATCAGGGAAGAATGGCCGATCATAAGCTTCAACGGCATCAAAATGCAGTTGCGACAAATCAATGATTTCCGGATTTTTAGCTGGACTGCCGCCGCTCACCCCTTCATAGCGGATGTTGCGATACGCGAATCCAAAACCTGATTTCTTGTAATTGCTCTGTTGGGCAACAACACCGTCAAGCCCGATATTCCGTCCCGATAGACGCTTAAGAGCGGTATTCCATATTTGAATTCCATAGCCTTGTCCGCGATAGTCCGGCTTAACGATATAAAACCCCAAAAAACCGAATGTCTCGCCGTATTTCACCGCCGAAATAGTTGCAACCGGTACATTATTGAGCTCCCCCACAAGAAATCCTTCCGGGTCTGCCGCATAAAAACAGTCGGCATCATACAAGCCCGGATTCCACCCTTCGGATGCAGCCCAGTCAACAGCAATATTGATTTCATCACGGGACATTGCTCTGATTTTGTAATTTGGCGATACCATAAAATTGCCTCGTAAGGGACGGATTGTCAGTTCCCAAGCTCAACGATACAGGAAGTTCTGGCGTAAACGCTGATTGATGACTTTAGCGCATTAAGCGCGGAACGCCGGAAGCTGGTCCGAGCAAGTTGACGCATCCGAACTGAACCATAAACCCGCACATCGCAACAGGGCTTGGACATAGGCGTCCCCGATTTGTGGCGCTAATAATGCCGGACTAGCTTTGCTAAAGTCCGGTATTTTCTTTGTCGGCCAGTTTGCGGGTTAATACTGCAATGCCTCCAATCACCAACACCACCACGGCTATCAGCATATACAAATACCTCTTCCAATGGATTTTTTCTTCTGCAGCGCCGACGACAAACGGTAAATGCGTATCCAGTTTTTCTCCGTCATGGAGGATAGTCACATGCGCAAGATAATCGCCGGCGCCATATTTGGAAAAATCAATATCCGCTTTTACCGTTCCGGATTTGGTTTTTTGCGGCTCCATATAAAAAATGCGCGTCCCTTCGGGCTCTTTAGTCACTTCAAATTCTACCGACACATCCCTGAGTTTTTTGCCTTCATAATCGAAAATCAGATTAGTCGGCCCCACATTTGGAATATAGCGGCAGTAACCCTCGCTTTGGGTAAATGTCGGCGTATAAGCGGTAAAATGGATTTTTTCGGTGCCTACCCTGATGCGGCAAACATCAACCTCATCAAGCGCTCCTCTGTGGCTGTAGCTGGGCGCAGAAAACAACACGCCTAAAAACAATACCGATATGACAGTCCAAAACCGGGATATTTTACTTGCCGAACGTTTGTTATTTTTGTTTTTAGGGTTATCGGATAAAGTTGGCAGCAGGTGTGTTTGCATGTCTAAATCTCTCTTTTGACTGGCCGGAAGATAGCGTCAAAACAACGCTGTGAATAAAGGCTCATGTAAGCGAAAGGCTACATTAAACTTTATAAAGAATATCTCGTCAAACCTTGGTAAAAATATCTAGGAAGCCGTCGGATTATTACTCGTTCCCACGCGCTGCGTCCTGAAAGATTGTATCCGATGCATTGACTGCAAGCCGAGCGACATAAAACATTCATAACATGCTCGTTCGCCACATGCTACATCATTGCCATTAAGTTAATGATTTTAGTGAGAGCTGGTTACCACTCGAGCGCAATGTTATGCCTTGCCTAATAAATTGCATAGTTCAGGTGCCGCCCGGTACAAGCACGAGTAGTGCGACAGACCTTTATATATTTTGATCGAGGTGCAACCAGGAATCGCTGACTTCAAGTAATCGGCCATCAGCGGCGGAGACCAGTTGTCCTCGGCACCATGCCAAATATGAGTATTAACGGAAATCTCGGCGAGCGTGGTCCCCCAAGAATGCACATAAGCATTAATGTCTCTCGCGTAGCCTCGGACGCGACCAATAAAGCACGATCTCAATACTTTGGTGATGTGGGATTGAAATGCATGGCCGGCGACCAATGCCTTATCTTCGCCAACGGCGCTGGCAAATAACAATCGGAATAATGCATTGGGAAAAAGCAAAGCCATTAAGCCTTGCCAGTAAGACAACAAAATAAATAAAGCCGGAAATGCGTTTACTAATTGAAAAACCTGCTTGCCCGCCATGTCCTCAAGATAACCACCGGCTTCCAATGGGGCCGCAGCAGAAACCAAATGCAGATTTTTGACCCCATTACCCATGTAACGACACGATTGTAGCTCAATAAATGCGCCGATAGAAAATCCAATGAAATCCACTCGTTTCCCGGCAGCTTCTTTTAAAATCTCCTCGGCCAAAAACTTGTAATACATTTCACCGTTTATGGAGGAATCGACAGAAAACCGGTCAAAACAAATGAACGTCAAGCCGTGTTTTTTGCCATCCTGATCGAAAGCTACGCATTCTTCCGGTGCTCCAGGTGCGCCACACTATTCGTCCGTTATCGGCGCCGAATTGACTGAATTCCAAAGGCTGCTCCATTTTTTATTCGTTAGGCAGAGGGCGCATTATTTTTCGATAACTTTCGTGACACGTAAAGGCTGACAACCAGCAAAACTGCCTCTAATGGGAAATAGAATATCCAAAGAAGCGACGTATCGGCGAAATGCCGGGCAACTAGGGACAAAATGTAGGCACCCATTGCCGCCAAGCCACAATTAAGGGAAATAATGCCAACTCGAACTGACTTGCAGTTCATCGCAGTAAGCTTAGCCCATGCGCCAAAAACCAAATGCGGCGCGGCAAAGAAGGCAAAATTTGCCCCATATTCTGGAAGCTCAGTGAATGACACGCGCCAGTTGCCAATTGCCAGAAGGAATATGACGGTGAAAAGTAGTGGGAGTGCCAAGATGGAGATCAGTACCTTCATTTGCCTAACGTTTCGAGCTAAGCACCGCTTCTCTGTGAACTTTAAAGTTTCACGATTTTTCGGACATCTTAGCCTTTTAAAAAATCATCAATAGCCGATGAAGCGTGTGCTTGAGCGAGGC
>JALNYY010000087.1 GCA_023229605.1 Methylobacter sp.
GTCCGTACTCGTCATTGTAGTTCGAACGGTATACTTAGGCCTAGAGCTTGTATGAATAAGGTTGAACAAGACGAGCATCCTCCGTTTGATCACAACGGGTTGTTATTATTAATTTATGGATATTTATTATGTATAAAATAGTGGTCGGTGTCGATATTGCCAAACTCAAGTTTGACGTAGCCAGCCTAACGGATGGCAAGTACAAACATAAAACCTTCACCAACGATGAACAAGGCCATGCCGCCTTCCTCAGTTGGTTGCTCACGCTATTTGTCAACGATAAGCCTATGATTTGCATGGAGGCAACCGGGGCTTATAGCGTTCCGTTGGCGGACTACATGATCAGTCAAGGTTACCCTGTCAGTGTAGTTAATCCCGCCAAAATCAAGGCATTTGCCAACAGCGAGTTGAGCCGAACCAAAACAGATAAGTCGGATGCTAAACTCATCGCTCGTTATGCCTTCACCATGCGACCCTCGCTTTGGACTCCCCCACCTCAAAATATTCGCGTACTGCAAGCCTTAGTACGCCGTGTTGAACATTTACTGGAAATGATTCAAATGGAGCGCAACCGCCAAGATACCGCAGATGCTAATGTCGTTGATTCCATTAAAACCGTCCTGGCAACACTGGAGGCGGAACTGGAAGCGACACGCAAAGCTATTCATGATCATATTGACAACGATCCAGAGCTGAAAAAACGCCGCGATTTGCTGATTACCATTCCTGGGATTGCTGAGGCTAGCATCGCACATTTACTTGTTGTTCTCAGCGATCATCATGGTTTTACCTCTGCCAAACAGGTCGTTGCATTCACTGGCCTTGCTCCTCTCTTACGAGAGTCGGGCCAGTGGTCAGGTAAAACACGCATAGCCAAAAACGGTGACGCTACCTTACGGAAGGTTCTGTATATGCCAGCTCTTTCTTCATGGCGACATAACCCCGTCATTCGTGCGTTCTGCCTTCGTCTTAAAGCTAATGGCAAGAATGGTAAAGCCATTGCCTGCGCCGCCATGCGTAAGCTCATCCACCTTAGCTTTGCTATCTTAAAATCAGGTGATCCTTTCGACCCCAATTTTGCCTTGCAAAAATTAGTTTAAGACGGTATCTGCTGGAATATATCAGCGACGATGCGCTACGTCAGGTCATTCAGGCGGCGCAAAACAAGTGTGAAGGTTTCAACAACTTTGCTCAGTGGGCATATTTCGGATCGGACACCATAGAGGAGAATGTGCGCGAGGATCAGTTGAAGATAATCAAGTACAACCATCTGATTGCCAATCTGATGATTTTCCACAACTGCCATACAATGACGCAGGCATTCAAGGAACTGGAAGCGGAGGGGATGAAGTTGACGCCAGAATTGGCAGCTGCGTTTAGTCCATATCGAACGCATCACGCCAATCGTTTCGGCATGTATGAGCTGCGGGAGCGTGATTTGGAGCCGATTGACTATAGCGTGACGTTCCAAATGTGACGAAATGAGGGATGTTACTCATTTACGAAGGAATCCTTACGGTCCCCCTTTCAGCAATCACCTGTTTCGGGGTAGGCGAAGTTCCGGTTTCTGACATCTGTTCTACGGCGCGCTTTTAACTATCAAAGCTTTATAGTATTTTGGATGCGTTCAATGTTAATGGGCAGCATAAAAGATTGTATGAGTTTGTGTGTTGATCGGCGTTTTTAATTTTTTGAAGTTATTACACGTGGCCGGCATGTTATTTTTGCGATGAAGTCAGCAATTATAAGATTTTCTATGCGCCGATTTAAGGTTAATATCGGGGCTTATGAAACTAAATTTTGATTCAAAAAATATTCTGGTAATCGAGGATCAGGCGATCATACGAGAAACCATTAAACATATACTGTATTCGTTGGGTGCACGGCATATCGTTGAAGCGGGAACCGGCATAAATGGAATAGTTGAGATGAGACGCTGTCAATTCGATATTGTTCTTTGCGATTATAATCTTGGTGATGGGAAAAATGGGCAGCAGGTTCTTGAAGAAGCAAAATATTTAAAGCTGCTGCCGTTTAACACCGTTTTTATAATGATTACCATTGAGCATAGCAAGAGCATGGTGCTTAGCGCTCTTGACTGCAAGCCAGATGATTATCTGATAAAACCCTTTAACCGGCTGCAGCTGTCAACCCGGATCGAGCGCTGTATTGTCCGTAAGGAATATCTTGCCAGTATTGAACGCGAAATAGATATGGGCAATATTTACCAGGCGATACAAAACTGTGAAAAGTTGCTTCAGCAGGGTAATAAAAAAACGCACTTACATGTATTAAAAATCCGCGCCGAATTAGCCCTTATAATCAGGGACTTCAAGGCAGCCAAAAGAGTCTATCAGGAAATACTGCAAGAAAGGGATCTGCCCTGGGCTAAATTGGGTCTGATTGTTATCCTCTTTTCTGACGGACATTATGATCAGGCTGTTGAGTCTCTTAAACAGTTCATCGAGCAATATCCTATGATGTTGGAAGCTTATGACTGGCTGGCAAAATCGTATGAAGCTTTGGGGGATAATGAGGAAGCGTTAGCTGTGCTTAACCGGGCGATTGATATTTCGCCTCAAACTATCTTAAGGCAGCAGCGACTGGCCTTGTTGGCGGATAAAACCGAAAATATTGAAATTGCAAAAAAAGCCTATAAAGCAGCCGTTAATTTAGGCAAACATTCTGTGTATGGGTCATCCAGCGATTTTTCAGGTTTGGCCAAAGCTCATTTAAAGTCCGACTCAGCCTGTGATGCGTTAAAAATATTGAATGAGATGAACAAGAGTTTTTTTAATGATCCAGATTCAAGGCTTAGAGCGGCAATATTGGAAATCGAGATTCAAAAAGCAAAAAATAACGGCGTAGTGGCGGAGAAGCCTTATGAAAAAGCATTTAAATTACATGAGCAATTTGGTAAACAAATATCCAGAGAATTGCGTTTGGAAGTGGCAATGATCAGTCATCTGAGCGGAGCAAGTGAAGTTACGGATGATATTCTTGAGGATTTAATTAAAACCAATATTGACGATAAAAGTTTTATCGCTGATATCGACAAAATGTGCGGCGATGTTATTGGAAATAATTACGCAGGACGTTTGATTGCCCGGATAAAACAGGAATTGGTTGGCATTAACGATAAGGGCGTCAATTTATTTAAGGAGGGCAAGATTGAAGAGGCTCTTGCCGTTTTTGAAGATGCTATAGAAAAAATGCCTAAGAACCAGGCTATCACTTTAAATATGCTGAAAGTCATTATTTATGACCTGAAAACATCCAAACCCAATCCTAAGAAATCCATGCTGGTTCAGTCTTATATCAATAAAGCCATTCAAATAGGCATTTCACACGACCAAATTGGCAGTATTCAATTGGAATTGGATAATCTTCAATACACATCCATCAACCTAAAAACCAAAATCCGTGACAAAAACGTAGAGGAAAACTATCAGCTTGAAAGTCACTCATAAGATGAATGTCAGATAGAATATGCTTGATTTGGGCTTATTTACTGAGTGAATGGACGGGACGAAGTGCGGGGAGGGTGCATGCCGGGCAGACAATCCGCCCGGCGTACCTTTTAACTTATTTCTTTTTGTTGCGTTCGTTCACTTCTTTGATAACTTCGTCCGCCACGTTTTTCGGGCACGGCAAATAGTGCGAGAATTCCATGGAGAACTGACCGCGACCGGAGGTCATGGTGCGTAAGTCGCCGATGTAACCGAACATTTCGCTCAGAGGCACATCTGATTTGATGCGTACGCCGGTTACACCTGCATCCTGAGATTTGATCATGCCGCGGCGACGGTTAAGGTCACCGATGACATCACCCACATGATCGGATGGCGTGAAAGTATCAACTTTCATGATCGGCTCGATCAATTGCGGACCTGCTTTAGGAATAGACTGACGGAATGCCGCTTTTGCAGCAATTTCAAACGCAATCGCAGATGAGTCAACCGCGTGGAACGCACCGTCGGTTAAGATAACTTTAAAGTCCAAGCAAGGGAATCCGGCCAGAACGCCTTTATCCAACATGCTCTTAAAGCCTTTTTCAACCGCAGGCCAGTATTCGCGCGGTACGTTACCGCCGGTAACCGCTGATTCAAAGACAAAACCGCTGCCTGGCTCGCCTGGCTCGATAATGTAGTTGATCTTGCCGTATTGGCCTGAACCGCCTGATTGCTTTTTGTGGGTGTATTCGTCTTCAACCGGTTTAGTGATGGTTTCGCGGTAGGCCACTTGGGGCTTGCCGACGATAACGTCAACGCCGTGGGTACGTTTCAGGATGTCGACCTTAATGTCAAGATGCAGTTCGCCCATGCCTTTAAGAATGGTTTCGCCGCTGTCTTCATCGGTCTCAACGTGGAAAGAAGGATCTTCCTGAATCATTTTGCCCAGCGCGATACCCATTTTTTCGGAAGCCGCTTTGTCTTTCGGTGAAATCGCCAATGAGATAACGGGATCAGGGAAGACCATCGGCTCCAATGTGGCCGGATATTTAGGATCGCACAGCGTGTGGCCGGTTTGCACGTTCTTCATGCCCAGTACCGCAACAATATCACCCGCTTGAGCGGAATCAAGTTCATTACGGGCATCTGCGTGCATTTCCACAATACGGCCGATACGTTCGGTTTTTCCGGTGAAGGTATTGAGTACCGAAGTGCCTTTTTCCAGTTTACCGGAGTAAATGCGCAGGAACGTCAACGCGCCAAAGCGGTCATCCATGATTTTAAATGCCAACGCGCGTAGCGGTTTGTCGGCATCGACGATAGCAAAGTTGCCTGTCGGGTTACCTTCCAAATCAACTTCAGGCTGAGGTTTAACTTCTGTCGGGCAAGGCAGGTAATCGACAACGCCGTCAAGTACCAGCTGCACGCCTTTGTTTTTGAAAGACGAGCCGCAGAAAGTCGGGAAGAAATCCAGGTTAATCGTACCTTTGCGGATACAACGCTTGATAGTGTCGATGTCGGGTTCTTCGCCTTCAAGATATTTTTCCATGACATCGTCATACTGATCGGCAACCTGGTCGATCATTTTTTCGCGCCATTTTTCGGCATCAGCTACCATGTCGGCAGGGATGTCTTTGATTTCGTAGTTCATTGGATCGCCGGAATCATCCCATATCCAAGCTTTGCGAGTCAGCAGATCAACTACGCCGGAGAATTGGTCTTCAGTACCGATAGGCAAGGTCATGACCAACGGCACGGCGCCGAGCACCTCTTCAACTTGTTTAACCACGCGGTAGAAGTCAGCGCCGATGCGATCCAGTTTGTTGATATAGATGACTCGGGCTACTTCAGAATCGTTGGCATAACGCCAGTTGGTTTCCGATTGGGGTTCTACGCCGCCTGAGCCGCAGAAAACGCCGATACCGCCGTCAAGAACTTTCAGTGAACGATAAACTTCAATAGTAAAGTCAACGTGCCCCGGGGTGTCGATGATATTGAAGCGGTAGTCTTTCCAGAAACAAGTAGTCGCAGCAGACTGAATGGTGATGCCACGCTCCTGCTCCTGTTCCATGAAGTCTGTGGTTGCCGCGCCATCGTGTACTTCGCCGATTTTGTGGATTTTACCGGTAAGTTTTAAAATCCGCTCGGTGGTCGTTGTTTTACCGGCATCGACGTGAGCGAAGATGCCAATGTTTCTGTAATGCGCTAAATCTGTCATGTTTTTACTCTAAAGTTGGGCATAAAAAACTTTTTTGGTGACCGCTCTCGGTAGGCGATCAATCTATGAACGCTTACTGAGGACTCGTACCGGGGCAATGGGCTACATACCATAACCGCAGTCACACAACCTAAGACCGCGGTGGCGGTAGCCATCGGAGTGGATGAAATGCGTCGGATACAGGCAGGTAGCTCAAAGCCGAGTGAGGTGCATTTATTGGGGTCACCATCGCTGCTCACTCGTCCAGCTTCGAAAGTCGGCTATTTTAACCTAAAAAACTTTGTAAAAACATAGAAAACCCATGTGTTATGTTGTTGTAATACAAAATGGCCGGATCAATATTGGTTATTTAATGTCAATTCTTGAATAAGGACAAGCCCGGAAGCTTGGCGGCACTGTCCCAATCGTTTTCAGATGTGTGAAGATGGGCTGCGCTATGCCTGTATATTTTGCAGCAATAGTCCCGGCATTGTTGATCGCCAAAGGCGGGCATAGGACATTATTTTATCTGCAAATAAAGTTATTAGAGGTAAAGGTAGTGGGTTCTGGTTATTGTGTTTGTACGGAAGCGGCATTTGAAAACGCTACGGCGGGATGTTGCGTAAAACCGGTGAAAATGGCGATTTATTTATATAATAGTCAATTGGTCTATCACTAAACTGCCGTAAAACAGCTATATTTACTGACATGTTATTGTAGAATAGCCGGTTAAAAACAGGGGCTCCAGATTATGATTATCGCTGATATTATGACCTCCAATCCGGTTACGGTTAATAGGGATACCGAGCTGTTTGAGATCAAAGAGATTTTTGATCACGTCTACTTTCATCATCTGCTGGTTGAAAATGAATCTGACAGCACTTTTGTCGGGGTTATTTCGGATCGTGATTTGTTGAAAGCTTTAAGCCCTTATATTCAAACGGCCGCAGAAACCCTACGCGACAAAGAAACTTTAAAAAAACGCGCCCATCAGATCATGTCACGCCAGGTTGACACCGTAACACCGGTAACTGATTGCAACGTTGTGTTACAAAAAATGTTGGATGCAGATATATCCTGCATGCCTGTTGTTGGCGGCGACAAGGTTATTCTGGGTATAGTTATCTGGAAAGACTTCTTAAAACACTATTTAAAACAGTAATAGCCCCAAAACCATAAACGTCCCGTTATGAAACACGGTTAGCGTGATGGTCTGGATCGGTAAGGGAAATAACAAATTGTGTCTTAGTCATACATGAGTAGATGTCACTTTTTTGGCAAGGCTTAAGGTATTTACAGGTAAAAAAATAGATGACATCAAAGAGCGACCCACTAAATCTCGAGATAATGGAAATAGACCTGGAAGTTGTTCCTCCAAAAATCATATCGGAACCGCTTTCTCTTAATGAATGGACGCATGTGCTGTGTACTGAAGAAATGCCGATATTTTCCAATACGGCATTAAGTATTCATGATGTTTTGAGCGACGACAGAAAAGGCGCTATGGAATTGGCGTCTGTTATTTTGCAGGATCCGAATTTGACGGTTAAGTTATTAAAAATCAGCAATACCCCCCATTACAATCCAACTCGTCAGAAAATGGTTACCGTGTCGCGAGCCATTATTATGATTGGTTCCGAGGTTATTCGTGAATTAACGCTGGTTTGCTCCTTTTTGGAATCCATTCTATCCGCGACTAACAAACACCAGGCCAACGAAGAAATAGCCCAAGCCATTCATGCTGCGGTACACGCAAAGTCCATAGCGCTTGCGACGAACGATTCATCGCCGGAAGAAGTTTTTATTGCCACGTTGCTTAACCATATCGGCAGAATATCTTTTTGGTGCTTTTGCGGCGAGCAGGGCGAACGCATTCAAGTATTGATAAACAAAGGCGCTTGCAACAGCGAAGAAGCGGAAAAGAAAGTGCTGGGTTTTACATTGACAGAACTGGGCGCCAGCCTAAGTAAAGCCTGGAAATTAGGCGGTTTGATTGAAGAAGCGATCAAGCCCGGCGTTTTGTCCAAAAAACCCAGAGTTGAGCTGGTTCAATTAGGCTATGAAATCACCGAGGCGTTAAAGGAGGGGGCTGGGTCAACAAAATATGAGACCTGTGTCAGGAAAATTGAGGCGCTTACTCATCAATCCAAAAGAGTTATAAATGAAAAGCTTCAAAATAATACCAGTGTTGCGGCCGATATTGCCTGTCAATTTGGGGCTGCCGACGCTGCTATGCTCATTCAAAGCCGCCTCAATCAATCGGTTGGCTTGGAAGAGTTATCGCCGGTTATTGATAAAAAACAGCTGCAACTTCAGATATCACAGGATATAACCTCAATAATAAGCGACCGGATTGACATTAATCTGTTGCTGGAAACGGTGCTTGAGGGGATCCATCGGGGTGTTGGCATGGATCGAACTATTTTTTCTTTGTTAGTTACCGATAAGCAGTCTCTTAGAGAAAGACTGTCTTTGGGGTGGCGCAAAGATACGTACGAGCACAAGGTCGTTTTCAATATTTCAGAAACACCGGTCAATCTTTTTTTTCATGCTCTGTCCGGCTCGCAGGCTTTCTGGGCTAAACCCTCGGTTAATTCCAAGTTATATTCACTCGGGGACATTAATGTGATTGGAAAAAACGAATGTTTTATTATGCCGATTATTTCCAATAAAACACCGGTCGGTTTAATTTATGCTGATCGCGGGATTAATGGGCAGCCGTTAACCGAAGAGGATTTTAATGCCTTTAGATATTTTGCCCAACAGGCAAACATAGGTCTTACCATTTATCGCATACAGCGCGGCTAACGGAAAAAGACAACCGGGCGGTTATTGGACTTGCCAGGCAGACGGTTTGGCGGGGGCGTCGCAGTATTGATCGAGTAACGTTGTAAAATAATCCCGGTCAATTTCCTCGGCGCCGAAGCTTTCCAGGTGTGTTGTATGCACTTGACAGTCTATCAGCTGGTAGCCCCAGGATTTAAGCTGTTTAACCAGGGTGGCGAAGGCCGCTTTCGAGGCGTCGGTTTTGGTGTGGAACATGGATTCGCCAAAGAAAACCTGCCCCAGCGCAATACCGTATAACCCGCCGACCAGTTCATCGTTAAACCAGGCTTCAACCGAATGGGCAAATCCGGCTTGGTGTAGTTGCGTGTAAGCCGCGTTGATTTCGGGAGTTATCCAGGTGCCGGCAGCATCTTTGCGGGGATCTGCACAGGCCGCAATAACGTCATTAAAAGCCTGGTTGAAAGTCACTGAAAAAATATTTTTACGCAGGGTTTTGCCTAAGCTGCGGGAAATAACCAGTTTGTCGGGAAATAAAACCAAGCGGGGATCAGGCGACCACCACAAGATCGGTTCGCCGGGGTTATACCAGGGAAATATTCCGTGCCGATAGGCGTTCAACAGCCGATTTTGAGACAGGCAACCGCCGACGGCAAGCAAGCCGTCCGGTTCGCGGAGGGCTTTGTTTACCGAGGGAAAATCTTGCGCCGGGTTATTCGGATCAAGAACAGTTAGTTGCATTTGAAATATTAAGGCGAAAGGCTAAAGGCAAAGGGCGAAAGACGGCTGTATTGGGGTATGGTTTTTTCGCCTTTAGCCCTTTGTCTTTCGCCTAATTTAATTCATCAAGGAATTTTTCTGCGTCCAGCGCAGCCATACAGCCTGCGCCCGCCGAAGTAATAGCCTGTTTATAAACGGAGTCCATCACATCGCCCGCAGCAAAGACGCCTTCAACACTGGTTGCGGTGGCGTTTCCGTGTATGCCGCTTTTGACTTTAACGTAGCCGTGTTCCATATCCAGTTGCCCCTCAAAAATACCGGTGTTGGGTGTGTGCCCGATGGCTATAAATACGCCGTGTACATCCAGTTCTTTGGTCGAGCCATCCAGGGTGTTTTTGATTCTCAGGCCGGTAACGCCCATATCGTCGCCCAGCACTTCATCCAGCCGGTGGTTCCATTCGATCACGACGTTGCCGTTTTGCGATTTTTCAATCAGCTTGTCAGCGAGGATTTTTTCGGAACGGAATTTGTCGCGGCGATGCACAACAATCACCTTTGACGCGATATTGGATAAATAAAGTGCTTCTTCGACGGCCGTATTGCCGCCGCCGATTACCGCAACGGGTTTGTTTCTGTAGAAAAAGCCGTCACAGGTGGCGCAAGCTGAAACGCCTTTGCCTTTAAAAGCTTCCTCGGATTCCATGCCCAGATAACGGGCTGAAGCGCCGGTTGCAATAATCAGCGCATCACAGGTATAAGTGCCTGAATCTCCGGTTAATGTGAAAGGGCGGGCGGATAAATCGGCGGTGTGAATGTGGTCGAAAATTATCTCGGTAGCGAAGCGCTCCGCATGTTTAAGCATTCTTTCCATGAGATCAGGGCCTTGCAAGCCTTCAACATCGCCGGGCCAGTTATCAACTTCGGTAGTCGTAGTTAACTGACCGCCTTGCTGCATACCGGTAATGATAACCGGGTTCAGGTTGGCTCGTGCGGCATAGATTGCGGCCGTATAACCGGCGGGGCCGGAGCCGAGAATCAAAAGGCGGCAATGTTTGGAATCACTCATTGAAAAATCCTTTGCAGGGGGAAGACGAAAAAAATTAATTATGAAGACGAAAGCGTGTTTCGTAAACTGTTTTTATCGGTATAGGTAGCGGTTAATTATCAAAATGCGAGCAGGGGTTTATTGCGGATATTATTAATGCTATACATATCATTATTGATCTATAATCATGTTTTGTTAGTAATTTATGTGACGAGTTGTTGAATATGGCTGCTGTAATGGAAGAAAAAACCTTTCGCGGTTTGCGTGAAGTTGCTTTATTAGGCTTCATTGCCGGCGCATTATTTTTTTTAATCTCGCTGATCACTTTTAGTAACGAGGATGCGGGCTGGACGCATAGCGGATCAGTGCAGACAGTCTCTAATGCTTGTGGCGTTTTTGGCGCCTGGATCGCTGATTTCATGCTCAGCTGTTTTGGTTTGGCCGCTTATCTGTTTCCGGCGATTATTTTTTGGCAAGGCTACCTGATTTATACTCGGGGCAGACAAGGCCGAGAAAAAATGATTCTTGCGTTGCAATGGATAGGTTCTATAGCGACCATTATCTCAGGCGCTGCATTATTGAATTTGTACCTGCTAAGAATAGGAATTGAGCTGCCCAGCAATACCGGAGGTATTTTAGGCCAGGAAATCGGCAATGCATTGCTGGTCGTATTCGGCAATTCGGGGGCGACATTATTGTTGTTAGTGGTTTTATTGGCCGGGGTCACATTGGTTACCGGGCTGTCATGGATAGCGTTGATAGATGTTATCGGTAAATGTACCGTGGTTATCTGTCAAATTTTTTGCAGCAGCGCTCTCGGCTTGTTGCAGGATCGCTCGGCCAAGCGGACCCAGACGCCGGTCAATAATCCCGAAAAATCGGTGCTTAGGAGGAAAACCGGGGCCAAGGCCATCCAGAATACCGAAAAGCCTTTAGAAAAGGCTGTAAAAAACAGCTCTCCAGCAAAAAAACAGCCGACTATTAAATATGACGCCAGCAAAGGCGTTCTGCCGTCGCTGGAGTTGTTGGATCACCGCGATACCCGCGTCATAGGCTATTCGCAAGCCGACTTGGAAGAAATGTCTCGCTTGGTGGAAGATATTCTGGCCGATTTCAATGTCGTCGTCTCCGTCGTCGGCTTCCATCCCGGCCCTGTTATCACCCGTTTTGAATTGCAACCCGCGGCGGGCGTCAAAGTCAGCCGCATCAGCACCCTGTCCAAAGATTTGGCCAGGGCGTTGTCGGTCACCAGTGTTCGTATTGTTGAAATTATCCCCGGTAAATCGGTAGTCGGCCTTGAAATCCCCAACAGGGAGCGGGAAATGGTGACCTTGCGTGAACTGTTGGTGTCTGCGCCGTTCGAAAAATCCAAATCAATGCTGACCCTGGCGATGGGCAAGGATATTTCCGGTACGCCGATGGTTGCGGATCTCGGCAAAATGCCTCATGCACTGGTTGCAGGCACCACAGGTTCCGGTAAATCGGTCGCCATCAACACCATGATTCTCAGCCTGCTTTATAAAGCGACGCCTGAACAGGTTCGCCTGATCATGATCGACCCGAAGATGCTGGAATTATCGGTATACGAAGGCATTCCTCATTTACTGACCCCCGTAGTAACCGATATGAAGGAAGCCAGCAACGCATTACGCTGGGCGGTTGCTGAAATGGAAAGGCGTTACAAGTTAATGTCCAAAATGGGCGTCAGAAATCTTGCAGGATTTAACCAGCTGATAGAAGACGCGACCGCACGAGGCGAAACCGTCAGGGACCCGATGTTTCAAATGATCAATCCTCTGGAAGAAGGCGAGGAGTACCCCACCTTAAGCACCCTGCCCAGCATCGTCATCGTCATCGACGAATTAGCCGACATGATGATGATCGTCGGTAAGAAAGTTGAAGAACTGATCGCCCGGCTGGCGCAAAAAGCCCGTGCGGCCGGCATTCATTTGATTCTGGCCACGCAACGCCCATCGGTTGACGTATTGACCGGCCTGATCAAAGCCAACGTGCCTACCCGGATTTCTTTCCAGGTGTCATCGCGCATCGACTCGCGCACTATCCTCGATCAAGGCGGCGCGGAAACTTTGCTGGGCAACGGCGACATGCTGTTTTTACCCTCGGGCACCAGCATTCCGATCCGTGCTCACGGCGCTTTTGTCGATGACCATGAAGTGCATCGCGTGGTTGAGTTTCTAAAACAAACTGCACCGCCCAATTATCTGGAAGATATTACCTGCGAGCCTTCCGACTCCAGCGATGGCTACAGCATGGGCGGCGGTGGCGGGAATGGCGATTCCGAAACTGACGCCTTGTATGACGAAGCCGTGCAGTTTGTCACGGAAAGCCGCAAAGCCTCAATATCCAGCGTGCAACGACGGTTTAAAGTCGGCTATAACCGCGCCGCAACGATGATCGAAGACATGGAGGCGGCAGGCGTCGTCAGTGCCGCGGAAAGCAATGGATCAAGAGTTGTGCTGGCGCCGCCGCCTGTAAGAGATTAACGATAAATTTTGCACCCGGAGTCGCCTAGCGTTGATGGCGATTCCGGGCGGTGTTATCGTCAGGCGTAATTTCCCACGAATAATCAATACAAGTCAAAGCTGTACTTATTTTTGGGGCAGGTATTATTGCCGCGGGCGGTTATATCGGTGGACTAAAACGCAGACCGGTGTAATCATGTCGGGGGCTAGAGCGGTTTTACATGGCAAGATCGGATGCGTTGCGTCCTTCTGATTTTACGTTGGGCATTAACATGATGGATAGAGCAGTATCAACATTAATGAATACCCATATCACGGCAGTCGATATGGACGATACTATTGATACGGTTGAAAAGAAAATGGATTCAAACAAGTTATCGTGTTGTGCGCTGGTTATTGATTCAAAGCAGGGTTGTTTTGGCGTCATAACTTATCCGGATATTGTGCATTTTTATGAGATGGGTAGAAATGCAAAAAGCGAACGGGCATGGGAATTGTGTACGCATAAAGTAGTCGCAGTAAGTCCGGACACCTCCGCCAGAGAAACGGCCGCATTAATGGTAAAGCATAAAATTCACCACATTGTCATACTGGAAAATAAACAGATAAAAGGCGTCGTTTCATCAATGGATTTTGTAAGAGAGTATTTGAAACAAAATGCTTAACATGTCGTTCTATTAAGGACCATAGCGACTTATTTTTACGGTGTTTCGATTAGGTAGAAATAAAACAGTCGGGCAAGACGACTGGAAGTTTTTAATACGGCAAGACGGGCATATCAATGAAATATAAACACTGACCGGTTTTTAGGTTTATTGACAATAGGTTGATGAGCTGATAATTTGCCCTGCTGGCACTCGTGCAGATGGAGTGCTAAACATGGTCGCAGAGGTAAGTGTGGGTAATACGCAGGTTTTAAATGAGCGGTCGCTACAGCTATTGAAAACGTTGGTCGAGCGTTATATCAGCGATGGCCAGCCGGTGGGGTCGCGGGTTTTATCAAAAGATTCGGATTTAAATTTAAGTCCGGCAACTATTCGCAATGTCATGGCCGATCTGGAAGATCTGGGGCTGGTGCATTCGCCGCATACTTCGGCAGGGCGGGTGCCTACGGTTAGCGGGTATCGCTTGTTTGTCGATACTTTGTTGACGGTTAAGCCGCTGGAATCGAAAGATTTAACCCGCTTGCATCAAGGCTTGTCGGTAAACGATGACAGCAGCGATATGATCGGCGTCGCATCGCGCCTGCTGTCGGAATTAACGCAGATGGCCGGGGTGGTGACGTTGCCCAAAAGAGAATTGGTGTGTTTGCGGCATATCGAGTTTCTATCTTTATCCCATACTCGGGTGTTGGTCATTTTCGTTACCAACGAGCAGGAAGTTCACAACAAAATCATCCACACCTCCAAAGTATTCAGCCCCGCCGAGTTACAGCAGGCGGCCAATTATTTAAATTCAATTTATTCCGGCCGTAGTCTGGATGCGGTGCGCAAAGCCGTTTTAAAGGATTTGCAGGCAGATCAGGAGCGCATGACAAATCTGTCTGGAACAGATTTGCATTTATCCGAAGGGTGTCGGGCAGGAAAGCCCGACATGAACCAAGGTATGCTGGATGCGGTAAAAATGGCGCAACTGGCTTTCGACCAGGACAATAAAAAAGACGATTATGTGCTGACCGGCGAAACCAATTTGATGGATTTTTCCGAGTTGTCGGATATGGAACGGCTAAAAGGCTTGTTTGAAGCCTTCAGTCAAAAGCAAGGCGTTATTCATTTGCTGGATCAATGCATGAAAGCCGAGGGTGTGCAGATTTTCATCGGCGAAGAATCGGGTTATCGGGCTTTCGATCATTGCAGCCTAGTGACTTCGTCGTATTCGGTCAGCGATGAAGTAGTCGGCGTGCTGGGCGTTATCGGGCCGACGCGTATGGCTTACGAGAAAATCATTCCTTTTGTCGATGTTACGGCAAAATTGTTAGGGGCCGCCTTGAATCCAAAATCAACGACCCCACTATAAATAATATCTTTTTATGCCGTTCGGCATGGATATTAATTTTAAATATTAAGGAGCTATGAATAATGAGTACTGATCAGGAAGCGCCTGGATCTCAGGTTAAAACTGAAAACGAAACAGTTAATGAGCAATCGCATACCGAACTGGCCGAGCACGAACTTACGATTGAAGAGTTAAAGCAGGCATTGGCCCAAGTTGAGCAAAAAGCTCAGGAGAATTGGGATAAAGCGGTTCGGGCGCAGGCGGAAATGGAAAACCTGAAAAGAAGAACGCAAAAGGATCTGGAAGATGCGCACAAATTTGCCCTGACAGGCTTTGCCAAGGAACTGTTGCCGGTATTGGACAGTTTGGTATTGGGTTTGCAGGCGGCAACAGGCGATAGCGAGGAAGTGAACAAGTTTCGTTTAGGCAGTGAATTAACGATCAAACAGTTCGAATCAGTATTTACAAAATTCAAAATTGAAACGATAGACCCGATCGGCCAGCCCTTTAATGCTGAACTGCATCAGGCCATGGCCATGCAGGCGGTAGATGGCGCAGAGCCGAATACGGTGGTTAACGTTTTCCAAAAAGGATATACCTTGAACGGACGATTGCTCCGCCCCGCTATGGTTTTGGTTGCCAAAGCAGCCGAAAAAAAGCCGGCAGATATTCCTAGCATCGATGAACAGGCTTGAAATCAAATAAAGCAGCCTCATATTTGTAATAACTTTTACTTTTTTAAATAAATTCAAGTCTGGAGAATTCAATGGCTAAAATAATTGGCATAGATTTAGGAACAACAAACTCGTGCGTCGCGGTATTGGAAAACGGCGTCGCAAGAGTGATTGAAAACAGCGAAGGCGCGCGTACTACGCCTTCCATTATCGCTTTTACCAGCGATGATGAAGTGTTGGTAGGCCAATCGGCAAAACGCCAAGCCGTTACCAATCCAAAAAATACCGTATTTGCGATCAAACGTTTGATCGGTCGCCGTTTTAAAGACGATGTCGTGCAAAAAGACATCAAAATGGTGCCTTATAAAATCGTCGAAGCTGAAAACGGCGACGCCTGGGTTGAAGTTCACGGCAAAAAAATGGCGGCTCCCGAGATTTCAGCGCGTGTTTTGATGAAATTGAAAAAAGACGCGGAAGCCTATTTAGGCGAAGAAGTCACCGAAGCGGTTATTACCGTACCGGCTTATTTTAACGACTCGCAACGCCAAGCAACTAAAGATGCCGGCCGTATTGCCGGACTTGAAGTTAAGCGTATTATCAATGAACCGACTGCATCCGCATTGGCTTTCGGCATGGACAAACCTAAAGGCGACACCAAAATTGCGGTGTACGACTTAGGCGGCGGTACTTTCGATATTTCTATTATTGAAATCGCCGAGATAGAAGGCGAGCATCAATTCGAAGTGTTGTCGACCAATGGCGATACATTCCTGGGCGGTGAAGATTTCGACTCAAGAATCATTGAATTTCTTGCCTCAGAATTCAAGAAAGAAAGCGGCGTTGACGTACATAACGATCCGTTAGCCTTGCAACGTTTGAAAGAAGCGGCGGAAAAAGCCAAAATTGAATTGTCTTCAAGTCAGCAAACCGATGTGAATCTGCCTTACATTACCGCAGATGCGTCAGGCCCTAAACATTTAAATGTCAAATTAACCCGCGCTAAACTGGAATCATTGGTTGAAGAGCTGATTAACCGCACTAAAGGCCCTTGTGAAATGGCGCTGAAAGACGCGAAATTATCCGCATCGGACATTAATGACGTGATTTTGGTAGGCGGTCAAACCCGTATGCCGAAAGTTCAGGAAATGGTAAAAGCCATTTTCGGTAAAGAACCACGCAAAGACGTTAACCCTGACGAAGCGGTTGCTTTAGGCGCGGCGATCCAGGCTGGTGTCTTGGCGGGCGACGTTAAAGATGTGTTGTTGCTGGATGTTATCCCGTTATCGTTGGGCATCGAGACTATGGGCGGTATCATGACCAAACTGATCGAGAAAAACACCACGATTCCGACCAATGCATCGCAAGTGTTTTCTACGGCAGACGACAATCAAACGGCAGTGACTGTTCATGTATTGCAAGGTGAGCGTGAAAAAGCGGCGGCGAATAAATCGCTGGGACGTTTTGACCTGTCAGATATTCCACCGGCATCGCGCGGCATTCCGCAAATTGAAGTTGCATTCGACATTGATGCCAACGGTATTTTGAACGTGTCAGCCAAAGACAAGGCGACCGGTAAAAAACAATCGATTGTGATCAAAGCCTCCAGCGGTTTATCGGATGATGAAGTTGAACGGATGATTAAAGATGCCGAAGCGCATGCTGATGAAGATCGTAAATTGACTGAATTGGTTCATGCTCGCAACCATGCGGACGGTATGATTCACGCGACTGAAAAATCATTGAAAGAACTGGGTGATCAAGTCGGCGCCGATGAAAAAACCAGTATTGAACATGCGATTGAGGCACTGAAAACTGCGGTTAAAGGTGATGACAAAGAGGCAATTGAAGCCAAAACGCATGACTTAACCGAGTTATCAGGTAAACTGGCCGAACGCGTTTACGCGCAAAAATCGGCGTCTGAAGGTGAAGCGTCCGGCGCTCATGCTTCTTCAGAGCATGCTACGGCGGATGACGGTGTTGTTGATGCCGAGTTTGAAGAAGTTAAAGACGACGATAAGAAATAAAGTATAGGTTGGGGGCGTACCTTACTTCCCATATGCATTAACCTAAAGCATAAAACCACGAAGAACACGAAGCTCACGAAGAAAAAACTTCGTGTCCCTTCGTGTTCTTTTTGCGGTTTAGTAATCATCGACTATTGATTGAATATGCGGGCTTTTCGCTTAAGTTGATGCTTATGCGGAGCATCACCCCAGCCTATGAGCTTTAGCACATTGCCGAAGGGTGTGCCGTAAAGCAACATAACCGTCTCTTATCCTCTCCACACGGTATCCAGGACAAAATCAGACAATGATAATCACCAAAATCCAAACAACAGAATATTGAACCATGGCAAAAGAAGATTTTTACAAGCTTCTCGGTGTAGACAGAAACGCCAGTGATGCAGAAATTAAGAAAAGCTATCGCAGCAAGGCGATGAAGCATCATCCAGACAGGAATAAAGACAATCCGGTGGAAGCCGAGGCCAAGTTTAAGCAGATTAAAGAGGCTTACGAAGTTTTATCAGATCCTAAAAAACGCTCCGCTTATGATCAGTTCGGGCATGCCGGGATTGATCCATCGATGGGAGGCGGGCGTTCCGGCGGGTTCGGCGCAGGTGAGAGTTTCAGCGATATTTTCGGCGATATTTTCGGCGGAGGCAGGCAGCAGCGGAGCAATGTTCAACGCGGTTCGGACCTGCGTTACAACCTGGAATTAACGCTTGAAGAAGCCGTATTCGGCACCGACGCCAAAATCCGCGTGCCGGTGCTGGTCACCTGCGGCGAGTGTAGCGGTCCCGGCGCCAAAA